>JBMNTV010000028.1:0-23815 GCA_050945915.1 Christensenellales bacterium
CGCGCTTTTTTCAGGGAGCGCAGAGCCACGCGGCTGACAATGGACTCCTCCGGCCTGCCCTCCACCTTGGAAAGGGCGGATTGCAGGGATTTCGGGTGCAGGCCGTTTTTCAAACCCCGAAGGGTCAGGCCGAAACCCGCAAGGAAGGCGGCCAGCTCGGTGACGCGCTCCGGGTCCGGGGTCTCGTGCACCCTGAACAAGATCGGCAGGTCCAGATGGGCCATGTGCTCCGCCACGGTCTCGTTGCAGACCAGCATGAACTCCTCGATGATCCTGTTGGCAATGCCCCTGTCATACAGGGACACGTCCGCCGTGCGGCCCTTTTCGTCCAGGGTGATCTTGCATTCGGGAAGGTCGAATTCCAGGCTTCCCCGCCGGATTCTGCGTCGGTTCAGGATCTCGTAAAGCTCTGCCATGTCCGTCAGCATCGGCAAGATGGCCTGATACTTCTTGCGCAGGCGGGCGTTGCCCTCCAGCAGCTGGGTAACGTCCTTATAGACCAGCCTGTACGACGAGCGGATCACCGTTTCGGAAAGCCGGTGGGACAGCACGTTGCCCTTTTGGTCGATCTCCATAAAGCAGGAGAGGGTCAGCCTGTCCTCGTTGGGGTTTAACGAGCAGATGCCGTTGCTCAGCTCCTCCGGCAGCATGGGAATGACCCTGTCCACAAAATAGACGCTGGTACCCCTTCTGAGGGCCTCTTTGTCCAGGGCGCCGCCCTCCTTGACGTAATGGGCGACGTCCGCGATATGCACGCCCAGCAGGTAATTGCCGTTTTGCAGTTTATCCAGGGAGATTGCGTCGTCAAAATCCTTGGCATCCCTGCCATCGATGGTGACGATGGTGTAGCGGCGCAGATCCTCCCTGCGCAGGATGTCGTCCTCCGAAATTTCTTCGGGAACCCTCCTTGCGGCGATTTTGACCGTTCTGGGGAACTGCTCGGGAATATCGTGGGCGCGGATGATGGAAAGCACGTCCGTTCCCGCTTCATCCGGCCAGCCCAGCACCTCCGTCACCCTGGCGGTGATGGGGCTTGCGTCATAATCCATCTCGCAGACGACCTTCTGCCCGTCCTTTGCCCCGCCCCGGCGGAGGTTGATGGCGGGATACGGCCCGCCCGCCTTTGCGTCATCCGGAATGAAGCGCGGGGAGCCGGATTCCAGCACGAATCTGCCCACCAGGGCCTTCCGGGCGCGCTCGATGACGGCGACAATCTCGCCGTCCCGGGAATGACCGCCGGAGCCGGTCAGTTTAAGCACCGCCAGGTCGCCGTGCATCGCGCTGTTGAGATCCCGCTGGGCGACGAACACGTCCGCCGAGCCGTCCGAAGGGGTGAGGAAACCGAATCCCTTCGACGTGATGTGGATCCTGCCGGTGATGTATCCCAGCTGGGAAGGAAGGGCCACGCGATGCTTTTTTGTGGTAAACAGCTGCCCCGAAGCCTCCAAAACGTCCAGCGCGGCAAAAAAGTCCATCGCGGGGACGGCGAGCTTGCCCAGCAGGGCTTCGGGGGATTGGGGAATCCCGGCCTGGGCAAGGCAGTCCAAAATAGCCTGCTGCAGGTTTGCATCGTCCTTCACGATTGCCTTTTTCGCACTCTTGCGAGCAGTGGCTTGCGCAGGCGCTGCCTGTTCTTCGGAACGGGGCGCCTGAACTTTTTTCACCTGTTTTACGGACAGGTTACCGCGCACCGGCGCAGAGCCGGACCATTCGGGAAGGATCGGCAGAATCGGCGGCATGCCCTCCGAAACGTCGCCGTCATCAATCTCGAAAATCCGCTGGCGAATGGCGGCGGCGGGGTCTTCGAGGGAAACGTCCCTGTTGGGGCGGGAACGGCGCCTTGCCTTTTTGGGCTTCTGCTTTTCCTGCTGTTCCTTGCCCTCTGCGCCCTCTGCGCTTTTCACCTTGGCTGGTTGCGCCTGCTTGGTGCGGCGGCGCCTGTGCTTTGTTGCAGTTTTTTCGGAACTCGCCGGAGCGCTTTCCTTCTGGGATTCCCCCGTTTCACCGTTGACGGTGGTTAAATCATGATCGTTGATCATCCATACTCCTATCGTTGTTTTATTCGAAAGAAAAACGGTACGTTCTGCTGAACGCACCGCAATAAGGCCGGTTCAATTAGGCGATCTTGATGATGAGGCACAAAGCCACAGAAAGTACGCCTATGAAAACACCCAAAATCTTGGTGTACAGCTTCATCTTGCTTTCAGCAGTCTTACCCTTATTCTTGCCAAAAAAATTATCCGTAGAACCGCCAAAAACAGCGCCCAAACCGCTACCCTGGGTGCCTTTTTGCATGATGACCAGGCCAATGACAGCCAGAGAGCCCAAGATGAGCACGATGTTGATGATCCAGTAAAGAGCTTCCACGTTAAATCCTCCCGAGCACAATTGCTTGTTTAGTATATCACGCGAATATGGCGGATGCAAGGACGAGTTTTGCCCTCAGGCTTTGCCCGCGCAGCCGAACAGATGCAATTTCTTTTCGACGACTTTGACCATGGCGCGCTTGGCAACCACCGGCAAGGCGTGGTATTCAGTCCAGGTGGGGATTGCCAGCACATCCCTCAGGGCGCAGATGGCCGCCCGGGCGATTTCGGTGTAATTGTTCACCTTGCAAATGCCGCGGGATACCATCTTCACGATATCCTCCCCGTCGATGCCCGATGAGCCATGCAGCACCAAAGGCACCGAGGAAAGCCTGTTCAGATCGTCCAGCAACGCGTAATCCAATCGGGCATCGTCGTCCAGGGTGCTTCTGCTGTTGCCCACATAGATCGCCAGACCGTCCACCCCAGTTTTTTCAACGTAGTCCAGAACGATGGAAGGGTCGGTCTTCTGGCAGGTGGCAAAGGATCCCCCCGCCTCCTTCGACCAGCGGGTGCCGTGCCTGCCGAGCTCGCCTTCGACGCACACCCCGCGCTGGTGGCAGTACTGGACGAATGCGGCCATCGCCTGCAGGTGTTCGTCGTACGGCGCGTCAGAAAGATCCAGCAAAACGGCGTTGACGCCCCATTCCACCGCCCGCTTCCCGTCCTCCACCGTGCGGCAATGGTCCATCATCACGCAGACCGGCACCGGGCTTTCCGCGGCCTTGGCCAGCATCGACCGGACGAGCGCTTCGCCGTTGACGTAGTTCAAATGCGCCTGGGAAAGGGCGAGTATGATGGGGGAGCGCAGCCTCTGCGCAGTTTCAAGGTACGCCTCCATCGTGATGGAATCCACGGCATCAAAGCAGCCGACGGCATATCCGGCCCGCTCTGCCGAGGCGAGGATCTCGGAATAACTGACAATAGGCATAAGGTATCCTCCAAAGCGGGCAATATCGTCAACATTCGACCCCACTATATTATAGCATAGGAAAAACCAAAAGGAAACGCCCCGACTTTTGTCAATCGGGGCGAAAGATCAGTCTGCGGTGCAACCTTTCTTGTCCTTGACGGTGGCCATCGTGGCGGCGCCCGCGATCAGGCAGGAATAATAGGTGATGGTCCGCCAAAGGAGCATTGCGGGGGCAATAACCGAATTGCTGAAAAAGAGCAGAAACAGCATATAAAAGCTGCTTTCCGCCGCCCCCGACCCCCCCGGGAGGGGCATAAAGGCGGAAATCATGTAAACATAGGCTGCGGCGGCGACCATCATGGCCACCGGCGCCCCCACCAGCCCAAAGCAGCGATAGATGCAGTAGGGAATGAGGAAATAGCAGCAAAGCTGCAAAAAGGTCAGAACGTACGAGAGGAAAACCACCGGCTTTGCAGTGGAAAACATCTTGCTGCTTTCGTGGAACAGGCGAAGCTGGTTGTTCACCCGTTCGTGGATGGTCTGGGGGTTCTTGATCAGACGGAGCTTGGTGAAGACCTTTACGAAGGCGTTGGTCAGCTTGCTGGTCAGCTTGCGGTTGTAAGAAAGCATCAACAGCACGGTGAGATAGAGCAGATTCAGCGCCAGCCCCAGACTGGTGACCACCAAGAATCCCGAGATGTTCTTCGCGAAGAAGGAATAGGCATAGACCAGGGCAATCAGCGAAAAAGCGGTGACCCCCACCTGGAACACCAGGCTCTTTCTGGTCATGACCGAGCTGGCGCTGCCCATGCTCATGCCGTCGTTGACGGTCATCTCATAAAGCTGCATCGGCTGGCCGCCGGAGGCAAAGGGAGTGATGGCGTTGTAGAGCTGGCCCACCATCGCGATGCGGAACGAGCGAACAAACCGCCTTTTGGGATAGATATGGTGCACGAGGACATGCAGCGCCAAAGCCTCAAACAACCAGTAAAGGAACATCGCCAGGATCGCGGCGATCAGCCACAGGGGCGAAAGCCTGGAAAAGGATTGGACGAAGGTGTCAATCCCGGTGGTGATGCAAAAATAGGCAACCAGGCCAAGGGAAATGGCGGTTCCCACGATGGTTATGATATTCTTTTTAAAAAAAGTCTTGATTTTCTTCATATGTTCTATTGCTCCACAAGTCAATTCAAGCGAAGGGCGCGCATCCATGTCCATCCTTAACACTTTACCGCAAAAATAATAAAAAGCCAAGACAACGTTTTTCCAGCCGCCTCCGGGCGCGAAAAAACGTCTACTCCCTTTTCCTTGTTTTCCTCTTGATTGCAGATGGTTAGATCCCGATGCGCCAGCCAGTCCGCCCTGGCAATCCCATCTTCAAAAGCGATCGACAGCCGGACCGCAAACGCGACGCTGCCCTGAACACCCCAGGTTTTGCTGTTGGAACGCCCTTTGCCCTTCGCAAAGCCGCTGCGCCAAAGTTGTTGAAGATATTCGGCTCGCCCCGCTGAGTATTGCGACGGACTCGTCCCCTCCTATTCTGAACACAGGGCAGGTTTTCAAACGGGAAAGCCAGAGAAGGCGACCATCGCGGCAGCGAACAGACCAGTGCGCATTTTGCAACCGCGGATGATGAAATCCACAGCCTGCCACGCGTTCCGCAGAAACTGCCCCTCAAAAAGCGATTGCCTTGTTCGGTCATAGCGAAGGCCTGTCAGGGAATAGGTAATAAGGACTGGGGGGATGAAACGATGCGCGTTCTGGTGACTGGCGGCGCGGGGTTCATCGGCGTACACCTTTGCTCCGCCCTCATCGACCGCGGGGACAAAGTCCGGGTGCTGGACAGCCTGACAAACAACTACGACCCCGCATACAAGCTGGATAACCTTGCGTATCTGACATCCAAAGGGCGGATTGATTTTATCAAGGGGGACATTCGGGACGAGCGCGCCCTGAACGCCGCCTTAAAAGACGCGGAGGTGGTCATCCATCTTGCGGGGCTTGCAGGGGTGCGGGAATCGATGCAGCACGCAAAGCCCTATTGGGATGTCAACGTCCGGGGCACCGCGGCGCTGCTGGCCCGATCAGCCAGAACAGAGGTTCGGGGCGTGGTCTTCGTCTCGTCCTCCTCGGTATACGGAAACGGCGCGCTTCCTTTTTCGGAAGACGCGATTCTTTTGCCGATTTCGCCCTATGGCGAGTCCAAACGGACGGCAGAGGCTTTGGTGTCCGCTTTCGGATGGTCCCAAAAAAGGGGCGCGGTCAGCTGCCGCCTGTTTTCGGTGTATGGGCCGCGGCAAAGGCCGGACCTCGCCCTGCGAAAATTCGCCACCGCCATCCTCCGAAAGGAGGAAATCACGGTGTTCGGCGACTGCACCAGGGATTACACCCACGTCAGCGATACGGTGGACGGCCTGATCCGCGCCGCCGACCTTGCGGCGGAAGGCGGCAGGGGCGTTTACAACATCGGCAGGGGCCGGAGCGTGTCCACCCTGGAATTGATCGCCCTTTTGGAGCGCTGTGTCGGTCGAACTGCCCGCGTCAAAAAAACGCCGATGCAGGAGGGTGACGCAAAGCACACCCTCGCCTGCATCGAAAAGGCGAAAAAAGAGCTGGGTTACTGCCCCAGAACGGAAATCGAGGAGGGCGTAGCGTCCTTCGTGCGATGGCTGACGGGGCGGTGAATCACTCCTCCTGCTCCAGGGGCTGCGGGTTGGGATCCTGTTTGAGCAAAGCCTCGATATAAGCGACGATGGCCTCGATGGACTGGCGGTTTCTGCCGCCGCGCATGACGGCGAAATCGCAGAGCTTGACGTATTTGGACACATGAAGCTCATACATGGGCTTCACGGTGGTCAGGTACTGGTGGGAAATCCCCTCGATGGTGCGGCCGCGCTCCTTCATGTCCCGCTGGATGCGGCGAAGCAGGCAGACGTCCACATCCACCATCATATAGACCTTGAGGTGCATCATGTCCCGCAGGCGCTTGTCATAAAAAATGTGGATGCCCTCCAGGATCAGCACATCCGGCGGTTCGATGATCGTATCGGTGTCAGCGCGAAGGTGCAGGGCGTAGTCATAGCCCTTTTTGGTGATGGGGTGCCCTTCCGAAAGGGCGATAATGTCGGCGAACAACTCATCGTAATCGAAGATGGAAGGCGCGTCGTAATTCAGGTTGACCCGTTCGGACAACGGAAGATTGGAATGGTCCTTATAATACCAGTCCTGCCCGATCACGATGGTGGGAACGGACAACGCATTCCTGATCTCTTCCGCCAGCGTGGACTTTCCGCTCCCGCTGGCGCCGCATATGCCGATTACGATCATTTTCTGCCTCCTGGGACGTTTTTTCAATTATATGCGAACCGGGCATTGTGATCAATATGCAGTTATGTTCCGGAACTTCCCAATCCGCCGGAACGGGTTGTGTCCGAATCCCCGGAGTCCGCAAAGAGCACGGGAAGGAAAACCCCCTGAACCACCCGTTCCCCCGCCCGGATAACCACAGTGTTTTCCTCGTTTAAATCCTTGATGACGGGGATTTCGACGGTCTCTCCGGAAGCGAGGACGACCCGGCGGTACCCTAAAAGCTCCATGGCGGGCCTAAGGTTGCGAAGGGCGATGTGGATGTTTCCCTCGTTGTCCGCATTATTATAATAGTCGCTGTCGATCACGCCGACGGTGTTTGCGACCATCAGATCCCTTTTCATCCCCGCCGAGCTGCGGACGACGAGGAGCAACACCTCATTTTCCCCCATTTTTGCCTTGACATCCGTGGCGAACACCGCCTTTTTCTGGGGCGGGATGACGATGTCGCAAGGGGCGAAAAAGTCGTACCCCGCGCTGGTCTTTGTGGCGCGCAGCGGAAGCATGGGGTGGGCAGAATGGGTGGGGAAAGAAACGGGTCGAAATCCTCTTTTGGCCATGGGCACCTCCGAAATTGAATGAAACTTGGCGTTTTTTTGGAAAAACTCGGCAAAGCAAGCAGCAAACGGGTAGGATTTTCGCGCAGGGCAATGGCAGAAACGGAACCACGGCCGAAAACCGCCCCCCAACTGCCCACCTGTCGCTTTGCCATTCACAGTATAGCAGAACAGTATGCTATAATATAGCAAAATGCGGCAACCAAGACAAAAACAACGCCGTGTTTTGGAGTGGTCATGGATATTGGGATCTCGACGGCTTCCTTTTATTCGCGGTTGCAGACCGAAGACGCCCTGACTGCCATCAAGGGACTCGGAGCAGATGTGTGCGAGGTTTTCCTGGATTCGTATAGCGAGTACGAGCCGGAATTCGGCGCGTTGCTCGTGGAACGGGTGGAAGACCTTGGGCTGAAAGTCGTTTCCGTTCACGCCATGAGCCCGCAGTTCGAGCCCCAGCTTTTTTCGCTTTCCCTCCGCCAACGGCAGGACGCGCGAAATCTTTTCAAGAAGGTCTTGAAGCAGGGCAGGCTGCTGGGGGCGAAGCGCCTCGTCTTTCACGGGCCGGCGCGGTTGCGCGGGGCGGTCCGAAACGCCCAGTATCAGCGGATCGGGCCCATCGTTTCGGAGCTAGCGGAAATGGCGGGGTGTTATGGTCTTCGCCTGGCCTGGGAAAACGTGAGCTGGTGCCTTTTTTCCTATCCTGAATTTGTTTCGGAGATCATGCAGCACATCACCTGCGAAAACCTCGGCTTTACGCTGGACATCAAGCAGGCCGTGCGCTCCGGCAGAGATCCCTTTGAATTCCTGCAAGCCATGGGCGGCATGCTCTGCCACGTCCACCTTTGCGATTACGACCTTTCCCAGCCGGATTACGGCCTTTGCCTTCCGGGGAAGGGAACCTTCGACTTTGGGAAGCTGTTTGGGATGCTGAAGGACGCGGGCTACGAGGGCGCAGCGATGATCGAGCCGTACAGCGATTCTTATGGAAGTTTCGACGAACTGGGCAAATCCCTATCGGCGATGCGCCAGCTTTGCAGGGAGGCCTGATGGCGACTATGCCCGCATGCGCCTTGCTTTCCTTCTGCGCCGGAGCAAAAGCCATTGCCGGGACAGGCTTCAAACAAGCCTGATCCTTGACCGCCAACCAAAAAGCGCGCCGACTGCGCCCCGCACTTCAAGTCCTTTCGGCTTTGAAAGCATCCTACTGGGGCAAAAGGCGAAAGGCGGTTTGCCTGGTGCGCCCTCGCCGAAAAAGGCAGGTTCCGCAGCCAGGCGGTTTTCATGGCCGCTATTATTTCACCATCACAAGGAGGTTCGGATGCGTCAGTCCAAGACTGCAAGCCCGAAAAAAAGGAACAGAAAATGGCCCCTGGCGCTGGGAATCACGCTGGCCGTGATCATCCTCGCTTTGGCTGCCATTCAAAGAAGAAGAACGCCTTTGGCAGCGGGCAGTATCCGCTCTGCTGTCGCGAAAACGGGGAATCTGTCCATCACCGTAGTGGGAACGGGCAATCTGGAATACGACGATGCCCAGGACATCAAAATCCCCACCGGCATCACCATCGACGAAGTGCTGGTGGAAAGCGGGGACGCTGTGACCGCCGGCGACACGCTTGCCACGATTGACCCCCTTTCCCTGAAGCGAGAAATCGGATCCGTGCGCAGCCGCATCGACGCGCTGGACAGGAGCATCAACAGCGCCAAGGACCGCAAGGAAACCGAAACCGTCAAGTCCCATGTGAGCGGCCGGGTCAAGGGGATCTATGCGAAAAAGGGCGATGACGCCCTAAAGGTGTATGACGAGCACGGCGCGCTGCTGCTGCTCTCTTTGGACGGCAAGATGGCGGTGGATTTCTCGACAACTGCCGCGCTGTCTGTGGGGGACAGGGTGAACGTACTGCTGGAAAACGGCAGCGTGAAGGAAGGCACCGTGGAAAAAGCGTTGGGCGGGAACTGCACCATCACCCTGACGGACAACGGCCCCAGACTGGACGAACCGGTGACGATACACAGCAAAAACGGCGATGTTTTGGGCACCGGCAGGCTGTACGTCCATCAGCCCATCCGAATCGTCGCGACGGATGGCAGGGTCAGGACCGTCCATGTGTCCGAAAACGAAAAAATCAGCGCAGGCAAAACCCTCGTCACCCTTCAGGACCTCTCCATTTCGCTGGAGTACCAGCAGCTCCTCGCCGACCGCGCCGAGCTGATGGAGAAACTGGATCATCTGTTGAATTTGTCCAGGTCCAACGCCCTGATCGCGGACTTTGGCGGCGTGATCCAAAGCGTGAACATCGAGGAAGGGCAATCGACGGGCGAAACCACCACCGCTTCCGGCGGCAACACGCCCGGCAGCTTCGCCTCCGCTACAACCGGCGGGTCTTTGGCCGCTCCGGCATCAACGCAAACCGCTGCCGGCGGTTCGGAGGAACACATGGTCACCGCCTTGACGGCAGCCCCCGCTGAAAGCGTGCTGCTGAGCGTCCAGGTGGACGAGCTGGACATCCTGTCCATTCAAGTCGGCATGGAAGCGGAAATCACCTTCGATGCGATCCCCGACCGCGTTTTTGGCGGAACGATTATTCAAATCGCCGATGCCGCCACCACCACCGGCGGCGTGGCAAAGTTCTTCGTCAAAGTGCGCGTCCAAAAAGACGACGCCATGCGCATCGGCATGAACGCCACGGCGACCATATTGGTGGAAGAAAAGCAAAACATCCTGCTTTTGCCCATCGTCGCGCTGCAGGAAAGCGGCGGCCGCGTGTATGTTTACACCCAGAAAAACGCCGACGGCGAGCTTTTGGGCGAGGTGGACGTGGTCACCGGCAGCTCGGACGGCGAACACGTGGAAATCCTTGACGGTCTGGCAGAAGGCAGCGAGGTCTATTACAGGGCGGCATCCGGCGAAATCTTGATGAACTTCGGGCCGGGGCGCACCTTCCGGAGCGGCAGCCCATTTGGCACAAGGCAGGAGTAGCGCGATGATACGACTGCATGAAGTCTCAAAAATCTATCACGTCGGCGGGCAGGAGGTCCGCGCCCTGGACCGAGCGTCCCTTTCCATCGAGGACGGGGAGTTCGTCAGCATCATCGGCCCTTCGGGAAGCGGAAAATCCACGCTGATGAACATCATCGGGTGCCTGGACGTGGCGGACAGCGGCGAATACATCCTGGACGGCCAGTCCATCGACCAGTATTCCGAAACCGAGCTGGCCCGCATCCGCAACCGGAAGATCGGATTTGTCTTTCAGGGGTTCAACCTGCTTCCCAAGCTGACGGCAGAGGCAAACGTCGAACTCCCTTTGATCTATCAGCGCGTCGGGGTTGCCGAACGCAAGCGACGGGTGGCGGAAGCGCTGGAGCGGGTGGAGCTGTATGACCGCAGAAAGCACAAGCCTGCGGAACTCTCCGGCGGGCAGCAGCAGCGCGTCGCCATCGCCCGGGCGCTGGTCACAAAACCCACCCTTTTGCTGGCGGACGAGCCCACCGGCAATCTGGATTCCAAAACAGGGGACGAAATCCTGCGCCTGTTCCTGGAATTGCACAAAAGCGGGAACACCATCGTGCTGATCACCCACGACAGCAAAGTGGCCAGTCAGGCGCAGCGCCGGATCCGCATCCTGGACGGCCGGGTCCAAGAGGAGGAAGCTTGATACTGCAATCCGTGAAAATGGCTCTTGAGGCCATCGCTTCCAATAAAATACGCTCGTTTTTGACGATGCTGGGCATCATCATCGGGGTCATCGCCCTGGTGGTGCTGGTTTCGCTGGTCAGCAGCGCCACCACCTCCATCACCGATCAGGTTTCCAGCCTGGGCACCAACCTGCTCTATGTGACCATCTTAGACGACAAGGGCAATCCCTTGCGCCTTCAGGATCTTTCAGAGATCGCCAAAAACGAGGAGATCGCCGCGGTGGCGCCCATGGGGCAGTTCGGCGCAACGGCGAAAAACGGCTATACGGACAAGCCCTGCACCGTTTACGGCACCACGCCGGAGTACGGCGAAATCCGGGGGCTGAAGGTGGAATACGGCCGTTTTCTGCGCAGGACGGACGTCACCAACAGCAGCTACATCGCCGTGCTCAGCCATGACGCCGCGATGGACCTGTTCGGAAAGAAGGACATCGTCGGGGAAAGCGTCTCCCTGAACGGCCGCCGCTTCCTAGTGGTGGGCGTCCTCGAGGAGGACAATACCATGATGAGCATGATGGGCAACAGGGTTTCGGCCTATGTTCCTTATACCGTCGCGATGCGGATGTCCGATTCGATCTCCGGCATCACCACCTTTTACGCCTCCTCCGCCCATCCCAACAGCATGGTGGAAGCCGAAGAAGCGCTGACCGCCCTGATGATGAGCCGCTTCAAGCAGGACGAGGACGCCTTCACCGTCTTCAACCAGTCCGCCATCATGGACGCGCTGGACAATATCACCGCGATGCTCTCCTGTCTCCTGGGGGGAATCGCCGCCATCTCCCTGCTGGTGGGGGGAATCGGCATCATGAACATCATGCTGGTTTCCGTCACCGAGCGCACCAGGGAGATCGGCATCCGCAAGGCCATCGGGGCGAGCCGGGGCAGCATCATGATGCAGTTCCTCATCGAGGCGCTGGTGGTCAGCCTGATGGGTTGCGGGATCGGCATCGTCGCTTCCTGGTTTTTGATCCAGATTGCCACGCTGCTGGCGGACGGCGTGCTCACCTTTGCCCTGTCCCCCGGCGTCGTCGGCATCGCCGTGGCCTTCGCCACCGCCATCGGCCTGCTCTTTGGGCTGTACCCCGCCAACAAGGCGGCGAAAAAACACCCCATCGAGGCCTTGCGGTACGAGGGGTAATTGGCTTTGGGCTTATGGAAGGGCGTTTGCCACGTTTTAACGAGCCGCCAAACAAAAAAGACCCGCTGCGATTAGCTTTCGCAGCGGGTTTTGCTTTTAAGCTATGCCGGGTTCACCCGCACCCAAATCAGGAGGTAATAAACCGGTTCCTCCCTCATATTTTCGATGAAAAGCAGCCTTCCCCCGGTGCAGCTTGCGAAGACATAGCCGCGCTCTTTGGCGTAATCCAGCAGCGGCGCGATGTCCTTCGGGGTGAGGGAAAGGATGTCTCTCGTCCGGATGCAGGTTCGGATAAAATGCCCGCCGGGCTGATAAAAGGACTTGCCATCAAGGGGCAGGTCGAACTTTTCGACGTAATGGATCAACGCGCCGCAGCCGATATGCACGTCGTACATCTCGTCATTGCGCTTTTGGTTCAGTTCCTCAAGCGGTATGGTTGCCGAAACATAGGTGAAGGGAAAGTGATCCACCCATGCCGGCAACCGGCATTCCGTGATAAAGCCCGAAGAACGGCTGGCCGCGGCCACCGCCCAGGTGGGCGGGCCGTCAAACTCCTCCACCCCGTTTAGGATCCTCATCCCGCAGCTGGCATACACCCTCGTCTCCTGCATGCGGACAAGTTCCAGTTTGATCCGTTCCAGGTTGCGGTACAGCGCAGCTTCCCGTTCTTCCAGCAGACGGTTGTACTCGGCGATATTCCCCGCAGCATACGATTCCCGGATGAACTCGAGGGGCATGTCGTAAGCGCGCATCTCTCTCGTCAAAAGGGCGGTCAGAGCGTCATCCACCGTGTAGTCATAATAGCCGTTTTCCCTCATTTTGGGGCGCAACAGGCCAATTTCCCGGTAATGGCGGATGGTTTCCGGCGTGATGCCGAGGCTGGCCGCAAACTTCTTTGTTGTGACTTTCACAAAAACACCTCTTCTGTTCTTGACCCTGTGGTTACCCCATAGTATAGCATTTAATTAACAGGGCCGCATCCCGTTTTGCGGCCGTGGAAGGAAGGAGGAAAAAGCAATGAAAAAAAGAAATGTATTGTCCCTCGTCGCCATGCTGCTGTGCGTGTTGCTGGCGATGACGGCCTGCGCGGGAGAGGCTCCCCAGTCCCCGTCGGACGAGCCCGCCCCCACGCAAAAGGCAGAAACTCCCGTCAACGGCGATCAGCAGGCGAAGACTGGCATGACCCCTGGGGATTACTACGGCGTTGGCAACGGCAGAAACGGCGCCATTGTGGTCAAGGTCACCGTTGGCGAAAGCAGCATCGACGCCATCGAAGTGATCAGCGAAAACGAAACCTATAACACCGGGTCGGTGCCGGTAGCCCTGTATCCCGGTCTGATCGTCGAGAACCAGTCGCCGAACGTGGACATGGTCAGCGGCGCCACCATCACCAGCGCCGCGCTCTTGACAGCCGTCAGGGACGCCATCACCAGGGCCGGCGGCGATCCCGCCCAGTTTGGCGCACCGGTTTCCCCCATCGAGGTTCCCCACGCGGATACCGAAGCGGAAGTCGTCGTCATCGGCGCGGGCGGCGCGGGCATGACCGCTGCCATCCACGCCGCATATGCGGGCAAAAAGGTCATTCTTCTGGAGAAGCTGGGCATCGTCGGCGGCACTTCCAACTACTCCATCGAAGGCTTTGGCGCAGTGGGCGACAAGACCCACAACGCCCTGGGCAGCGATATCACCGCGGAAGCCCTGGCCGGCACCCTGATCAACGGCAATCCCAACGGGACTCCCGAAGCCCTCACCGTGCTGGCGAACAACAACGGCGCCGCCGCGGACTGGCTGCGCAGCATCGGCGCACCCATGACCGTAGCCGCCGGGCAGACCAGCGTCACCACCTCCCGCGAGGTGGGCGAGCTGGGCAACACCATCATCTCCGCCCTGAAGGCCGAATGCCTCAAGGCTGGCGTGGACCTCCGCATCAACAGCAAGGCGACGGAGCTGGTCATGCAGGACGGCGCAGTCGCAGGCGTGAAGGTTTCCACTGCCCATGGCGATTACACGATCTCTGCCAAGGCGGTCGTCATCGCCACCGGCGGATTCGGCGCCAACAACGAGCTGGTTTCCCAGCATTATCCCGCCCTCAAGGGATATAACTTCTCCTGCACTGCCGGCGCCACGGGGGACGGACACCTGATGGCCCAGGCGGTGGGCGCAGAGCTGAAGAACATGGATTACATCCGCGTCAACTTCACCTATACCACCGCGGACAACGGCTACTACTACTACATGGGCAGCCTGTTCAACACCGGAGCAGTCTTTGTGAACGACAATGGTCAGCGCTTTGTCAACGACCAGGGGGCCTACGGCGTGGGACTCAAGGTTGTGGAACAGGGCGGCAGCGGCTGGGCGATCTTTGACAACTCCCTGATCGAGGGCGTTGCGGACGTGCGCAACTACGGCGAGCTCGGCCTGTATGTCAAGGCGGACAGTATCGAGGAGCTTGCGGACAAGATCGGCGTCAACAAGGCCAACCTCGTGCAGACCATCGAGAATTACAAAGGCTATGTCGCAAACGGCAAGGACGAGGAGTTCGGCCGCGCCATGCTGAACATGGCCTTTGACGAAGGCCCCTTCTATGCCTGCCGCATGACCTGCAGGGTTCAGGGAACCTTCGGCGGCATCAACACCGACGTGGACACCCAGGTCCTCACCGCTGATGGCACCGTCATTCCCGGCCTGTTCGCCGCCGGCGAATGCGCCAACGACGGCACCTGGGGCGCAAACCCCGCCGCCGTCAACATCGTGTTCGGCCGCATCGCGGGCGAAAAAGCCGCGGCGTATGCCGACTGATCTGTAACCCTTCCAAAATCGGAGCCCGCCGGAGCCATACGCTTCGGCGGGTTTTTCGTTCCTTCGCGCTCGCAGCGCCCTCGCACGACAAGCGCCACCTTCCCGTCGGCCCGGCATCATCCCAAGGACACCGCAATCAAACTCAATCTCCCAAAGAATCGTTATGCATAGCTCGTCAAAACAGCGGAACACTGAACATATGCGCCCTGTGGGCGCAATTTCGGGCAGGCCGGAACCTATCTGTGTCCCCACGGGGAGAATCCATTCGAAACCCTTGTTTCGCCTGGAGGATTCTGTATACTGGATACTAGAAGGCACAAAAGCCCCGGCTGCCATCCGGTCATAAGCTGGTCAAGCGGCCCAGAGCGCTTCAACTTCTCATATGACAGGAGGAACATTCATGCGAAACAAGCGCGGCATATCGGAGTATTTGACGATGGGTGTGGTCATCGGCCTTTTCGCGGCCGCGGGCATCATGCTGGGGATTCTTTTGAGCAACCTGCTCTTGTGGCTGCTGGTGGGCGCGGGCGTCGGCGTGGTGGTTGGAGCCGTTGCCGAGATGTTTCGAAGAAGATAGCGCCCTTTCGATGGGGTGCGCGCCGCTCTTTGCCCGTCCGCCGAACGGCTTTTTTGCGTTTGCGCGCGCTGATAGTAATTTTTCGGCAAATGAAATGAAAGCCACCGTTTACCGGTGGCTTTTTGCGTCGCACGAAAGGATATCCCCTCCCTTCTGCATTGTTCCGCGGCACGAACTGCCGGGCAGTTGTAATGTTCAACCCGCATCTACGGGGTTCTGGCGATCTGAGTGTTGTCCATCGTCCGGTCTGCCAGTTCCGGCACGGGGTTTGGCTTTTCTTCCACCCGGTAATCGACGTTGTACTTCGCCTGGTGATTCTTGATGACCACATGGCTGGCGACGGCGTTGACGTCGTGGTTGACCCGGTTCTGATACCAGAAGAACTCATGGTCCTTGGGCAGCTCGGAAACGGGGGCGTACTGCTCCCGGTTCGCCGTCAGCAGGATCTGACTGCCCAGGATCTGGCGGACGTAATCCCGGGTGTCGTGGAAGTGCAAAAGCTTTGGGAACGCGCCGCCGGGAATCACCTGTTGCCAGTCCTTGCCTTCGTGTTGCTTGAGCAGCGCGGCGGCGTTGTGCAGGTGGGCGACTTCCTGTTCAAAGTGCATTTCCCAGATGGACTTCGTATTGGGGCACACTTCGTCCTGCAGGAACGAGTAGTACAAATAGCATTCCACGTATTCGTGCAGCAGCAGGTTTTCCAGCCAGGTGCAGTTGGGGTCAAGCAGGGAACCGTAATGGCTGACGTGCTGCTCCTCGATCATGGCGATCTCCAGATACAGCTGACGGCCCAGATCGTTGTAATAGGTGTTGCCCAGGTTCATATAAAAATTCATCGTCTGCTGTTCACCGGAGGTGATGATGAGGGTGTTCAGCTTGGTGCGGATGTCCGCCTTCTTGAAATCCAGGGCGTTTTTGACGGAATCGAAGGGGAACCTGTGCTCCGCGATGGTGGGCCGACCCGGCGTGATGTCCACATAGCTTCTGACCAGCTGCTCGGCGGGAATCTGGGCGTCCAGGTCCAGAAGGTTCGCATAGCGGTAAAGGTGGTCAAAATCCTCCAAAAGGGCGAAATCCAGCGCCTGTTTGACGTACGGGTCCGGCTCGTTCTGGGCGAGCCAGGCGGTCAGGTCCACGGCGACATGCTCGTACCCGATGGTGGTTTCCAGCGCCGTCTCGTCGATGGGCTTCAGCCAGTTGATATGCTTTTGCTGTTGCTGCTCCACGCGGCGGGTCAGGGCGAGTTCGCGGCGAATGTCGTTGTTGGGGCAGTTGCGATGGAACTGGTGCTTGAAGATGGCGGCCTCCACCTCGATTCCGTTCATGAGGATGATCCGGACTTTGGTGTAAGGGTCGACGGTCATCTTGTCGTATGGCTTGGGATAGACGGTTCTCCAGTCCATGATCCCATCTTCGACCTTGATGGGCTTGAGTTCGAACGGATTCATGTTGTTCTCCTTTGGTTCTTGGCTTTTCTTTAGTATTTTCCCGCCATGGGGAAATATTCAAAGCCCGGTTGCCCAAGAATAAGCGCAAGCCTCATCAAACCAAAGGAAAGGTCTGACAGATGCATCGAGCTGTTGGAAAATGCGTCCGCCGAAAGGAAGCCTGGGACAAAGTGACGGGAAGGGCGAAGTATACCGACGACCTGCCCACCTCTGGCGTACTTTGTGCCCGGCTGCTCACCAGCACCTGCGCCCACGGCCGCATCGTCCGCATCGACACGAAAAAGGCAGAATCGCTGCCCGGCGTGAAGGCTGTGCTCACCGGCACGGACTGCCCCCAGCTTTTTGGGCCGCTGGTTCTGGACCGCCCCGCCCTCGCCAAAGAAATCGTGCGCTACGCGGGGGAACCGGTAGCCATGGCGGTGGCAATCGACGAACCCACCGCCGAAAGGGCCGTGCGGATGATCGAGGTGGAATACCAGCGGCTTCCGGTGGTGCTGACCCCGTCTGAGGCGCTGAAGGCCGGCGCGCCGCTGGTACACCAACAGCCGAACGGATACAAAAAAGTAGTCACGGACGTCTATCCCGAAGCAAACACCAACATCGCCAGCAGATACCGCATGCGAAAAGGAAATGCCGCCGCAGCCTTTGCCCGCTGCAGCGCCGTGGTTAAACGGCGGTTCTTTTTGCCGCCTTCGGACCACATGGCCATGGAGGTGCGCACCGCCCGGGCGGAAATCACCGCGGACGAAACGGTGCTGATCACCACGTCTTCCCAGTCGCCCTACGCCGTCCGCACACAGCTTTCCGAAGCCTTTTTGATTCCCCAGGGGAAGATCCGGGTGCAGGTGCCCTTCGTGGGCGGGGGGTTTGGCGGCAAGGCCCCCGTCATGCTGGAGATTCTGGCCTATCTGGCTTCGCGCAGCGTGGGCGGCAAGCCCGTCCGGCTGACCGTCCCCCGGGAGCAGGACATGGTCTCCGCCCCCAGCCGCCTGGGGCTGGAAGCCGTCGTGAAAATCGGCGCAACCGGGGACGGACTCATCCAGGCGGCGGAGATGACCTTCTTTTTGGACTGCGGCGCGTATACCGATATTGCGCCGTATATGACCAAGGCCATCGCCGTGGACTGCACGGGGCCGTACCGCATCGAAAACCTGTCCTGCGACGCCTTGTGCGTCTACACCAACCACACCTATGCCACGTCCTACCGCAGCTTTGCCCACGAGTCCTACACGTTTTGCGTGGAACGGACGCTGGACGTTCTTGCACGGGAATGCTCCATGGACCCGCTGGAGCTGCGCATCAAAAACGCCATCCAGCCGGGCAATACCACCCCTTCCCAGGTGGTCAGCTCCATGAGCCTGACGGGCAATGTGACCCACTGCCTGCACGAAGTGAAAAAGCTCGCCGGATGGGAGGGCACAAAGGCGAAACCAGTCAAGCCGCATACCGTCCGGGCGATGGGGGTTTCCTGCCTGTGGAAAACCGCGAACCCGCCGACGGACGCCATTTCCGGTGCGCTGGTCACCTTTAACCCGGACGGGAGCGTCAATCTGAACACGGGGGTGGTGGAGATGGGCTCGGGTTCTTTGACCCACCTTGCCCAGATTCTTGCAGAAAAGCTGCAAATCAGCCCCGATCAGGTGCATGTTTCCATGGGCGTGGACACCCTGACCGCGCCGGAACACTGGAAGACCGTGGCCAGCCTGACCACGTACATGGCGGGGAACGCCGTCCTTCGGGCTGCCGACGATTTGCTGTTTCAGCTTCGGTCCAACGGCGCCCAGGCTTTGGGTTGCGCGGTGGAGGACGTACAAATCAGCAACGGCAGGGTCTATTCCAAAAAGAATCCCGAGCGCTTCATCCTGTTTAAGGACATCGTTCAAGGGTACAAGGCGCCAGACGGCGCGTCCATCGGCGAACCGGCGCTGGGGCGGGGCGGATTCATGCTCAAGGGCCTGAGCCAATTGAACCCCGCGACAGGAAAGGGCAAAACCGGCCCCGCCTGGACGCCCGGCGCCCAGATCGTGGAGATCGAAGCGGATTTGCGGACCTTTACCTACCGCATCCTGACCGCCTCCACCGTCATGGACGTGGGCAGGGTCATGAACCCCGAATCCATGAGCGCCATGGTGGCCGGGGGGATGGCGATGGGCATCAGCCTGGCCAGCCGGGAGGCGATGTGTTACGACGAGGACGGCATCCCGAAAACGCCGAACCTGCGCACCTATAAGCTGCTGCACATCGGCCAGGAGCCGGAATATCGCGTTGGATTTGTGGAAACCCCGAAGGACGACGCACCCTATGGCATGCGAAGCTATTCGGAACACGGCATCATCGGCATTCCCGCGGCGCTGGCAAACGCCCTTTCCGCCGCGTTCGGAAAGGAGTTCAACTCCCTTCCCCTCACCCCCGAACGACTTTGGAACATGTCGAAGGGAGATGGCCATGATCCCGTTTGACTTTACCTATTGCCGCCCGAACACGTTGGCAGAAGCGATAAAGGCTCATACACAGCTCACATCCGAGGGGAAAAACGCCGTTTACTACGCGGGGGGCAGCGAAATCATCACCATGTGCCGGGCAGGGAGCATCCGGCCCGACGCTGTGATCGACATCAAAACCATCCCGGAATGCAGGGAGCTGAAGGTGGACGACCGGGCGCTGCACATCGGCGCGGCCTGCACGCTGAACCAGATCAAGGAATCCAAATTGTTCCCCCTGCTGGGGCTTGCCTGCGGGAGGATCGCGGATCATACCAACCAATGCAGGATCACCCTGGGCGGGAACCTGTGCGGCACCATCATCTACCGCGAAACCAGCCTCCCGCTGCTGCTTGCGGATGCAAAAATCACGCTCTGCGGCCCCGGCGGTTGCCGCACCCTCCCGTTTAGGGACGCGTTTTGGCGGCGCATGAGGCTGGACCCCGGGGAAATGGTCGTTACGGTGCACATCCCGGCGTGGTGCCTTTCGGCGCGGCATTTCCACGCCAAAAAAACGGCGAACGAGAAGATCGACTATCCCCTCGTCAGCATTTGTGCCCTCTTTCGGGGGGATTATCTGGGCATTGCCTTTTCGGGGGTCTGTTCCTTCCCCTTTCGAAGCGGCAAAATCGAGGCGGTGCTGAACGACCGGACACAAACGCCCCAAGCCCGGGCGCAAAAAGCGGCGGAGCTTCTGCCCGAACCGGCGCATACCGACGCCGAGGCTTCTGGGGAATACCGGCTCTTTG
Organism: Christensenellales bacterium; assembly: GCA_050945915.1. Classification (GTDB taxonomy): domain Bacteria; phylum Bacillota; class Clostridia; order Christensenellales; family CALWSW01; genus CALNBC01. The sequence continues at coordinate 20,087 of JBMNTV010000028.1, forward strand.
TGCTGAAGAACACGCTGACAGCTTTGCTGGAGGATTGGGAAAATGGTGCGATATGACGGAAAAACGGTGGTGACGCTGAACGTCAACGGCGAGAATCGGGACGTTTTCATCCGACCGTCGGATCTTTTGCTGGACGTTCTCCGGGAGCAGCTTGGATTGACCGGCGCAAAGCCCGGCTGCAAAAACGGCGACTGCGGCGCCTGCACCATCATGGTGGACGGGTGGCCGGCGAAGTCCTGTCTGATGCTCGCCGCCGAAGCCGAAGGCCACGCGATCCTGACCGTGGAAGGCCTGGGCGCAACGGCGGACGTTCAACGGTGCTTTGTAGAAAAGAACGCCTTTCAATGCGGGTATTGTACCTCCGGGTTTTTGATGGTCTGCCACACGCTGAAAACCCGGCATCCGGTGATGCCGGAGGAGCTGGTGGTGGAGGAATGGCTGCAGTCCAACCTCTGTCGGTGCACCAGTTATCAGGAAATTCGGGCAGCCGTGCGCATGCTTTACGGCGAAACCTGATGCCCAACCGGATTCAACAGGGGATATCGGGCAAGGCTCCCACGCCCCTTCCCTTCCACCGGGGAAGCGGCGTTTTTCTTGCGGGTCCGCCGCAAAAGCTCCCATGAATATGGCAAACAAACGACGCTCTTTTTGCGCTTTTCTACCCATTCTGACCCGCCGTTTCTAATCTTCTTGAACATGGTACAGGCTATGTAGTAAAATGGTTTTATTAGGGGGTGTAAATATGAGGAAAACCAAAATCGTCTGCACCATCGGCCCTTCGAGCGAAACAGAAGAAGTTTTGACGCAGCTTTGCTTGGCGGGCATGAACGCAGCGAGGATCAACCTCTCCCACGGAACACACGAAGAGCAGCAAAGAAAAATAGATCTGATCAAAAAAGTCCGGGAAAAGCTGGATATGCCCATCGCCATTATCCTGGACACCAAGGGCCCGGAATACCGCATCAAGACCTTTAAGGAGGGCAAAGTCCTCCTTCGCGACGGGGACACCTTCGCCTTCACCACCGAGGAGATCGAAGGCACCAACGAGAGGGTTTCCGTCAACTACGAGGGCTTGATCGGCGTCCTTTCGGTGGGGGACAAGATCCTGGTCAATAACGGCCTTGTCATCCTGCAGGTCAAAGAGCTGACGGATACCGACGCGATTTGCGAAGTCCTTGCCGGCGGAGAGCTTTCCAACAACAAGAGCATGAACTTCCCCAACAAGGTCATCAGCAAGACCTATCTGAGCGATCAGGACAAGGTCGACCTGCTGTTTGGCATCAAAAACGACGTGGACTTCGTTGCGGCGTCCTTTGTTTCCTCCAAGAGTGACCTGCTCGAACTCAAGGAGTTCATGCAGGCAAACGGCGCAAAGGATATCGACATTATCGCCAAGATCGAGAACCGCGCCGGGGTGGACAATATCGAGGAAATCTGCGAGGAATGCGACGGCATCATGGTCGCCAGGGGCGACCTTGGGGTAGAAATCCCCTTCGAGGAGTTGCCCCACATTCAGAAATACCTGATCACCAAATGCAGGCTGCTGGGCAAACGCGTGATCACCGCCACCGAGATGCTCGAATCCATGATTCACAACCCCAGGCCCACCAGGGCAGAGATTTCCGACGTGGCCAACGCGGTGTACGACGGAACCAGCGCCATCATGCTCTCCGGGGAGACCGCAGCGGGCAAATACCCCGTGCAGACCGTGCAAATCATGGCCAGGATCGCAGAGGAGACCGAAAAACACATCAATTACCGCAAACGATTCGCCACCACCGATTTTCGGATCAAGAACCAGGTGGACGCCATTTCCCATTCCACCTGCGGCATGGCCATCGACCTCAACGCCAAGGGCATCGTCGCCTGCACCCTTTCCGGCATTACCGCCAGGATGATCTCGCGGTTCCGCTCCCCTGTCCAGATCATCGGGATGACCACCAGCAAAAAGGCATGGTACCAGCTCTCCCTTTCATGGGGCGTGACCCCCGTGATGAGCGAGCCCTTCCGTTCGACGGACGTTTTGTTCTACCATGCCACCGAGGCGGCAAAAAAGACCCTCAACCTGCAAAAGGGGGACAGCATCGTCATTACCGGCGGCGCTGTGACCGGCAGTTCCGGCAATACCAACCTCATCAAAGTCGAGACGATCTAGCCTGCTGGGAAAAGATAAAAAACCGCACTTGAACCAGTGCGGTTTTTGCTTTTTGGGCAGGGGTGGTTGATTTTTATCCAGCGTTTTCCAGTTTGCCGCTGAATTTTTATGAAATTTTTGTCATCCTCTCCCTCATCGCGGGGGCTTGCGTTTCCCTTTCAAATGATTCATCCAATTTTTGATGACCCATGCCAAAACCCCGCCATCAGTGGCGTTTGCTCCCCTGTCAAAGATCCCCTGCGCCCTCTTTGCTTGTGTTTTTCCGCCCCTGTGTGCGAGGGATTGGGTACGGGTCGGTAAATATTGGCCCAACACAACCATGTATAAATGCTTTAAACTGCATAGCAAACGGGCTGCTCCCATCCAGTACTCCGAAGGCGCTTTGGCATCCGGCGCTGATCGGAGCAATACGACAGGAGGTAACCATGAAACGCAACACATGCAGGCTCATCTCAATGATGCTGGTGCTGATCTTTGCCTTTTCGCTCATACCGGTTATGGCGCAGGCGGCCACATCCGGCTCCACCGCCGGAAGGGTGAAGATTTCTTCCGGCGTGCTGAACGTAAGAAGCTCCGCTTCCACCTCTTCCGGAATCGTGACCACACTGAAAAAGGACAGCTATGTTACGCTGATCTCGAAAAGCGGCAACTGGTGGAAGGTGGAATACGCCGCAGGCAAATACGGATACTGCTACGCGAGCTACATCACTCCGGTTTCCGGCTCCTATGCGATGCGCGCCACCGGACACCTGAACGTGCGCACCGGTGTGGGTACCACAAACCCCGTCATCGGCTGGCTGCAGCCGGGCGAATACGTCGTGGTGCTTTCCACGACGAACAACTGGCACAGGATTCTTCACAAAGGTTCCCAACTCGGGTACGCCAGCGGAAAATTCCTGACCACCGCCACCGGGTATGCCCCCGTATCCCTCAGTGTTCCGAGCTTTAAGCAGACCGACTCCAGATGGGCGTCCAAGCCCATCGGCATCTCCGGCGGCACCATCGGCACCATCGGCTGCCCCACCACAGCCCTGGCCATGACCGAGTCCTTCAGGACCAAGACCACCATTTACCCGAATCAGATGGCGGACAGGCTGAGCTATACCCCCGGCGGCGCCGTTTATTGGCCCGGCCATTACCGCGCCTATTTCGGCAGCGATTACCTCAAGGTCGCTTATGAGCTGCTGAAAAGCGGCATACCCGTCCTCATCGGCGCAAAGAACGCGTCGGGGGGGCAGCACTGGTGCGTGATCACGGGCTTTACCGGCGGTTCCCTTACCGCTTCGAATTTCCAGATCAACGATCCCGGCTCCAACTCCAGGACCACTCTGCAGCAGCTGTTTGCCGTATACCCCTATTTTTACAAGCTGATGCACTATTGAGACGCTTGCCAAAGTAAGTTGTCCAAAAACGCTTCTTACAAGAAGCGCAAACGGCGGCAAAGACCCGCGCTTGAAGGTCTTTGCCGCTTTTTGATTTTCGCTGCGCGCGGGGATTTCCGCTTCAGGTGGCAATATTTGATTGGCGCAGGACCCGCGCCCCTAACCTTTCGTGAAGGAGCTTTCGACACGCCT
>JBMNTV010000029.1:0-22854 GCA_050945915.1 Christensenellales bacterium
GGGCATCCGGGAGCGGGACGAGGGGATTCTCGCCCGGTTGAAAAGGGCAAAGGCGCCGGTGGTCGCCGCGGTAAACAAGGTCGACATTGCGAGCAAAGATAAGGTCAAAGCCGCATTGGAAAGGCTGGAGGCGGAAAGCTGGCTGAACGCGGTGATTCCCATCAGCGCGGCAAAGGGCGAAGGGCTTGCCGATCTGGAAGGGAAGTTCCGCTCCTTCCTCGTGCCGGGGCCCAAGTATTTTCCGGACGACATGGTTACCGACCAACCCGAGCGGGTGCTGTGTGCAGAGATGATCCGCGAACAGGCGCTGCTCCTCCTTAAGGAGGAGGTTCCCCACGGCCTGGGGGTGGATATCGAAAAGATGGAGATCCGCGAAAACGGACTGACGGACATTTGGGCGACGATCTACTGCGAGCGGGAAAGCCACAAGGGGATCATCATCGGCAAGGGCGGCGCGATGCTGAAGGAAATCGGCCAGCGAGCCCGGGGAGAGATCGAGTGGATGCTCGGCGCAAGGGTCAATCTGCAACTTTGGATCAAGGTGAAAGAGGATTGGCGCAACCGCGCGTCCACGCTGAGAATGCTTGGCTATCAGGACGAGAACTGACAGCGCTTCCCTAATGAGTTTTCTCGCATTTGTGGGAAAACTAGATCTGGGGGTGAGGCGATGGACATCAATGAATGGCAGAGATTCTGCCGAACGGGAAGCGTCCGCGCTTATCTGCGATACAAGGGGATCAAGGTGGGCGAAAGCCCGAAACAAGAAGCAAAACGCGGCAGGGATCAGGAGAATTGACGGGCATTTCGTCGATGATCCGAAACGAACGTGCTGAATAAGCGCGCCAAAGAGCCGCGCAAAGCCTTCAGCCTGGTGCTGAAACTTTACCCCAACGATACCAAATCCGGAGCTTGCTCCGGATGATTTTTTTGCACAAATGCAAAGGGCCTTTTTTGCAGAAAACCTTGTTTGCAGGGGGGAGCCCTCTCTTTTTGCGCTCAGATATGTTATAATCAAACAAAAGGAGGTATGTCCATGCAGACGGCAAAGGTCATGGGAATCGTCGCCCGGGCGTCGGATTATCGCGAAAGCGACAGGGTGCTCACCCTGCTTACGGCGGAACACGGCAAGCTCACCGTGACCGCCCGGGGCTGCCGCCGCCCAAAGAGTGAGCTCTTAGCCGGAACCCAGCTGTTCTGCTATGGCGAACACATCCTCCGGGAAATCAACGGGATACAGGTCGTCAGCCAATGTAACCTATTGGAAAGCTTTTACGATCTTCGGACGGATTACGACCGGCTGGACGCAGCCGCAACCGCCCTCCGTTGTTGTGAGGAGGTCATGCAAAAAGGCCAGCCCGCCAGGGAGCTTTTCGCCCTGATCTACCACACGCTGGCATTTTTGTCCTATGGAACCGCCCCGCCGGTGGACACGCTGATCTGCTTTTTAATCAAGTTTCTGCACCTGGCGGGCTACGGCCCATCTACGACGCTTTGCGCAAACTGCGGCGCTTCCACCTTCCGCACTGGGCGATTTAATCGGGACTGCGGCGCGGTGTGCGGTGATTGCGCAAAAAAGCTGGGTGGCTCCGACGTTTTGCCCCTCACCCTGGAAGCGATGCGCAGAATGGGAAGGATCGAGCTGAGCGACATGGGCAAAGTCCTGCTCCCGGCAGAGGTGCGGCGGGAATGCGTCGAGCTTCTCGGCCCGTATTACGATGGGCATTTGGCGTCCAGGGTCAAGATGGCGCAGACGCTGCACAGGCTTTTTTCCAGCTGCAATCAGGATGCAAAAGCGCCCGAATCAAATGCATGAGCAATGAAAAAGTGGAAAAGACTGTAAGGAATCACCGAAAACTGATCGGATAGTAATGATAAAATATGATGTATAAGGCGGTACTTTGATGAAACAAACGGTTGTTACGGCCCAGTATCTTCGGATCGCGCTGGATCTGGCGACCAGGATTGCCAACGGCGAGTTGAAGGAGGGCACCAAGATTTACGGCAGGTCCATGATGGCTTCGGAATACGGAGTCTCACCCGAGACCATCCGCCGCGCTTTGCGGCTGCTTTCGGACATGAAAGTGGTGGAGGTCAAGCCCCAGAGCGGGTCGGTTGTGCTTTCGGCGGACAATGCCAAGCGCTACATCAACAATTTCAGCGAGCGTTCGGACACAAAGGCCCTTCGCGTCAAGCTGCGGGAAATCGTCAACCAGTACAACGAGATGAACAAGCAGATCAACGCCGTGGCGAGCGCGCTGCTCAAAAGCGAGCGGACTTTTATTTCCGCCATCGAGCCTTTTCCGAATTACGAGGTGGTCGTTCCCGCCGATTCCCCGCTGATCGGCAAGAACATCGGCTCGCTGAAGTTCTGGCAATGCACCGGCGCCACCATCGTGGCCATCCGAAGGGGGCAGACCGTCATCCTTTCCCCCGGGCCCTTCGCAGAGCTGTACGGCGGGGATGTGGTCATCTTCGTCGGAACGCCCTCGGCGGCGGAAGCGGCGCATCGATTCGTCCGGGAAAAGGAGCTGATCGAATGACGGTTCGGCCCCTGCCTTTTGCGCCTGCCTTCTTCCGCCTCCCGAATCAATGCCGGCAGTGAAGGCAAACTTCAATCGTATCCGGATTTCAAAGGGAGAAACCATATGGTTTCTCCCTTTTGGCGTTGATACTCCATTTCAAAACCCCATTCCTTTGGGTGGATCCGGGGTCAGCAACTTCATCGCCCCGGCCACCCCGAATCCTACAGGATTCGCAGCGCCGCTTCTACATTATACGCGCGGTGAATATGATACACTATTGCGGTGAAATGGGGAGAGGACGGATATGCGCGAAGTCTATATCGAGCTTTTTCTGCTGGACAACGGGCTGATGGGGCTGCTCATCCTTCGCGTTGCGGCTCCCTTTGCGAAACGACCGCTGAACCCTTGGATGACGGCCCTGGCCTGCGCGGGGTCTGCTGTCGTCGCCGCGCTGGCGATGAACAACCGCTTCTTTTTGTCTTTGCCCATCAAGGTGTTGCTCCTTTTTTTGATGACCGGGGCATTTTTGCCAAACAGTTGGAAAACCGCTCTGCGATGCAGCCTTTGCGTGTTGCTCTCCACCTGCATCATGGGGGGGCTGGCCTATATGGTGGCGGGATCCTTTTCCGACGGAGCGCTGTATGCGGACACCTCGGTCCGCGCGCTATTGGTCGCCTTTTGCATTTCCACCTTTTTGCCCCGGCCCATCAAAAACCTGTTGGCAAAGGTCAGGCTGCCGGAAAAGGACCTTCATGTCGAGCTGCGCTCCAAGGTGCATGCGATGACCCTGCGCGCCCGGGTGGATACGGGCTGCACCTTGAGGGAGGACGTCACCGGCCTGCCCGTCATCGTGGTGGACGAAAGGGCCAAGGAGCTTTTCCCCCAGGAGTCCGGTCTTTCTGTGCGGTACACCACCGTAAACGGCGAGGGCGAAATGCCCGCGGCGGTGGCGGCGGTGCGCGCCGCCGGATGCGAAGAACCATACAAAAGCTGCTGCATCGCCCTTTCCCCCGCGATGCTGGTCGAATGCGAGGCTCTGGTGAACCCGGAACTATTTACGGTTTAGGGAAGGTGCGATCATGAATAAGCTGCTGGCGCTTTTTTATCGGATCCTGCGAAAGCTGTTCCCGCGACGCAGGGGTGTCTACTATATCGGAGGAAGCGAGACCCTGCCCCCGCCGATGACGCCGGAGGAGGAAGCCGACGCCATGGAGCGGCTAATGAACGGCGACACAGAGATTCGTTCCGCCCTTGTGGAGCGCAACCTGAGGCTGGTCGTTTATATCGCCCGGAAGTTCGAGAACACCGGCGTGCCCACTGAGGATTTGGTTTCCATCGGGGCCATCGGGCTGATCAAGGCGGTGAACACCTTTGACCCCGAAAAGCGCATCAAGCTGGCGACGTACGCCTCCAGGTGCATCGAAAACGAGATCCTGATGCACCTTCGCCGCACGTCCAGACTGAAGGCGGAGGTTTCGCTGGATGAGCCGCTGAACACGGATTGGGACGGGAACGAGCTGCTCCTTTCGGACATTCTGGGCACCGACGGGACGGACGTCTTTCAGGGCATCGAAGGGGAGGTGGACAGGGAACTCCTGGCTTCCGCGCTGACTCGTCTTTCCGAGCGGGAAAGGCAGATCATGGTGTTGCGTTTCGGCCTGATGGGGGAATCCGAACGCACCCAGAAGCAGGTGGCGGACATGATGGGGATCTCCCAAAGCTATATTTCCAGGCTGGAAAAGCGGATCATCCTGCGGCTGCGGCGGGATATCGGGCGGATGATGTGAGGGAAAGTAAAGGAGTTAGCTCTGCACAAATTGAAAAATTATCGGGAACAATCTGGCTCCCGATAATTTTATTGTAGACAAGAGTGTTACTCTTAAAGTACACGAAATACTGGACAATCCTCATTGCTTATAGTATTGAATGTAAGACGAAGATTTTCTTTTAATCTGTCAACCAAGTTACTACTTTTTATTGCTTCGATGGCATCAACTAGCTTTTTCTGTGTTTTATCAAGGTCAAAGCCTATTTCATCATTGAAAAACCAATTAGCGCATATTCGAACATTGCCTCAAAAAAAGCTTTAAGCTTTTGTGCATCTTCTGGATCACTCAGCCTGATCAATTATTGCTTTTTCAGAATTAATAAAATCAAGATTTTCAACTTGCAGTCGCTGTAGTAAGGTAAACCTTCTGGTTTTTTCAGCACTTGTTAGGTTTTTCTTTTCGTTTAAGATTTGCAACTCAGATATAATTTTTTGCCGCCCGTTTATGAAGCTACCGTTAAAAATGGTCATTGACATTGCTTGAGGTCCATTCTGATCTTCCAGTATAATGTTTCTTCCTGCACGGGCATATGCTTCGATAATCGGAAACGGATACTTATTAAAACATTCGTATACCTTATATCTTTTGTCGTAGAGTTGAACTTTAAGCTCTAACTCTCTTGCTAGTAGTTCCTTTGAAGCGATGTCTTGTTGCATTTGAAAACGTTTGGCTTCTTCTTCAGACTTAAGTTTATCTTGTTTTTCAGATATCTGCTCTTGTCTTCTGGCAATATTCCAAGTTAGCCATAAAGTTGCAATCGACAAAGCAATCGTACTTATAGCCTGAATTACCTCCCAATCTGGCTGTATAGTATGATTGGGTATGATGAAACGATATCCAATTAAATACAATATGGTTAGAAACAAGAGCGCGACAATGCCGATTAATGAGAGCAAGGTTAATGCGCGTGAACCCTTCTTCATAGCTATCCTCCTTTATGCAAATTATAACATAATTAGTCTTGTAGATGATGAGTTCGTAAGTAGAAGGACAGACAAAGTCTGTCCTTCTTTTTTGTATATTTGAAACTCACAGCTCATACGATTTGTAACAGGAGGTGAGGGCATGGCCGAAGCGGCAAAACTGCCGGAACTGTTTGAAGCCCTGCTGGGAGAACTCACCGCCCGCGAAAGAGGAACGCTCGAAGAGCTTCGCGTACGGGTGAACGCACCGATCCAGGCCGTTGGCCGTGGATGGGAGCGGCGCTTCGGGCCGATTGCGGACCGCGCGCTCTGCGAAAAGCTGCTTTCGGAGCTTTGCGGACATTCGCTGTACGCCGCCGAGCAGGAGCTGAAAAACGGCTACTTTACCCTTTTTGGCGGATACAGGGCGGGCTTTTGCGGCAGGGCGGTGGTGGCGGAGGGAAGGCTTTTGCGCATCGCGGAACCGACGTTTTTCTGCCTGCGCATCCCGCGAGAGGTCAAAGGCGCCGCGCGGGGGATATTGCCCCTCGTCTATGGAAAATCCACGCTTTTGATCTCTCCCCCCGGGTGCGGAAAGACCACGTTGTTGCGGGATCTCGCGCGATGCATGTCCTCGGGAGAGGGGGTCGTACCCGTCAACGTATGCATCGCCGACGAACGCTCCGAACTGGCGGGGTGCGCCCTGGGAGTCCCCTCTTTGGACGTGGGAGAGCGGACGGATGTGATCGACGGATGCCCCAAAGCGGAGGCGATCATGCTACTTTTACGGGCGATGTCCCCCGGCGCGGTGTTCACGGACGAGATCGGCAAACCCGAGGATGCGGAAGCAATTCTGGACTGCGCCAAGGCGGGGGTGGCGGTATACGCCAGCGCCCACGGGGACTCACCGGAAAGCGTGAAAAAAAGGCCAGTGCTCAAAAGGCTTTACGAGGAGGGCGCTTTCAAAAGGTACGTGCTGCTTTCCAAAAGGAACGGCCCGGGGACCATCGAAGGCGTTTGGGACGAAAATCTGGAACCCGCAGAGGATGAACATGAGAGCATTTTCCATGGTGTTGGCGTTTTGCCTGTGCGTCATCGCGGGAATGAGGTCCGCCAGAAAACTTTACTCGCGGTGCGCAGAGCTCACTGAGCTGCGCGCGGGGCTGCGGGCGTTGCGGACGGAGATCGCCTTTTGCAAAACACCATTAAATATCGCGGTGATAAGAATTCCCGCAAAAGGGGCGTTGGGCGATTTTTCCAGGGAACTTCAAACCATCAAGGAACCGGCGGCAGCCTGGCAGAAGGTGGAAGGAAGGCTTCTTGCCGAAGAACCGGAGCGGCAAGCGCTCAGCCGGTTTTTCAGCTCCCTGGGCAAGGGGAATATGGCCGCCGTGGAACGGGAGTTTGAACGGATTGACCAGACCCTGTCCGCAGCCATCAAGGAGGCGGAAAAACGGGCGAAAAACGGCGGGAAACTCCGCTCGACGCTGGGGGTGCTGACCGGCGTCGCGGCGGTCATACTGATGATATGAAATGAGGGTCCGCATGGGAGTAGAGCTGATTTTCAGAATTGCCGGCATCGGCCTGGTGGTGGCGATTGTCGTCACCGTGCTGAAGCAGAGCGGAAGGGATGAGGTGGCCACCCTGGTGGCGCTGACCGGACTGATCCTTGTTCTGATCCTTGTGATAGACGAACTGGTGACGTTGTTTGACAGCGTTCGAAGGCTTTTTTCGCTTTACTGAGGATGGAGATACCAAAGTGGACGTGATGAAATTCGCCGTGCTGGGCGTGGCGGCCGCGATTCTTGCGCTGGTGGTCAAAAATCAGCGGCCGGAGCTTGCGTTGGTCCTTTCCCTCGCCGCCGGAGGGCTGTTGATCCTGCTGAGCCTGGGCCAGTTGCAGACCATCGTGGGTTTTGTGGGGGAGCTTTCCCGCAAATACGGCATCAGCGAAAACTATATCGGCATCGCGGTCAAAGTGACGGGGATCGCCGTCCTTGCAGATCTTGCCGTCCAGCTGTGCAAGGATGCGGGGGAGTCCGCCATCGCTTCCAAGGTGGAGCTTGGCGGAAAAGCGGTCATGGTGGTGATCGCCCTGCCGGTGATCGAATCGCTGCTCGCCCTCGTTTCCGGGCTGATCCAGTGAAAAGGGCGGTGGTTGCCGCCGCGATGCTGCTGCTTGCCCTGTTGCTTCCCTCTGCCGTTGCCGCAGAGTCCACGGTGGGGGAGATGATCGACGGTGAGCTGAAGAATCTTGAGGTCGGCGGGCTGGACGACGTTTACGAGGGGCTGCCGGATGCTGTCAGGTCGATCTTCGGGGAAAGAGATTTTCTCGACCTGGTGGGCAGTCTGGCAAAAGGCGAGCATGTGCAGGCGGAAGGGGTGTTTTCCGGCTTTTTGTCCCTGCTGGGCGAAAAGCTGAAAAGCAGGCTCGCCCTGGTGACCGCGCTGTTCGCCCTTGCCGCGTTGTGCGGCATTGCGGCGGAGATGCGAAGAGGGGTCTCCGGCGGCGCCGGGGAAATCGCAGGGCTGGTGTGCTATGTCATCGCGGTGATCGTGGCGGTATACGCCTTTTCGGACGTGGTGGCCACCGCCAAAGAGGCGGCGGTGCGCGCCCAAAGGATTATGGAGATCGCCTTCCCGATCCTTCTGACCCTGCTGACGGCTGCCGGGGCGACGGCCTCCGCCGGGTTGTTTTCGCCGGCGACGGCGCTTTTGACTACCGGCGTGACGACGATCTTCACAAAAGTCCTGCTTCCCGCCGTGCTGGCCATGGGGGTCTGTGCCATCATCGGCAACCTGTCCGAGCAGCGGCCGCTGGATAAGCTGACCGGATTGTTCAAGTCTACCATCAAGTGGACGCTGGGCATCCTGTCCACGCTGTACATCGGGTATCTCGGCGTGATGGGCATCGCGGCGAAAAGCGTGGACGGCCTGTCCGTCCGGGCGGTGCGGTACGCGGCAGACAAGCTCATCCCCATGGTGGGCACCCTGGTTTCTGGCAGCGTGGACACGCTGCTGGCCTGCTCCTTGCTGGTCAAAAACGCCCTGGGCGCAAGCGCTGTGTTGCTGATGGCGGGGGTGCTGGTCTCGCCGCTATTGGACATCATGACGCTTTTGTTCGCTTTTCGGATTGCGGCGGCGATCATCGAGCCCATTGCGGACGCCAGGCTGACGAAGGGGATTTCCGCCCTGGCGGACGTGCTGACCTATCTTTTTGCCATCCTCGCGGCAATCGGCGTGATGTTCGCGCTGACCGTCGGTCTGATTGCTGCGGCAGGAAATACGCTGATCTGAGGGTAACATGGAGGATTGGCTTTTGACGCTGACCGGCGCGGCGATGATGGTTGCGCTGCTTTCGGCGATCGCCGGGGACAGCGGCTCGGGCAAGGCCGCAAGGCTGGTGCTGGGGATTGTGTTTCTGGGCGTGGTATTGGCATCCACTGCAAAGCTGTTGGGAGGTTTGGGGTGAAAAAGGGCGAAGGAATCAAAAAATTCGCGGATTACCTGAGGGCGCACCCCTGGCTGGAACTGGGGTTTTATCTGGTTCTGGCCGGCCTTGCCGTCGCATTGTTTTTGATGAGCGGCAATTCGGAGCAAAAGGAAGCAAAGGGAGAAGCGGCGAAACAGGTTTCCATGCAAGGGGACAGCATGGAAGAAAAGCTCGCCTATACGCTGTCTGCCATCAAGGGCGTGGGGGATGTCCGGGTGCTGATCTCCTATGCCACCAGCGAGGAAATCGTGCCCGCCATGTCCGTCGACGAGCAAAATAGCGGCTCATCGCTGAGCAGAAGCGAAGAGCCGGTGACGGTGGGCAAGGGGGGCGACGAGCAGGCGATGGTGTTGATGGTGCGTTCCCCCACCGTGCGGGGGGCGATCATCATTGCAGAAGGCGCAGAGGACGTTTCCGTCCGCATGGATCTTCTGCGCGCCGCCCAGGCGATACTGGACGTTCCATCTTCAAACATAGAAGTATTCCCGATGGGCTCGGGGGAAGGGGGATAATATGAAAAAACCGGTGGAAATCATCAGGGGCAAAAGCAAGGAGAAAAAATCCGAAAGAACCGCAGGACCGAGGATAAAGCTGGACAAAAAGCGCATTCTTACAATAGGGGGCTGCATCTTGCTGATCGCGGTTGCGGTCTGGGCGAACATGACGCTTTCCAACAACATGGCTGACAGGCTTCGCGCCGCCGAAGCCACGCCCGGCTTCGAGGACGAAGAACTGCAGGAAAACCCCGCTGTGGAAGGCGCAGCGGAGGCCGGGGCAGAGGACGATTATTTTGCCGTGTTTAGGGCGAACCGGGACGCCACCAGGGAAAAGGAACTGGAATACCTGAGCGAAATGATCGCGGACGAGAACACGGACAGCGACGCGCGCGCCTCCGCCCAGGAGCAAAAGCTCGCGCTGATCGACGCGATGGAAAAGGAAATGATCATCGAAGGCCTGCTGCAAGCTAAGGGATTTCAAGGCGTTGCCGTCACCGTCAAAAAGGGCTCGGTGAACATCGTCGTGGACCGGGAAAGCCTTTCGGACACGGAAATCGCCCAAATTCTGGACATCGCCATCAGCGAAACCGGTGAACCCGCGGATAAAATCAAGGTGCTAAAAAAGCTGGGATGATGCGCCGGCGGTTTTCAAGGCCGCGCTTTTAGCGCAAGCCGCGCACAAAAATGCGCCGGGAACTTCGGGCAAGCTGTGCGCATAAATAGAATGAACGGAAAAAATAACGCGTTGCCCCGCCCCCAAAGGGCGGGTTTGGACTGGACTTTGTGGTAAAACGTAAATTTTTCGCCATACACTATTTAACTTTTCAAAAATCTGGTATACTGTCAGCATGGTGGGGAACTGTATCCCTTCCCAGCGGAATTGAAAAACATCATTCGGAGGTTATATACATGAGCGAAGAGGTAAAAGTTCCCGTTGAGTCCGTTGCCCAGGAAACAAAGGGTGGCAAGGTTACGTTCGCTAACGAGGTGATCGCCATCATTGCCAGCCTGGCTGCCGGCGAGGTCAAGGGCTTAGCTTCCATGAGCGGCAGCACCTTCGAAGGCATCACGGAAAAGCTTGGGCGCAAGAGCTATACGAAGGGCGTCAAGGTCGAGGTTGGCAACGAGGAAGCCGCTGTGGATCTTTTCGTCATCGTGCGGTACGGTTACCGGATTCACGACGTCTGCGTCGAAATCCAGAATGCTGTCAAGAATGCCATCGAAACCATGACCGGCCTTCGCGTGGTCGAGGTCAACGTCAACGTCACGGGCATTCAGCTCGAAAAGGAGACGAAAGAGGAGCCCGTCCCCGTCAAGGAAGAAGAGCCGCCCCGCGTTCGTTAATCCATCATCCTGCCGGGCAGATTCGCACCTTTACAACCGACTTGTCCACTTCAGCAGGCTGCCCGCCATGGGAACAAGACAGTACGGGTGGCCTTTCTTCTTGAATCATACGTTTATTTGATTGTGCAAAATGCAATCCTACGGAGGAAAAGAACATGAAGCTCAAGCCCTTCGACAGATTTACAAACGTGCTCCTGATCCTCGGCGTCATCGGCCTTTGCGGGCTTTGCTCCGGCATCGCCTGGGGGATCCTGGACGCGCGGGTTTTCACCTGGTTTGCAAACGCGCTGACTTCCGGCGTCCTGGCAGCCATCATCACCACGGCGGTGGCGCTTTTGGTCGTGTTTATATGCCTGCGCATCCTGTTCGTCCGCAAAAGGGATGCGATCAGGGAAACCGCGCCCAAAGCCCCGGGGATCCTGGTGCGACAGGGCGAAAACGGCGCGGTGTTTCTGTCCCTTCCCGCGTTGGAGGAAATCGTCCTTCGAAACGTCCGGTCGAACACCAAGATCCGCGACTGCCGGTGCGAGCTGCTCCCCGTTGATGCGGGCGTCAGCGTGCGCATTTGGGCCAGTCTTGCGCCGGACGCCAACATTCCCGAGGTTACCGCCGCCGTACAGGATACCGTCAAGACCAATGTCGAGATGATGTGCGGCATTGTCGTTCCGGAGATCCAGTTCGTGGTGGAACGGGCGGACGCGGCGGCAAATTTGCCGAGCAACGAACTGAAAGTCCGCGTCCAGTAAGGGGGTGCCTTCTTGAAAGAGAGAATCATGGAGTTCTTCAAAGCCCATCCCTATGCGATCATCGGCTGCACAATCGGCGTTTTGGCTGCGGTCTTCATGATGCTTGCAGGGTTTTGGGGTACCCTGCTCATTCTCCTGCTGGGCGGATTCGGGCTGTGGCTGGGCGCATCCAAGGACAAGGGAAGGGACGCTCTGGAAAGCCTTTACCGCCTGGCAAGACGAGTAAAAGATATCTTCAGCGTACTGACCAAGCGCTGATCGCAAGAGAACGGAGGAAAAGTACACCAATGAGCAGAAGAGTCGCCCGGGAGATTGCGATGAAGCTCGTCTTTGCTCGTCTTCTGGGCGGGAGTGGCGATTACAGCGGATTTTTGAAGCTCTCCGGGTATGACGCCGAACCGACGCTGGACGACATCACCTTTGCCATGTCCATCGTGGGTGGCGTCGAGGAAACGAAGGACGAGCTGGACCATTATATCGGCGAATGTTCCCACGGCTGGAGCGTTGCGCGCATGCCGGGGGTTGACCTTTGCATTTTGCGCATCGCCGCCTATGAGATGATTTATCAAAAAACCAGCGCCGGTGTGGCGATCAACGAAGCGGTGGAACTCGCCAAGCAGTTCGGCGGCGACCGTTCGCCCAATTTTATCAATGGCGTGCTGGGCGGGATTGCCCGGGCCTATGAAAAGGGCCTGATCGTGCCCGCTGGGGACGTCGTTCCGGCGGGGCCTGCGGGGGATTAGCATGGCCGGTGCTTCCGTTCGCGTGCTGAGTGTCACCCAGCTGAACGAATACGTCGGCGGGATGCTCGCCCACGACCCGCTGCTTCGAAACCTCCGGCTGACCGGAGAGGTCTCCAACTTTCGCGTCACCGCGTCTGGCCATGCCTATTTTGCATTGAAGGACGAGCAGAGCCTCATCCGCTGCGTGATGTTCAGAAGCGATCTTTCGCGGGTGAACCGCTTGCCTGAGGATGGTTCCGCCGTCATCGTCGGGGGTTATGTTTCCCTGTACGCAAGGGACGGGCAATACCAGTTTTATGTAAGAACCCTGGAGCTCGCCGGCGCGGGGGAGCTTTTTTTGCGTTTTGAGCGCACAAAAAAGCGGCTGGAGGCCCTGGGCTGGTTCGACCCTGCCATCAAAAAGCCCCTCCCCAAGCTCCCGACAACGGTGGGGGTGGTGACTTCCGCCACCGGCGCCGTGCTGCATGACATTTTAAACGTCGCAAAGCGGCGGTTCCCGGGGTATGACATTTTGCTTGCCCCCGCTGCGGTGCAGGGGAGCGAAGCGCCCATGGAACTCGCTGCGGCCATCGCCGCTTTGGACGCCATCGATGTAGTCTCGGTGATTATCGTCGCACGGGGCGGCGGCTCGATGGAGGATTTGTGGGCTTTTAATGACGAAATCGTCGTCGAAGCCATTTTTCATTGCAAAAAACCTGTGGTTTCGGCGGTGGGACACGAGACGGACTTTACCATCGCGGATTTTGTGGCGGACGTTCGCGCCCCCACGCCCTCCGCGGCGGCGGAGCTGGTGTGGCCCATGCTCTCGGAACGGTTGGACGAGCTGTATACGCTGATGTTCCGCATGGAACGGGCGGTGCATCGAACCATCGTGCAGCAACGGGCCGCTTTGGCCGAAGCCTATTCCGCCTTGTTGCCCAACGACCCGATCCGCGCGGTGGAAAGGGACCTGCAAACGCTGGACAACCTCGCCGCCCGCATGATCGCGGCGGTGAAGGGCCGGCAAAAGCTGCTGTGGTCGGGGCTTTCGGAGTGCAGCGCGAGACTGGACGCCGCCAGCCCCCTTTCCACGCTGAAACGGGGGTATGCCTATGTCGAACGGGCGGGCAAAGGGGTGGTTTCCGTCACCGAGCTTTCCGCCGGAACGGAAATTGTCCTCACCTTTGCGGACGGCAGGGCAAATGCCACCGTGACCGGCCTTGAAACCCGAAAGGAGGAACGCGAATGACGAAGCAATACGAAGCCTCTTTGGCAAGGCTTCAGGATATTGCGCAAAAGCTGGAGCAGGGCGGCCTTTCTTTGGAGGAGTCCCTCAAACTGTTTGAGGAAGGCGTGGCGCTCTATGCAAACTGCACCAAGGCCCTGACCGCCGCCGAGGGGCGGCTGCGCGCCCTTTCCAGGCAGGCCGGCCTTGCTTTCGACGCAGACGCGCCGGAGGAGGACGAATGAACTTCGAGGCAATGCAAAAAAGCTACGTCGACGCGGTTAACGATGCGCTCAAAGCGTACCTTGCGGACGAACGCATCCACCCGCGCTTAGCCGAAGCGATGGCATACAGCGTCACCGCCGGGGGCAAGCGGTTGCGGGCCTGTTTGCTGCTTTCCGCCTGCGAACTGGCGGGCGGTTCGGTCAAGGACGCGCTCCCCTTTGCCGCCGCGGTAGAGATGATCCACACCTATTCCTTAATCCATGATGACCTCCCCGCCATGGACGACGACTGCCTCCGCCGGGGCAAGCCCACCAACCACGTGGTGTTCGGCGAAGGCATGGCGATCCTCGCGGGGGATGGGCTTTTGAATTACGCGATGCAGATCATGCTCCATGCCGCGCTCCAGGATGAATCAAATAAAGCCCTGAACGCTGCCCATGAAATCGCGGAACGCGCGGGGGTGTGGGGCATGATCGCCGGCCAGGCGGAGGATCTGTCCTCCGAAGGCAAAGAGCCGGACGAAAAGACCCTGCATTACATCCACGCCCACAAAACGGCGGACATGCTTCTCGCCTCCCTGCGCTCGGGCGGAACCTTGGGCGGGGCGGACGAGGGGCTGATGCGCGCCCTGACGGCATACGGCGAAAAGCTGGGCCTGGCCTTCCAGATCCAGGACGACCTTCTGGACCTTTTCGGGGACGCGGCTTCCCTGGGCAAGTCCGTGGGCAAGGACGCGCAAAAAAGAAAGCTGACCTTTCCGGCGCTGTACGGCGCGGAACGCGCCAAAACGATGCAGGAAGAATACTGCCAGGAGGCTGCGCAAGCCCTCTCAGGCTACGACGCACCCTTCTTGACGGAAATGGCGGCAAGGCTTGCCAAACGAAAAAGCTAAAACCGGAGACTGGATTTGAACATACTCGCCGATATGACCCCGGAAAAACTGAAAAAACTATCCCCAAAGGAGCTCCACGACCTTTGCGGTGAAATCCGCGCCAGGCTGATCGACACCGTCATCGAAAACGGCGGCCACCTTGCGTCCAACCTGGGGGTGGTGGAACTGACGGTGGCGCTGCACCGCGCCTTTGACAGCCCCAGGGACAAGATCGTCTGGGACGTGGGCCACCAAAGCTACGTCCATAAGCTGCTCACCGGCCGGGAGCCGTGGTTTGACACCATCCGCAAATCCGGCGGCCTTTCGGGGTTCCCCAAAAGGGAGGAAAGCATCCACGACGCCTTCGGCGCAGGCCACAGCAGCACGTCGATCTCTGCAGCCCTGGGCATGGCCCACGCCAGAGACTTAAGCGGCGAGGATTACTGCGTGGTGGCGGTGATCGGGGACGGCGCCTTGACCGGCGGCATGGCCTACGAAGCCCTCAACGACGCGGGCAGGCACAAGAGGCCGCTGATCGTCGTCTTGAATGACAATGGCATGTCCATCGCCAAAAATGTGGGGGCCTTGCAGGCTTCACTGACGCGGCTGCGCACCAGAAAGGGCTATCTGGTGCTGAAAAGGAACATCTCCAGGCGCTGGCCCAGATTGAAGGCCTGGCTGGTTCGGCGCAGGGCGCGGTTGAAGCACCTGCTGCTGCCCCCCACCTCCACGTTTTTTGAGGAACTGGGTTTTAAATACCTCGGGCCCATCAACGGGCACGACGTTTCCGAGCTGGAGCGGGTGTTCGAACGGGCAAAGCGCATCGAAGGCCCGGTACTGATTCACGTGGCGACCACCAAGGGCAAAGGGTATTCCCTGGCGGAGCAGAATCCCGAGGGGTTTCACGGCATTGCCCCGTTTTTTATGGAGTCCGCCCGAAGCGTCAAACCGGAAAAGACCAACAGCGCAATTTTTGGCGAAGCCCTTTGCGCCCTGGCGGAAAGAGACGAGCGCATCGTCGCCGTTACCGCCGCCATGCCCGCGGGCACCGGCCTTTCGGAATTCGCCAAAAGGTTCCCCAACAGGTTCTTTGACGTGGGCATCGCCGAACAGCACGCCGTCACCCTTTGCGCCGGCATGGCGGCAAACGGGCTGCGGCCGGTGTTTGCCGTGTACTCGAGCTTTTTCCAGCGCGCCTTTGATCAGCTGGTCCACGATGTCTGCATGCAAAAGCTGCCGGTGGTGTTTGCCGTCGACCGCTCCGGCCCCGTGGGGGAGGACGGGCCCACCCACCACGGCGCATATGACATCGGTTATCTCACCCTGGCGCCGGATTTGGTGGTCTGCTCCCCCGCCACCCAGAAAGAGCTTTCCGAGATGCTGAAACTGGCCTTCCGGCTGGAGCGGCCCGTCGCCATCCGGTACGGCAGGGGTGCTTTACCCGCCGGGGAAGAATGCTCCGTCACATTTGGGAAGTGGCAACTGCTCCGCCCCCTTCAGGAGCTGACCGTCGTCGCCACGGGACGGATGGCGGACACGGCAATGAAGGCGGTGGACGAGCTCTCTAGGCAGGGTATTGTCTGCGGACTTCTCAACGCGCGGTTCCTCAAGCCGATGGACGGCGAAGCCGTCGAAGCCCTGCATTCCTGCAAGGCGGTGGTGACGGTGGAGGATGGCGTGAAAGAAGGCGGGCTTGGGGAGCATCTGGCCGCGGCGTTGCCGGGGGTTCCCGTCACGGCGCTTACCCTGCCGGATTCCCCCCTTCCTTCCGGAACGATGGAGGAACTGCTGAAGCTGGCCGGACTGGACGAACAGGGGATCGCCCATGGGATCGAATCAATTGCGAGGAAGAGCCTATGAGCAGGGAACGATTGGATGCCGCGATGGTCGCCCGGGGGCTGTCCACGGGCAGGGAACACGCCAAGCGCAGCGTGATGTCCGGTGTGGTGTACGTCAATGGCCAAAAGGCCTCAAAGGCTTCCCAAATGGTGACGGAAACAGACGAGATCACCGTAAGGGGCGGCGCGCAGCCCTTTGTCAGCCGGGGCGGACTGAAGCTCCAGCGGGCGATGGAGGTCTTCTCCATCGACGTTGCCGGCAAAATCTGTTTGGACATCGGCGCTTCCACCGGCGGATTCACCGATTGCCTGCTTTCGTGCGGAGCGAAAAAAGTCTATGCCATCGACGTCGGGTATGGCCAGCTGGACTGGAAGCTCAGGCAGGATGAGCGCGTCGTGGTCATGGAGCGGACAAACGCCAGAAACATGGAGCCTTCCTGGTTCGAAGAAGCCGCACAGTTCGCCTGCATGGACGTTTCGTTTATCTCCATCCGGCTGATTCTGCCCGCGCTGCTTTCTTGCCTGCAGGAAGGCGCCGAGGTCGTCGCCCTGATCAAGCCCCAGTTTGAGGCGGGCAGGGAAAAAGTGGGCAAAAAGGGCGTCGTGCGGGACCCGGCGGTGCACAAAGAGGTGATCCTCTCCATCGTGGACTTCGCGCGAAATGGCGGGTATTCCGTCCTGGGATTGGATCATTCGCCCATCAAGGGGCCGGAGGGGAACGTCGAATTCTTGCTCCACCTTCTTGCGAAACCCGGCGAAGGGCTCGATCCAACGGCGGACGAGGCAATGGCACAAAGAGTTCTTCAGATGACGCGGGAATTTTTTGAAACTCGGCAGGAATGAACCAAAAAGGGAAAGAACGGCATACGGGCGAAATGCGCGGGCTTCTGCTCGCGCATTTTGGCCCCTATTTGTGCATAAAAATGCTGAATATGCTTTGTATATACGCGGTTTTTCGTGTATAATGGTAATGAAAATACAGCGGAGGGTTTGTCTATGCGAATTATCGGGGTCCACGCCCACCCGAAAAAGCCCGGGGCGCTCGCCATCGCAAAACGGTTGGCGGCTCAGGCCAGTGAGAGGGGAGCACGCGCCATTTTTCTGGGTGAAACGGCGAAGGCCCTCGGAATGCCGGAAGCAGATCTCATAGAAGTTGAGGGGATCGTCGCCGTCGGAGGGGACGGCACCGTTCTCCGTGCCGCAGGAATGGCCGCGCAGACGGGAATCCCCATCATCGGCGTCAACCTCGGTCGGCTGGGTTTTTTGAGCGAAGTCGAGCCGGAGGAGACCGGCGAATGTCTGGATCGCCTGATTGCGGACGATTACGACATCGAGGAACGGATGATGCTCCGCGGTGTGTTGGACGGCCCGGAGCCCGGCTCCTGGCTTGCCCTGAACGATTTTGTGGTGTTCAAGGGCGATCCTTCCAGGCTGACGGAGATCGAGGTTTTCGTCAACGGCCAGTCGGCGGACAGATACCCCTGCGACGGCGTGGTGATCGCCACGGCGACGGGTTCCACCGCCTATTCCCTTTCGGCAGGCGGGCCCATCATGCTGCCTTCCGCCGGGGGAATCCTGATCACCCCCCTTTCGCCCCACAAGATCGGCCCGCGGCCCACGCTGATCGGCGAAAACGACGAGGTCAGTGTGCGCACCTTCGGGAAGAACGGGTTTTGCTCCATCTCCTGCGACGGAAGGAGCGGCTATCCCCAGTTCATTCCGGGAACATCCCTCACGGTTAAAAGGGCCGAGGAAACGACCAAACTGATCCGCCTGAAACCCTACAAATTCTTTGACCTTATTAAGCAAAAGCTTTACTGATTGACACTTTCTAGCAAGGAGGATGCCATGAAAACCGCCAGACACGCCATGGTGCTTGACATCATCTCGAAGTACGACATCGAAACTCAGGACGAGTTGGCCGAATACCTTCGCCAAAACGGCTTCGATGTGACCCAGGCCACCGTTTCCAGGGACATTAAGGAACTGCGGCTCATCAAAGTCCTTGGGGAAGAAGGGGGCTATAAATACGCCACGGTGGACAAGGCAGAATCCGGCCTGGTGGACCGGTTTATGCGCATGTTTGCCCATTCGGTCATCAGCATCACTTCCACCGGCACACTGGTGGTGCTGAAAACCCTGTCCGGCAGCGCCAACGCCGCGGCGGAAGCCGTTGACTCCCTGCGCTGGCCGGAAATCCTCGGTTCCATCGCCGGGGACAACACGATCTTCGTCGCCGTGCGCAGCGAGGCGGACGTTCCCCAGGTGGTAGAAAAGTTCCGCTCCATGATGAAATAGCTGTTGTATGGCCGCAAGACGCGCAGCAAATTTGAATGGAGTCGCAAATCGGCAGACAGGGGTGGCGTATGCTATGCTTCGTTCGCTTCATATTGAAAACATCGCGCTGATCGACAGGCTGGATCTCGACCTTCCCGAGGGGATGGTGGTCTTGACCGGCGAAACGGGCGCGGGCAAATCCATCATCATCGATTCCGTGAGCCTGTTGCTCGGCGGCAGGGCGGACCGGGACCTCATCAAATCCGGCGCGGAGAAGGCCGTTGCACAAGGCCTTTTCGACCTGGACGAGCGCGCCCTCCCGCTTCTTCATGAACTCGGCATCCCGGCGGAGGACGGCGAGCTGGTGCTCTCCAGGGAACTTTCCCTCTCCGGGCGGAACACCTGCCGCATCAACGGCCGCATCGTTCCCCTGTCCGCCCTTCGGGCCATCGGGTCCTCCCTGGTGGACATCCACGGCCAGCACGATCATCAGGCGCTGCTCGATCCGGAAAAACACCTGGATTTTTTGGACGGTTTCGCCGCAAAGGAGCTTTCCCCCCTCAAAGATGAAGTGGCGAGATGCTACGCACAATGGAAGGAAGTGGTCGAAGCCGTCAAAGCCGGCACCGGCAGCGAGGCGGAGCTTGCCCGGCGGGAGGATATGCTCCGCTACCAGATGCAAGAGATCAGCTCGGTGAACCCGGTCATAGGCGAAGAGGAAGAGCTGACGGAGGAAAGCAGGCTGCTTTCCCGGGCGGAGGATATCAAAAACGCCCTTTCTACTGCTGTTTGCTTGCTCAACGGCGGGGACGAGGACGAGCGGGGCGCGCTGGCGTTGTTGCAGCTCGCCGCCGAACGGCTGGGGGAGATCGCGGGGATCGCCCCAAAGTACGCAAACCTCAAGGAACGCCTGGACGAGGCGTGCTACGCCGTGGAGGATGCGACCATCGAGCTGCGCTCCCTGCGGGAGGACGTGCCCGACGACCCTTACAGGCTGGAGGAGGTCAACCTCCGGCTGGACAAGCTCTATCAGCTCAAACGAAAGTATGGAAGCACCATCGACGAGGTGATCGCCTATAAGGAACAGGCGGAAAAAGAGCTGTTAGAGATGGAGGACAAGCGCGCCCTTTTGAAAAGGGGCGAGGAGGAAATCACAAGGCTGAGAAAACAGCTTTACGAAAGCAGCAAAAAACTGTCCATGGCCAGGCGCAAGGCTGCCAAGGAGCTGGAAACCGCGATTTTGCGGGAAATGGGCCAGCTGGGCATGGAAAAGGCGGCGTTCGAAATCCGATTCGCCGCGCTGAGCGATATGGAGGACGCCCGATTTTCCGAAAACGGGATGGACAGCGCGGAAATGCTGCTTTCCACCAACCCGGGCGAACCCGTCCGGCCACTGCACAAGGTCGCCTCCGGCGGTGAGCTTTCCCGGATCATGCTTGCCTTCAAATCCATCGAATGCGGCGTCTTTCACCGCGCCTGCATGATCTTTGACGAGATCGACACCGGCATTTCCGGCAGGATCTCGACGGTCGTCGGGCAGAAGATGCGCGCGCTGTCTGCGGGGCGGCAGGTGCTGTGCGTGACCCACTCCGCCCAGATTGCCGCCATGGCAAATTGCCATCTCCTCATTGAAAAAATGGAAAAAAGAGGAAGGACGGTCACTTCTGTTCGTGTACTGTCCAAAGAAGAAAGGGAATTGGAACTCGCCCGCATCATCAGCGGCGCGCAACCGGGAAAATCAGCCCTTGCCCACGCAAAAGAGTTGTTGAAAACGGGGGGACGTTAATCCTTGCCAACATAAATCTTCGCGGCCTTCGGAAAACTAGTGCTTGTTGGCGCAAAGCGCCGGAATCAGTTATTCGGGGGTCGCTGTTTTGAAAAAAGTGTATTTTGCCGCGCGCATTGCGGTTTTTGTATCTCTTTGCCTGGTTCTGACGCTGGGCTATTTTTCACCCGCGGTGCGCGCGGTTTTCACCCTTCCGGACACCATCTATATCAGCACCGATGGCGAACGGCTTCTGCCAGGTCTCAACCAGGAAAACATCACCATCAGCGGCGGAGCCGCTCAGGTGCGCCAAAGCGGTGACGAATCCTTAAGGGACGTCTCCGGCGTCCGGGTGCTAAGCTCCCAGGAAGGAAGCTCCACGGCCACCCTTTCCATACTGGGCATTCCCGTACGCACCGTCGAACTGCGCGCCGCCGGGGAACACACCTTAATTCCCGGCGGTCAGGCGGTGGGCATCCGATTGTTTATGCGCGGCGTGCTGGTGGTGGGGATTACCAACGTCCGCGCCGCTGCGGGCGAACTCCAAAGTCCGGCAAAAGCCGCCGGCCTTTCCCCAGGGGATATCATTTTGGAAGTCAACGGGGTAGAGGTGCAGGATTCCGACCATCTGGGAGAACTCGTCTCCGCTTGCGAGGACGAAGTGCGCCTCACTGTGGAGAGGAACGGTCGAAAGCACGCGGTTCTGGCAAAGCCCGAAACCGATGTGACAGACGGCCAGAAGAAGCTGGGCATCTGGGCCAGGGACAGCACGGCCGGCGTGGGAACCATCACCTATTATGATCCGTCCAACTATGCCTTCGGCGCCCTGGGCCACCCGATCACAGACGTGGACACCGGCGGTTTGCTGCCCGTCAAACAGGGCGAAATCGTCGACGCCGAGATCATCGGGATCGTCAAGGGGGAAAAGGGAACGCCCGGCGAGTTAAAGGGGACGTTTTCCTCCCAGCGCGGCAAAGGGAAGATCAGCGTCAATACGGAGTTCGGCGTTTTTGGCTTTACCAACGCGATACCCATCAACCCGATTTATCCAAACGGTGTGGAAATCGGCACAAGAACCGAGGTGAGGACAGGGGAAGCCCAGATCCTTTCCACCATCGATGGCAACGGCATTCAGGTTTTTTCCTGCAACATCATCCGCATCAACACCCAAAATAGCCCGGGGTCTAGGGGAATGGTGGTGGAGATCACAGATCCCCGCCTGCTGCAAAAAACCGGCGGAATCGTCCAGGGTATGAGCGGCAGCCCCATCATCCAAAATGGTAAAATCATCGGTGCCGTCACCCATGTGTTTGTCAACGACCCGACAAAGGGTTACGCCATGTACATCGAATGGATGCTGCAGAACACCGAGAACGCCGCTGCTGCCTGACTGGACACTAAATGTTACCGATAAAAGTGTTTAAGTTTTGTATATTAATTGAAGGAAATTTGTCAAAGATAGAGAATTAGCTAAGCACCTGTGTATTTTATAATACTTATTATCTCATTTCGTGTAAAAAATGCGGCGGAGTGTAACATGAATAAAAAAATCAAGGTGTTGCTTTCGGAAAGTTGTGACTTCAAAAGTTCCAGCGCATTGGTGGAAGCTTTCAGGCAAAACGAGAGTGTCGAAGTTCTGGGCAATCTTCACGATGGGCGCGACATCGTAAAACGCCTTGAACGGGGGGATGTGGACCTTTTGATTCTGGAGCTCGTCCTGCCGAACATGGACGGTTTGGAGGTCCTTCGCGCCACCCAGCAGATGCGGCTTCGCAAGCCGCCGGTGGTCATCGTATGCTCGGCGATCAGCATCGAACGCATCATCGACGAAGCGATTGCCCTGGGTGCCTCCTATTACCTGCCCAGGCACGCTTCCGCCACTTGGTGCGCGCGCCGCGCCGTGGAACTGTATGACATCGTCGCTTCCAGCGAAATCGTGGTGGCGGGAAGAAGGGTGGACGCCAACCTCGTCCGGATGCGCATCACCGAGCTGTTGCGGCACATGGGCGTGCCCCCGCACTTGAAGGGCTACGGATACATCAAGTCCGCGCTGTTTTCCACCGTGCGGGACCCTGGCCTGCTGAACGCCACCACCACCGAGCTTTACCCCATGA
Organism: Christensenellales bacterium; assembly: GCA_050945915.1. Taxonomy (GTDB): domain Bacteria; phylum Bacillota; class Clostridia; order Christensenellales; family CALWSW01; genus CALNBC01. Next base: position 22,371 of record JBMNTV010000029.1, read on the forward strand.
TCGCCAAGCAGAACGGCACCGTGCCCGGCCTGGTGGAGCGCATGATGCGCCACACCATCGAAACCACCTGGAACCGCGGGGATATTGACTGCCTCATCGACCTATTCGGCTATTCGGTGAGCAACGAGCGCAGCCGGCCCACCAACACCGAATTTTTGGCGAGATTGACGGACGATTTGCTGATGCGGCTCTAAAAGGGCTGGTGCTTTACTGCAGCCTTATAAACGCACCACGAAGCACTGGTCAGGCCGGCCCCTATTCAAAGCGCATATGAAGTACCCGCGCCCCATATGATGTACTATGTACAAACAGGGGGTGCGGAATTTGAGTACACCTTCGCGCAGCATTTCCACCAGGAGGCGGAAGCGGTATTCCGCCCTTGCCGAGCATTTGAACATCAACGGCAGGGCATATGTTTCTGGAATGCTGCCGGTACTGGTCGGGTTTGCTTCGGGATGGGCCGCGGTACTGGCTGCTGGTGGCA
>JBMNTV010000030.1:0-22481 GCA_050945915.1 Christensenellales bacterium
ACCATCATCACGGTATCTAAAACACCACCTCAAGCGGAACTTCGGATTCAAACCGATAACGCAGACAGTTCAAAAACAGTTCGTTGCGCTCACCTTCTGGTGAGGATATGTAGTCTTTATTGTCCCAAGTACGTATCCAGCACTGCCTGGCAACAGGCGATCAGGCTCCTCTTGTTTTTTGCGAACTTGCCCTTCGCATGTGCGAAAGGGTGAAAATATAATTAGGGGGAAAACACATATGGCTAAACAGTATGTAGTAGGCGTTGACTTTGGCACAACCGGCACAAAGTCAGTCATCTATGACCTACAGGGAAATGAGATAGGGCAATGCTATTTTAACACGGCGACCACCTACCCTCGTCCCGGCTGGTATTCGCAGGATCCTGTGGACATCGTGGAAAAATCCTTCCTTTCTGTTAAGGGAGCGATCGCCAACGCAGGTGTGAATGCAGAGGACATCGTGGGCGTGAGCTTTACGCACATCTGCACATCCTTCGTGCCCGTGGATAAGGACGGCAACTTCCTGTACAATATCCTTCTGTGGTGCGACATGCGTGGCGCAGAGATGTTCCCCTACATCCGGGAGTGCTGGGACAAGGCCGGCATCGACGAGGCTGCGGACTATGCGATGACGGGCTTCCCGCTGGGCGCGCTGCCCACCCTCTCGAAGGTGCTGTGGTTCAGGAAGCATCACCCCGAACTGTGGGAAAAGACGCACAAGATCGTCGGCATGCACGCCATGCTGTGCAAGGCGTTCACCGGCGAAAACTACTTCGACGACAAAGCGGGAATCGCATACTCGAAGATCGCGGACGCTACGAAGTTTGAATACAATGCCGACTGGGCCAAGATGTATGACCTCGACCTCTCCCTGTATACGGAGCGCGTGGACACCGGCACCTTCTGCGGCCGCATTCCCAAGGACGTCGCCGAGAAGACCGGCCTGAAGGAAGGCACGCCCGTGTACGCCGGAGCGGGGGACCAGCGTTGCGCTTGCACCGGCCTCGGCGTTGTCCAGGACGGCATGATGTCCCTGTGCGTGGGCACCGCTGGCGTTGCGCACGCCTACTGCAGCCGTCCGGTTCGCCACAAGGACGGAAAGATCCAGATCCTCGGCCACTGCAGTCCCGGCATGTGGCAGATCGAAGCAAACTCCAGCTCCGCCGCCAGCTCCATCGAATGGTTCAAGGATCACTTCTGCCAGCTGGAAGTCGCAAACGCCAAGCTGATGGGAACCTCGGTGTTCAACGCGATGACCGAGCTCGCGTCCAAGTCTCCCGTGGGCTCCAAGGGCCTGCTGTATACCGCGTGGATGGCCGGAGCGGACTGCCCGCGCTTCAACTATGATTGCCGCGGCACATTCACCGGCCTGACCTTCGCGCATGGCAAGGGCGACATGATCCGTGCGGTCATGGAAGGCGTTGCGCTGGAGATCAAGAGCATGATCATCGGAATCGAAGAGACCATCGAGCAGGATGTCAACCTGATCCGCGTCACCGGCGGCGGCGCGAAGTCCGATTTCTGGAACCAGATCATGGCCGACGTGTTCAACAAGCAGATGGAGACCATCAAGTGCGCCGAGGCAACCTCTCTGGGCGCTGCGATGTGCGCCGCCGTGGGGCATGGCGCCTACAAGAATCTGCAGGAAGCCGCTGCCAACATGGTACAGGTGGATAAGCGCTTTGAGCCCATCCCGGCGAATGTCGAGATCTATGCCGAGCTGTTCGACCTTTACAACCGGTTCTACAAAGCGACCACACCCGACTTCTTCCCCGGCCTCAACAAATTCCAGAACGAGCGCGTGTAAGAAGACGCGGGATCCGAACTTCCTTTACCTGTTCATTCCCGGCCATCCGGGATAGAGATTGCCCATTGTGACCCTACCAAAGCCGGCGGCGCAATCCCCTGATTCGAGGGGATTGTCCGCCGGACCCTGTGGAACGGAGATGTTTTTTCATGGAATTTTCTTTTTATACTGCAAACAAAATTGTCTTTAAGCGCGGCGCGCTCCAGGAACTTGCGCAGAATATCGACGGACTGGGCAAGCATTTCCTCTTTTTAGTGGATCCCGTGTTTGTCAACACCCCCGCGGCGGAGAGCGTCATCAACCAGTTTGCGTCCATCGGCGCGAAGTACGAGCTTTTTTCCGAAGTGCGTGGCGAACCCACCGTGGAACTCGTGGACGAAGTGACCGCCATCGCCGCAGAAAAGGGCTGCGATGCCGTCATTTCCCTCGGTGGAGGCAGCAATATCGATGTCGGCAAGGCCGTCGCCGCTCTTTTGACCAACGGAGGATCCGCATTGGATTACCTTGAGGTCGTGGGCAAGGGAAAAAAGGTCACCGTTGATCCCGTTCCCTTTGTCGCGATCCCCACCACCTCCGGAACGGGCAGCGAAGTTACCAAAAACTCGGTCATCGGATCCAAAACAGCCTGTTTCAAGCGCTCCATGCGCAGCGACAAGATGGTTCCCACGATTTCCATCGTCGATCCCGAGCTGACGGTAAGCTGCCCCAAAAAGGTGACCGCCAACGCGGGTATCGATGCCCTGACCCACCTGATCGAAGCCTTCATCACCTGGCGCGCAACGCCCATCAGCGACGCTTTGGCCATCAAGGGAATCGCCCTGGCGGGAAAATATCTGAAGCGCGCCTACGACGACGGATCGGACCTGGAAGCCCGGGAGGGCATGTCCGCCGCGGCCCTCATCGGAGGCATGGCCTTTGCGAACTCCGGCTTGGGCGCGGCCCACGGTGTGGGCATGGCGGTGGGAATCAAATACCATCTGCCCCACGGTGAGGCCTGCGGCATCGCGCTGCCCTATGTCGTGGAGTTGAACGCGGAAGTCGCCGGAGAGAAGCTGGACCTCGTGGGTGAAGCGCTGACTGGAAAGCGGTTCTCCAAGCCCGGAGAGGGAACCAGGGCCTGCATCGACTTCCTGTTTGAGCTGAACAAGGCGATCGGGATTCCCACGGACTACAAGTTCCTCAACATTCCGAAGGAAGAAATCCCCACGCTCGCCAAAGAGAGCCTGGGAACCAGCATGACCAGCAACCCCAAGGAGATGGACGCAAAAGCTCTGGAAGAGTTCCTTGCAAAGATCGTGTAAGGCCGTCAGAGAGAGTAAGTAGCATCACGCAGCAAAAACTCAGATAATAAACCAAAACGGAGGAAAACCCAACATGAGAACTCCCCAAGAATTCGCAAAGCATTTCGACCTCGCCTGGCTCGCACCGAATGCCCAGGCTGCAGATATCGTCGCCGCCTGCAAAACCGCGGCAAAATACCAGGTGAACTCTGTGAACGTCAACTCCTGCTGGATCGAACTGGCCAAAAAGGAGCTGGAAGGCACCGGCGTCGGACACAGCGCCGTCATCGGGTTCCCCTATGGCGCATGCATCTCCAAGGTCAAGTACCTCGAGCTGGAAGAAATGGTGAAACTCGGCTGCTCGGCCTGCGATATGGTGATCAACATCGGCGCCCTGAAGGACAAGGATTACGCCCTCGTCACCGAAGAGACCAGGAAGTTCGTGGAAATCTGCAAGCCCGCCAACTGCGACACGAAGCTCATCTTTGAAGTCGGCTTCCTGACCGACGAAGAGATCGCCACCATGACCAAGATCGCCTGCGAAGAGGGCATCACCTATGTCAAGACCGCCACCGGCAGCCAGGCGTTCCCCACCATGAAGCAGGTGCAGATCATGCGCGAAAACCTGTCCGGCGATACCAAGATCAAGGTTTCCGGCGTTCCAAGGACCTTTACCATGGCCGCCGCCCTGTTCATGCTGGACCATATGGGCGTCAGCCTGATGGGCACCCGCAGCGCAGGCAAGCTGGTGGAGGAATACACCCAGTTCCTGTCCCAGATGAAAAAGTAAGCAATATTCTATAACAGCCTCCAGAAAAAATGGGGGATCGGCAATACCGATCCCTCGTTTTGCTTTTTTGGCAGTTGTATCCGGACAGTTGATGCATAAGCGCTGTTCTCTCTTGCTGGTTTGCGTTATAATCATATCAATAGCCAAATCGTAACAGGAGGAGACCATGGCATCGCTTACCATGACGGGGCAGGGTAACGTGGACGAGATCGCGGAGTTGCTGGCGAACGAGATTCCAAACAGCGGCATCAGCTGCCGTCTGGTGGACAGCATCTACCGCTCTGTGGGGAACGCAGGGGTTTATGTGATGGTGTTTGAGAAGTATTACTGGCGCGCTGACAACCAGGCCAGCCTGACGGTGATCGTCAGCGGCGAGGGGGGCGTGGTTTGCGTGGACGCCATCGGCTCCGGCGGAGGGCAGGGACCGTTTTTCAAGTTTTCCTGGGGTGCAGAGGAGGATTTTGTGGGCACCGTGGGGGATATTCTCGCCAGGCAGGGATTTTGGTGAGCAGAGCCGGCCCAAAATCAAAGGATACGGTGCCTTGAACGCGTCCTTGGGCTGCATATGATGCAACTGCAAGCCTGCAGGTTGAATGGGGGTACGAAAACCGGTCCTGCCGGTGGGAGGAGAATACCGTGATCGGAATTGAAGAAATACCCAGGAAGGATATCGATACATTTTGGGTGTTGCACTGGGAATACCTGAACCGGGATATTTTCGACGACACTTTCTCGGAGGAGGACCGGGCGTATTTCAAGAGCGACGCGTACAGAAAATCCATCGAACGGTTCTTGGAAAGGGAGCCGGACAGGGTGCATATGGTGTACTTCACCGAAGGAGAGCAGCGCGTCGGCTGCGCCCAGTACATCATTTATATGAGCGAGGACTATAAATGCCTGATCTTGGACTTTTGGGTGTTTCCGGAGCACAGGGGCAACGGCATGGGGCATCGCTGCTTTGAAGCGCTGACGGCGTACACCAACGAGGATTCCGCCACCTACTATTCTATCAACTGTTCCGACGAGCGGGCGAAAAAGTTCTGGCGGAGTCTGGGATTCGTGGACGACGGCGTGGACGAATACGGGGAACCGCTGATGAAAAAGGTTGGATCCTAACCGCCCTGCTGGCAAAAGGAAAAGCGTCGGCGCTTTCCCGTTGATGGTGTTTTTGGCGGCTACCGTCGGAAGGCGCGGTCTGAAATCCTAAACGGGGTACAGAGCGGGTGCGCTGCCGCTGCATCGGCATGAAAAAACAGAGTGCGGACGATCCGCACTCTGTTTTTTGGACTTTTTACTGTTGCTTATGGCAGAACGAGGCGCTGGGGCAGCCATGGCAGCTGCTGCAGGCAATGGATTTGCCGCTTTTTTTCTTTTTGATCATGTTGGCGACAATCAGGGACACGATGGTCGCGAGTCCCGCGACGATCAGAATGTTTGCGAGGTTTTCGCTGAAAAACTGGAGCATTACTGGCCTCCTTTGTCAGATGGGTTGCCGGCGTTACGATTGCGCTTTTGCCTGCGCTTTTACCGACGGGGCGGGGCTTGCATCCTCCCTGTACGGACGGAACAGCAGGTACAGGAAGGCGGCGAGCACTGCAAATGCTGCGGCGGTGCCGATGCCGAATGCCCCGGTGGTGATCAGCATGCCAAGCTGGTAAATGCAGAGGGAAACAGCGTAGGCCAAAGCGGTTTGGTAGCCGATGGCGAACCAGGTCCACCTGGCGTTGTTCATTTCCCTGCGGATGGCGCCGATGGCCGCGAAGCAGGGGGCGCAAAGCAGGTTGAACACCAGGAAGGAATAGGCGGAAAGCGTGGTGAAGCCGGCGGCAAGCTGGCTCCAGATCTCCACGCCGGTTTCTGCCACTTCGGCGAAGCCATAGAGGATGCCGAAGGTGCCGACGACGTTTTCCTTGGCCACAAGGCCGGTGATGGCGGCGACGGCGGCCCTCCAGTCTCCCCAGCCCAAAGGTGCGAAGGCGGGAGCGAGGGCGCCGCCCGCTGCGGAGAGGAAGCCGTCGCTCAAGTCCTCCACCAGGGTGAACCTGCCGTCCACGATGCCGAAGTTGGATGCGAACCACACGAGGATGGTGGAAAGCAGGATGATGGTCCCCGCCTTCTTGATGAAGGACCAGCCGCGCTCCCACATGCTGCGAAGAACGTTGGAAGGCGTGGGCCAGTGGTAGGCGGGAAGTTCCATCACAAAGGGCGCGGGGTCTCCGGCGAACAGCTTGGTCTTTTTCAGGATGATACCGGAGGCAAGGATGGCCGCCATGCCCACGAAATACGCGCTGGGCGCCACCCACCACGCGCCGCCAAACAGCGCGCCGGAAATCAAAGCGATGATGGGAAGCTTTGCGCTGCAGGGGATGAAGGTGGTGGTCATGATGGTCATCCTGCGGTCGCGCTCGTCCTCGATGGTTCTGGACGCCATGATACCGGGAACGCCGCAGCCTGTTCCAATCAGGATGGGGATGAAGGACTTGCCGGAAAGGCCGAATTTGCGGAAGATCCTGTCCATGATGAAGGCAATGCGCGCCATATAGCCGCAGCCTTCCAAGAAGGCGAGGAACAGGAACAAAATGAGCATCTGGGGCACAAAGCCCAGCACCGCGCCCACGCCGCCGACGATGCCGTCCACGATCAGGCCGTGGAGCCAGGGCGCGGCGTTAACCGATTCCAAGGCGTTGCTGACCAGTACGGGCACCCCCGGCACCCAGATGCCGAAATCCGCGGGGTCGGGTTCTTTTGCCCCAAGGGCTTGTTCATAATCCGCAAAGGTGACGGGGATTACTTCTTCCACGTTGCCCGCGTCATCCAAAAGATAGGCGGTGGCGGTGAGGCCGGTGGCGCTTTTTGCGTCCATGCCTGTTTCCTTGGCGGCTTCCTCAAAGGCTTCCAGGATGACAAAAGCGCGGTCAAATTCGCCCACGGCTTCTTCGTATGTCGCGGCGCCGTTGCCAGGAAGGTGCCAGCCGTCGCCAAACAGGCCGTCGTTGGCCCAGTCGGTGGCCCAGCCGCCCACGGTGGAAACGGAAATGTAGTAAACCAGGACCATCACCAGAGCAAAGATGGGCAGCGCGAGGATGCGGTTGGTGACGACGCGGTCGATCTTGTCGGATATCGTCAGGCCTCCCTTATTTTTCTTGTGGTAACAGCCATGGATGATGGAGGCGATGTAGAGGTATCGCTCGTTGGTGATGATGCTCTCGGCATCGTCGTCCATCTCGGCTTCGCAGCTTTGGATGTCCTCCTCGATGTGCGCCAGCAGATCCCCGGGAAGGTTGAGCTGGGCGAGCACCTTTTCGTCCCGCTCAAAGAGCTTGATGGCGAACCAGCGCTGCTGGGATGCGGGGATATGGTCGCCCGCCGCCTCCTCGATGTGGGCGAGGGCGTGCTCCACGCAGCCGCGGAAGGCGTGTTGGTGCTTGGTGGGCAGGGCGCGTTTTGCCACCTCCACCGCCTTATCGGCGGCTTCCTTGATGCCTTTGCCCTTCAGGGCGGAAATCTCCATCATCGGGCAGCCGAGTTCCTGGGAAAGCTGGTCGATGTAGATCTTGTCCCCGTTTTTTTGCACCACGTCCATCATGTTGACGGCCACCACCATGGGGAGGCCAAGCTCAATAAGCTGGGTGGTAAGGTACAGGTTGCGCTCGAGGTTGGTGCCGTCCACGATGTTCAGAATCGCGTCCGGGCGTTCGGCGGTCAGGAAGCTTCTTGCCACCACCTCCTCCAGGGTATACGGCGAAAGGGAATAGATTCCGGGCAGGTCGACGATGGTGACGTCCTTGTGGCTCTTGAGCCGGCCTTCCTTTTTTTCCACGGTGACCCCTGGCCAGTTCCCCACGAACTGATTGGAGCCGGTGAGTGCGTTAAACAGCGTCGTCTTGCCGCTGTTGGGGTTGCCAGCAAGGGCAATTTTGATGGACATATGGTTGCTTCCTTCCCAAAAATAGGTTCTTTCACAGGGCGAAAGGTGTCAAGCTGTCAGTTTGCGGCGTCTTTTGCGCTGTCCTGGCTTTCTCTTTCTTCCAAAACGGCGATCATCGCCGCGTCTGCTTTGCGCAGGGAAAGCTCGTATCCGCGCACTGTCACTTCGATGGGGTCTCCCAAAGGCGCGACCTTGCGGACGTACAATGGAACGCCCTTGGTGATGCCCATGTCCATGAGCCTTCTTTTTATTGCGCCCGTTCCGTTGAGTTTCAAGACGGTGACGGTGGTGCCGCATTTGACTTCACTTAACGTTTTCATGTTCACAATCCCTTTCCCAATGGCTAAACCATGATTTTGCGGGCCATTTCGGCGCTGACTGCGACCCTGCTGTCCTTGACGTTGACGATAACGTTCCCGCCCATTTCCGTCACCACCGTGACCGAAGCGCCGACGACAAAGCCAAGGTTTTCCAGAAACTGCCTCGTTTGGGGCTTGCCGCCGATTTTTTTGATCAGGTTTTCTTCACCTGCTTTCGCCATCGACAAAGGCATCATGAGACCTCCTCAACGCTGGTTAGTTAAGACTAACCATGCTGCAAAATATGTGGTTAGGGACTCCTAACCGATTACAGGTTAGCATATGCTAACCGCCCTGTCAAGCATGTGACAGGGCGATTGTTGGTCATGAAGTTGTTTGATTTCGGCAGGCTTGTATGTTATTCTGCTATTGCAAATGGGAGCGGGGAAAGAAAGGAGTGAATCGCGGTGAAATTGCAGGAATCCGCCGAAATGTACCTTGAAACGATCCTGATTCTGAGCAAAAAAAGCCCGGCCGTCCGGTCTGTCGATATTGCGGAAGCCCTTGATTACAAAAAACCCAGCGTGAGTGTCGCGATGAAAAAGCTCCGGGAAAACGGGTTTATTGCGATGGGCAAGGACGGGCACATTACCCTGACCGAGAAGGGCAGGGAGGTCGCCGAAACCATCTATGAACGGCACAACCTGTTTGCCAATTGGCTGGTCCAACTTGGGGTGGACCAAAAAACCGCTGCGAGGGACGCTTGCAGGATCGAGCATGTCATCAGCGTACAAAGTTTCGACGCCATCAAAAAGCACGTTCTAGGCGCGAAAGAATCATAAATACTCATCGTTCGTAATGCCGCGGCAGGGAGCCCTTCCCGCCGCGGTTTTTCGCATGCTTTGCCAGGGCTTTGCCGGCAAGAATCAAAACGGCAAAGGGCCGCGCCCAAGACGGCGGCCCTTTGCCCAAAATTGCATCGGCTCGTTGGATGTGGGCGCGTGGCATTATTCGCCGATGATTTTGACCAGCACCCGCTTGTCCCGCTTGCCGTCGAACTCGTAATAAAAAATCTGCTCCCAGGGGCCGAAATCCAGCTTGCCTTCGGTGATGGCCACCACCGTTTCCCGACCCATGATGCTGCGCTTCAGGTGGGCGTCGGCATTGTCCTCGAAGCCGTTGTGGCGGTACTGACTGTGGGGCTTTTCCGGCGCCAGGCGTTCCAGCCAGTCCTCGAAATCCTGGTGCAGACCGCTTTCGTCGTCGTTGATAAAGACGCTTGCGGTGATGTGCATCGCGTTGACCAGCACCAGCCCTTCCTTGACGCCGGATTCGTCGACGCAGCGCTGCACATGGCGGGTGATGTTGACCAGCCCCCTGCGGCTGGGAAGGTTGAAATGCAGCTCTTTGCGATAAGAAATCATAGAAAACCTCCTTGCTTGGTCTGGTTATGGTAAGAACAGTAAAGCACAAAGCGGCGGGGTAAAAACAGTCAGTTTCGCTGAAGCCGGCAAACGAAGGAAAATCGACCAAAAAACAGTCGACGCCGCTTCGTCGGCCGCGGCCGCTTTCACTTCGTGTGGAACCGCTTTTTCAGCTCCCGCAGAAGGTCCTGCCGCAGCACCGCGATGCAGACCAGCAGCAAAAGCAGCGCTGTGGAACCCAGCACGATCATCGGCCAGCCCATTTGCGGCCAGCCGATCAGGGAGCCGATCACCGCGACGAAGGAGGCGGCGATCAGCCAGACCATGGGCATCATGTTATGCTTCTGCTTGGGCAGGTCGGACAAAAACAGGACCCCAATGACGATCAGCGACCCGAAACTGACGATGGGCACGACGAAATGCGCCCAACCGGAAGACAGGATGGTGTCGATGAGGATCAGGAGAACGCAGACGTCCATCAGGGATTTGGAGGTCTGGCTGATGCGGTTGTACTCCACCAGAGAGGGGGAGACGAAGATCGACCAGACGCACCACAAGGACCACAGCACCACAAGGCTCCAGGCCACGCCGCCCACGCACAGGTTCACGATGACGCAAACGTAGGAAGCCACGGAAAAGCACCAGCGCAGGATGTAGCGCAGCCGCTCTGCGGCTAGCCTGCTTTTTTGAACGGCGGGATAGGCGGGCTCAATCTTCATAGCGGTCACTCCCATAAACTTTCGGGTGCAGCCCTTCAGCGTGGAAAAGCTGAAGGAGCTTTTCTTCAAAGGACGGGTCGCAGGTGAGTTTGGTGACGGTCAGCACCGCTTTGTCCTCAAAGGTCACCATCGAACAGGCGGCGCGATTGGTCACTCCGGTGCCTAGGACGAAATCCAGCTTTTCGATGTGGGGGGTCATCTCTTTCGGAAAGTTGACCACTCCGAGGTTCGAAAGAGTGGTGGTGAAGACCTTGTCCCCCAAAAAGCCGTAGATGAGGCGGGCGACGGGGCGCTTGACGAACAGCGGAACAAATTTCAGCGAGCGGACGAGGGCGTTGGCCGCGTTCATCATCTCGTTCATCGGCTGTTTGGCGGTTTTTTCGGCAAGCTGAACGGCAATTTCCGGGATCAGCGCGTCCACATCCGAAATCCTGTGAACGGGCAGCTTGACGGAGCAATAAAGGGAAAAGTTCCGGATGGTCTCGGAATCGTAGTATTTTCGCAGATTGACGGGGACCTGAATGTGGATGTTGCCCCTTTGTTCGTCCGTCGCATAGCGGGCGGCGACGAAGATCAGCGCAAGAAGAAAGGCGGTGACGGAGGCCTGCTTGCCCCTTGCGACGGAGAGGAGCTGTGCGCTGCTCAGTTCAAAGTGGAGGACCTGGCAGGGCTTCAGGAAGGAAAGGGCGCCGCTCATCTGCAGCGCGGGGCTGTCCGCAAAGCCGGAAATTCTGGCGGTGGGTTCCGCCAGGTCGAAGCCGTTTTCCGTTTCTTCCACGGGCGGGATCTCGTCGATGTCCAAAACATTGCCGGAGCAGGGGATGCTATGCCCCAGAAGCCGCAAATACTCCGCGGCGAGGGTAGAAATGAACTTCATGCCGCCTGCGCCGTCCGTCAGGATATGGAAAAACTCCACGCTCATCCTGTTCTTGTCATACAGCACCCGGAAGGACTGGGAGCCGCTGGCCCAGACCGAAAGGGGAGCGCAGGGCCGCTCGGTTTCGGGTTCCACATCGTACCGCCTTTTGGACGCGTCCAGATAATGCCAGAAAACGCCGTTTTTGACGGTGGTGGCAAAGCTGGGAAAGCGCTTGATGGCAAAGGTCAGCGCCATTTGCAAAAGCTCGGGCACGACGTCTTCCTTGAAATAAACCGAAAGCCGGAAGACCGACATGGTGTGCCGCTTCATGGAAAGGGGGTAGATCTTGGCCGCGGCGTCCAGCGGGAACCAGAGTACGGGCGGGCGGGAATAGAACCCGCCGAGCCTTTGGGGATTCAAGCGGCGCAGGGCTTCCTCGATGGACACGCCCATGCGCGCATAGTAAGAAAGCGCCGCCGCGAAATCCCCGATCATCGCCCGCTTCTGCTTTTTTGGCAGCAGCAGGCGGCGGTCCAGTTGCGAAAAAAATTCGGTGACTGCCGGCCGCTGGGTTTCCGGAAGGTCGGAAAGGTTCAGACCGATGCCCTTGATGGCGAAAATCTCTTTATTTGTTCGGATTCTTTTGCTCAACTTCCGTCACTCTGCTCCATTCAGGCGATTACAAGACAAATATTACCATAAACCCGTCCCTTGCGATACTCCCTACTTCGAGTATGCCCGCATTATCCCCGCTGAAGTTCCAAGGGCCTTCGACGGCGCAAATCTGTGCGTACAAGAGCGCAGGATGTGTTATAATCGTCAACGTTGGCATATGATTTCGCTTCAAAAGACAGGAGAATACGCATGAAGAATATCGAACTCATCATTTTTGATCTGGACGGCTGCATGGTGCACACCCAGCCGGACATCGCCCTTGCCTTCTAAAACACCGCGAAAGAGATCGGGAATGTGGACATTTCCCTGGAATATGCGGGAGGCCTGATTGGCGGAGGGGCAAAAAAGGCCATGGAGCGCGTGTTTTGCCCGGACCGGCCCGATTTGGTCGAACCCGCTGTCGCTTATTTCAAAAAAAGCTATATCAACAACTGCTGTGAGCTTTCCAAGCCCTATCCCGGCGTTGTGGAAATTTTGGAGCATTTCAAGGGCAAGGTCAAACTCGCCGTGGCGACGGCAAAAATCCGCTCCGCCACCGAGAGAATCCTGAAAAAGCTCGGCCTTCTCGGCCTTTTTGATTATTTTGACTGCCTTGTCTGCGATGAGGATATGACGAAGATGAAGCCGGATCCGGAATGCATCCACATCATCCTCAACAAGCTGGGCATTCAGCCCGAGAACGCCGTCATGGTGGGGGATATGAAGACAGACGTCATGGCCGCAAGAGCTGCCGGAGCGGGTGCCATCGCCGTTTCCTACGGCTACGGGAAACTTCCGGACATCCAGTCCGAATCCCCGGATTTCATTGTGGACGACATCCGCGAACTAAAGAAGATCATCGAGATTTGACCACACTCCCGCGCAGCAACGCGCGGGTTTTTTATGCAATTGCCTGAGGCAAAATGCAAAAAGCGTTTTTCCAGCGCAGGCTACTCCCCCCCGGCATTCGCCAAGCTCGGTTTGGGTCAGCCCGCGGGCGGTTCCTCAACAGTCTAACCTGCTCCGCCCTTGCTTAGCAACATAGACCCCCTGCCATTGCCATCATGGTGCTTCCCCAGGAGCAGTACGCCAAGGGGCGGGCTTTGCACTGTTCGTTCCTCTGTGGGCGCGTTGCTGGCGTTTTTCAGGAAGAAGGATGGCGCTGAAGCCGCGATCAATGGCGCCAGAGGTGTTTGCGTCGCTACCCGGAAGGAGATGTTGGTGAAATGGAGTAGTTTGACCTGCGCCAACGGCAGGGAAAAGGGAGCGCGATGCGCGCCGGCATTCTTCCAGTCACGCTGCGCCGCCTATGCGGTGCAAAACAAAACTTTGACCACAACTGGCGGTGCGCCCACCGTTGCGCAGCGGGCTTTTTTCGAATATAATCGATAAAACAGCCCAAATGGGCGCGGCCGCAGGTGTTGCGGCGTTCCCGCTTATTTTCAGCGACGAAGATTTCCGGCGAAGCAAAGCACAACCGCCGGTCAAAATATTGGAGGATCAAGGATGCCATCCGAAAGACAAAAGCGTATCAGGAATTTCTGCATCATCGCCCACATCGACCACGGCAAAAGCACCCTGGCGGACAGGCTGATCGAGCGGACGGACACCGTCGCGCTCAGAGATATGGACGACCAGTTGCTGGACACCCTGGAGCTGGAGCGCGAGCGCGGAATCACCATAAAGGCCCAGGCGGTGCGCATGCTTTATACGGCGGCCGACGGCGAACAGTACGAGCTGAACCTCATCGACACCCCCGGCCATGTGGACTTCACCTATGAGGTGAGCAGGTCCCTGGCCGCCTGCGAAGGCGCGGTGCTGGTGGTGGACGCCACCCAGGGCATCGAAGCCCAGACCCTGGCCAACGTGTATCTGGCGCTGGATCAGGATCTGGAGATCTTCCCGGTGATCAACAAGATCGACCTGCCCAGCGCCATGCCGGAGGTTGTCCGGGAAGAGATCGAGGATGTCATCGGGCTGGATGCTTCCGTAGCGCCCCTGATCTCCGCAAAAAACGGCGTCAATATCGAAGAGGTGCTGGAAGGCGTGGTGAAATACATTCCCGCCCCCAAGGGGGACGAGGACGCGCCCCTCAAGGCCCTGATTTTTGACTCGTATTACGACAATTACAAGGGCGCTTTATCCTACGTCCGCATTTTTGACGGCAAGGTCAAGGCGGGGGACAGGATCCGCTTCATGGCCAAGGGCAAGGAGTTCGAAGTGACGGAAGTGGGCACCTTCGCCCCCGGACTGCGGCCCCTTGACGAGCTCGCCGCCGGGGACGTGGGCTACATCGCCGCGTCCATCAAATCCGTGGGGGACACCATGGCGGGGGATACCATCACCAGCGCGGCACGGCCGGCAAAGGAACCCCTGCCGGGATACAAGCCCGTACAGTCCATGGTTTTTTGCGGCATCTATCCCGCGGACGGCGCGGATCTTGAGAACCTTCGGGAAGCGCTGGAAAAACTCAAGCTGAACGACGCGGCGCTGGTGTTTGAACCGGAGACCTCCCGCGCTCTGGGCTTTGGTTTCCGGTGCGGATTCCTCGGCCTGTTGCATATGGAGGTCGTCCAGGAGCGGCTGGAGCGGGAGTTCGACCTGGACCTCGTCACCACAGCCCCCAGCGTGATCTACCGGGTGCACACCCTGGACGGCACATGCATCGAACTGGACAATCCCACCAACCTGCCCGACCCCTCCGCCATCGATTTCATTGAAGAGCCGGTGGTCAAGGCGAACATCATGTCCCCCAAGGACTATACCGGCGCCATCATGGAGCTTTGTCAGGAGAAGCGGGGCGAGTTCATCGATATGGAATATGTGGACAGTATGAGGGTGAACATCCATTACCTCATGCCGCTGAGCGAGATCATCTTTGATTTCTTTGACCAGCTCAAGTCAAAGACCCGGGGCTACGCCTCCTTTGACTATGAGTTGAGCGGCTACAAGCGGTCCGAAATGGTCAAGCTGGACTTCCTGCTAAACGGCGAAATCTGCGACGCCCTTTCCACCATCGTGCACAAGGACCGGGCGTATCCCCGGGGAAGGGCAGTGGCGGAAAAGCTGAAGGAGGTCATTCCGCGGCAGCAGTTCGAAATCCCCATTCAGGCGGCCATCGGCGGCAAGATCATCGCCAGAGAGACCGTCAAGGCCGTGCGCAAGGACGTTTTAGCCAAGTGCTACGGCGGCGACATCTCCAGAAAGAAAAAGCTGCTGGAAAAACAGAAGGAAGGCAAGAAGCGCATGCGCCAGGTGGGCTCGGTTTCGGTTCCCAGCGACGCGTTCATGTCGGTGCTTCGGATCAACTGATGCTCGGATTATACATTCACATCCCGTTTTGTGCGCAAAAATGCCGTTATTGCGACTTTTTATCCTTCAGCGGGCATACTAGAAGGGACATGGAGGGTTACATGTCCCTTCTTTGCGCGGAAATCGGCCTGCTTCCCCGGCGGGGAGAAAGGCTGACTTCGGTCTTTGTCGGCGGAGGAACGCCCTCCGCCCTGCCAGAAACGGCTTTGCCCGAACTTCTGGGAAGGGTGCGGGAGCATTTTGACCTTTCCGGCGCTGAAATCACGGCGGAGGCAAACCCGGGCACGGCGGACGAAGCGAAGCTTTCCGCCTGGAGAAAAGCGGGGATCAACCGGCTGAGCCTGGGCGTACAGAGCCTTCAGGACGCCGAGCTCAGGCGCATCGGGCGGACGCACAGCGCCAAGCAGGCGGTGGAGGCATTTCAGATGGCGCGCGTCGCCGGGTTTGCAAACATCAACGTCGATCTGATCTACGGCCTTCCCGGCCAAAGCGTATCTTCCTGTTTGCGTTCGTTGGGAAGCGCCGTCACCTTGCAGCCGGAACACGTCAGCTTTTATTCCCTAATATTAGAGGAAGGGACGCCGCTGTTTTGCGATGTATCCGCAGGCAGAGAAACCCTTCCGGATGCGGATGAAACCGCCGAAATGGGGGATGCCGGCGCAGCATTTCTGAAAGCGGCGGGATTCGAGAGGTACGAGGTCTCGAATTACGCGAAAGAAGGCAAACGCTGCCGCCACAATTTGCTTTACTGGCAGGGCGGGGACTTCCTCGCCGCCGGATTGGGCGCGTCCTTCGCCCTTTGGGAGGGCGGAAAGGTCATCCGGGGGGAAAACGTCGCGGATCTGAATGCATATGCGACGCTGGTCCGGTCCGGGACTCGCCCGGTGGCAAGCACCATCGTGGAAGAGGGCAAGGACGCGATGTTCACCTTCGCCATGATGGGGTTGAGGCTTTCGGAGGGCTTTTCGGCAGAGGAGTTCGAAAGGCGGTTCGGAACGGATTTTGCGGCGGCCTTCCCCAATAGCGCCAAAAATCCCTTCATCGAGATATCCAGGGAACGGGTGCGGCTGAACGCGCGGGGATTCGAGCTGATGAACGCGGTATTAATCGGTATGCTGGATGAGATATGAGGCGGGAATCGTCGGCTTTCGGCAAGCACAAAGAGGTATATAGCCCCGGCGCTTTCCCGGGTATTGACAATATCAGGGGGAAGTGCTATTTTACATATAGCGATTAGCACTCCTTGAGGGAGAGTGCTAACAACGAGCTTGAAGCCCATAGAAAGGAGGACGTTATGAGGCTGGACGAACGAAAACTGCGCATCCTGCGCACAATTATTGATGACTACGTCATGACCGCCACACCCATCGGATCGCGCACGATCTCGAAACGCAGCGAGTTGGGGCTGTCCTCCGCCACGATACGGAATGAAATGTCCGACCTGGAGGAGATGGGCTTCCTGGAACAGCCACATACGTCTGCGGGCCGCGTTCCTTCCGAAAAGGCATACCGGTTCTATGTGGACACGATGATGAAAGCCGGCAAGCTTTCGGAGGAAGAGATCGCATACATGCGCTCGTACTTCAATACCCGGATGACCGAAGCGGAAGAGGTCGTCGCCGGGACCGCGAAGCTCCTGTCCGATTTGACGGATTATACCGCCATGGTGATGTCCCCCGAGCTGAATGCCATCATCGTCAAGCACATCCAGCTGGTGCCGGTGACTTCCGGCCGGGCTTTGGCCGTTATTGTGACGGATGCAGGCCTCGTGCGGGATTCTTTTATTACCATTCCCCCCAGCTGCACGCCGAGGGATTTGGAGCGCCTTTCCAATATGGTGACGGCAAGGGTGAAAAACATGCCGCTTCACGAAGCGGTGGAGGCGTTGAAAAGAGGTGCAGGGGAGGAGATGGAGGAGCAGAGGAGTTACTTTACCTCCATTGCGGATGCCATCGCTCACGATATTTCCCGGGAGGCCAGCCGGGGCGTCATCCTCGGCGGGGCCACCAACCTGTTGAAGCACCCCGAGTACCTGGATCTTGAAAAAGCCGGCTCCATGCTCGCCGTGTTCGAAACCAAGGAACAGCTTTACAGGATCCTTTCCAAGGCGGCGAAGATGGAGTTCACAGTGACCATCGGCTCGGAAAACGAACTGCCGGAGATGCAGTCCTCCAGCGTGGTTACGGCGACATATAAGATTTCCGGCAAGCCCGTGGGTTCCTTCGGTGTGATCGGCCCCATCCGCATGGATTACGCCAAGGTGGTTACGGTGCTGAATCAGATGGGGAAGACCCTTTCCTCGGTGCTGACGGGGATGCTGGCCCCCGAAGACCAGTGAAATAGCGGCACATGGTTTGCCGACATTAAGCGAATATGAGGTTGAAATGAGTAGGAACAAAGATGAAAACGCCAACGGCACGGTACACGAAGAGATCGTCAACGACCAGGATATCGTTCAGAAAGATGGTGACGCCGGGCAGGAAACAAAAACCCAGGAGCAGACCTACGTTCTGACCCAGGCTCAGTTTGACGAGATGAAGGCCAGGATCGAAGCGATCACGACCGAACGGGACGAGATGAAGAACCTTGCCCAGAGGGTACAGGCGGATTTTGACAACTTCCGCCGCAGGAACAGTTCCGTGCGGGCGGATTCTTTGGACGAGGGGGTAAAAAACGCGATTTTGGCCCTTCTGCCTGCCTATGACAGCCTCGAGCTTGCGCTTTCGGCAGCCAAGGAGGACCAATCCCCCCTTGCGGAGGGGGTGCGCCTGGTGTATCGGCAGTTTACCGACGCTTTTGCCAAACTGGGCATGACGCCCATCGAAGCCGTCGGCAAGCCCTTTGACCCCGCATTTCACGATGCGGTCATGCAGTGCTCGGAAGAGGGCGCTGAATCCGGCACCGTGGTGGAGGAATTCAAAAAGGGCTACATGCTCAAGGACAAGGTGTTACGGCACAGCATGGTAAAGGTTAACCAGTGAACAAAGGGCGGATGGGAATCAAGGCCGGCGTTCACCTGAATAAAAACGGATAGAACAAGTCAGCTTACAATAAACGGAGGTTCATAATGAGCAAAATCATCGGAATCGACCTGGGTACAACGAATTCCTGTGTCGCTGTGCTCGAAGGTGGCGAGCCCCTCGTCATAACCAACCCCGAAGGCGGAAGGACCACGCCCTCCGTGGTCGCATTCACCAAAAGCGGTGAACGCCTTGTGGGCCAGATGGCAAAGCGCCAGGCGATCACCAACCCGGAAGGAACGGTTTCTTCCATCAAGAGGGATATGGGCAGCGATCGCCGGGTGACCATCGACGGAAAAAACTATTCCCCCCAGCAGATCTCTGCAATGATTCTTCAAAAACTCAAGGCGGACGCCGAGGCGTACCTTGGCGAGACCGTCACCCAGGCGGTCATCACCGTTCCCGCCTATTTCTCGGACAGCCAGCGCCAGGCCACCAAGGACGCGGGCAAGATCGCGGGCCTTGAAGTGCTGCGCATCATCAACGAACCCACCGCCGCGGCGTTGGCCTACGGTCTGGATAAGGAAGGAAGCCACAAGATCCTGGTGTATGACCTGGGCGGCGGCACCTTTGACGTTTCCATCCTGGAAATCGCGGACGGCGTGTTTGAAGTGCTGGCAACAACGGGCAACAACCGCCTGGGAGGCGACGATTTTGACGATCGCATCATCCAGTATGTGGCGGCAGAGTTCAAAAAGTCCCACGGCATCGACCTGATGCAGGACAGGAACGCCCACCAGCGGTTGAAGGAAGCCGCGGAAAAGGCAAAAATCGAGCTTTCCGGCATGATGAGTGCCAATATCAACCTGCCCTTCATAACCATGGACCAGAACGGTCCCCAGCACCTGGACGTCACCCTGACTCGGGCGAAGTTCAACGAGTTGACGGCGGATCTGGTGGAAAAGACCATCGTCTGCGTGCGCAACGCCCTGCGGGACGCCAATCTGAGTTCCGCCAACATCGACAAGGTCATCCTGGTGGGCGGCTCCTCCCGCATCCCCGCGGTGCAGGAAGCGGTCAAGAACGTCATCGGCAAGGAGCCCTTCAAGGGCATCAACCCGGACGAATGCGTCGCCATCGGCGCAGCCATCCAGGCGGGCGTGCTGGGCGGCGAGGTGAAGGACATTCTGCTGCTGGACGTCACGCCCCTCTCCTTGGGTATCGAGACCTTTGGCGGCGTGTTCACCAAGCTCATCGAGCGCAACACCACCATCCCCACCAAGAAGAGCCAGATCTTCTCCACCGCCGCGGACGGCCAGACCAGCGTCGAAGTCCACGTGCTGCAGGGCGAGCGGGAAATGGCGCAGTACAATAAGACCCTCGGCCGGTTCACCCTGGCGGGGATTGCCCCCGCGCCCAGGGGCGTGCCCCAGATCGAGGTCACCTTTGACATCGACGCCAACGGCATCGTCCACGTTTCCGCCAAGGACCTGGGTACCGGCAACCAGCAGCAGGTGACCATCACCGCTTCCACCAATTTGTCGGACGAGGAGATCGAGCGCGCCATCAAGGAAGCGGAGCAGTTCGCCGAGGAGGACAAGAAGCGCAAGGAAGAGGTCGAGACCAGAAACCACGCGGACCAGCTGATCTACACCACCGAGAAGACCATCAAGGAGCTGGGAGACAAGCTGACGGAGGACGACAAGGCAAAGATCAACGCCGAGATCGAAGCCCTGAGAACCGCCCTTTCGGGGACGGACAGTGGAGCCATCAAGGCGGCCAGCGAGAAGCTAACCGCGGTTTCCTATGAGATCTTCGGAAAGATCTATCAGCAGGCCGGCGCGAACGCGGATCCCAATGCCACCGGAGGATACGCCGATCCCAACGCGGGCGGATACGCCGACCCGAATTCCGACGGTTCGGTGAACACCGATTACGAAGTTCACTGATCCGTTTCAAATATATCTGCAGTCGCGGCCAGGCGAGGGGGGACTCCCCTTCGCCTTGGGCGTGTCTGGCACAGGTGTTTTGCCTTGAATGAGGCGGGATGATCCCTGTGCAGGCACGCACCACACGCGCGAGGAGAGTACACGACAATGGCAAAACGCGACTATTACGAGGTGCTGGGCGTCCCGAGGGGCGCCTCCGCCGATGACATAAAAAAAGCCTTTCGCAGCTTGGCGAAGAAATACCACCCGGACATCAATCCAGACGACAAGGAGGCCGAAGCCCGATTCAAAGAGGTGAACGAGGCCTACGAGGTACTGTCCGACAGCCAAAAACGCGCCCAGTACGACCAGTTCGGCCACGCGGCCTTTGACCAGACCGCAGGGGGATACGGCGCGTATTCCGCTGGCGGATTCTCCGGTTTTGGCGGGTTTGACGATATCCTCAACTCCTTTTTCGGCGGCGGTTTTTCCCGCGCCCGGCGCACCGGCCCGGAACCGGGGGCGGATCTGCGCTACGACCTGAACCTGACCTTTGAAGAGGCGGTCTTCGGCGGCAAAAAGTCCTTCACCATCCAGCGAAACGAAAACTGCGAAGCCTGCCACGGCACCGGCGCCAAGGACGGCACCAAGAAGCGCACCTGCCCGAACTGCAACGGCACCGGGCAGATCCGCACGGTGCAAAACTCCATCTTCGGCCAGGTGCAGCAGGTGACCACCTGTTCCACCTGCCGGGGTGAAGGCACCATCATCGACGAACCCTGCGGCGCCTGCAAGGGCAGGGGCAGGGTGGCAAGGACCCGCAGCGTCACCGTTACCATCCCCGCCGGCATTGACGACGGTCAGACCATTTCCTTGAGCGGCCAGGGCGAGCCGGGCCGTCGCGGTGGACCCAACGGCGACCTTTTCGTCGTGGTCCACGTCAAGCCCCACAAGCTGTTCCGGCGCAAGGGGTATGACATCAGCCTGGACCAATCGATTTCCTTCGCCACGGCGGCCCTGGGCGGGACCATCACCATCCCCACCCTGGAAGGAACGATGGAATACGCCGTTCCCCCCGGCACCCAGCCGGGAGAGATTGTCCGCATCCCGGGCAAGGGCATCCAGCGGCTGCGCCAGAACGGCAAGGGGGACATGTTTGTCCGCCTGATGGTGGAAGTGCCCAAGAAGCTGACGGAAAAGCAAAGGGAGCTGCTCATCCAGTTCGAAGAATCCTTTGGAAAGAAGGTTCCGCACAAGGGGAAAAAGGGTTTTTTTGACAAGGTGAAGGACAAACTGGAAGGCACGTTTACGGAGGATTAAATTTGGACTGGATCGAACTGAGGATCACCACCACCACCGCGGGGACGGAGGCCGTCAGCCAGCTTCTGTGCGATAGCGGCTGCGCAGGCACCGTGATAGAGGACAAGCAGGACCTTCTGAACCACGACGCCATAGCCGACTGGGATTACATCGGCAGCGAGGTTTACGAGGCCTTTGGCGAGGACGTCATCGTCAAGGGATACATTCCGAAGGATGCTGCCATGGCAGATGCCGTCGCCCTGGTGCGCCAAAAACTCGCCGACCTTGCGGCCCTCTCGAAGGAGATCCCCGGCTACGATCCCGGCGAACTCGCCCTTTCCCTTTCGGACATTCAGGAGGAGGACTGGGCCAACGAGTGGAAGAAGTATTACAAGCCCCTGCGCGCCTCGAAACGGGTGGTCATCGTGCCCACCTGGGAGGAGTACACCCCCCACGAAGGGGATGTGGTGGTCGAACTGGATCCCGGCATGGCTTTTGGCACCGGCACCCACGAAACCACACGCATGTGCCTCGCCATGGTGGACGAGATGGTCAAGCCCGGCGACTTTTGCATCGACATCGGTTGCGGCACCGCCATCTTGAGCATCGCCGCCGCGAAACTCGGTGCTTCGGAAGTGCTCGCGATTGACAGGGACGCAGTCGCCGTGGACTCGGCGCGGACGAATATCGCCCTAAACGGCGTGGCGGACGTGGTGAGAGCGGTGGAAGGCGATCTTTTGAAGGGCCAGGCCCCCGCAGAACCTGCAGACCTGATCATGGTAAACATCATCGCGGACGTCATCATCGGTTTGCTTCCCAACCTGGACCCGTTTTTGAAGCCGGACGGCGTCATTTTAGCCTCCGGCATCATCCGGGAGCGGGAGCAGGATGTGATGGACGCTATGGACAAAGCGGGGTATCGCGTGATAAAGTCAGAGCATATGGGCGAGTGGTGTGCGATCGCCTGCGCGAGGAAATAGCATGCACCGGTTCTTTATCGACAAAGCGAACATCGAAGGCAGCCACGCCAGGATTTTCGGCGAGGATGTGGACCATATTGCAAAGGTCTTGCGCCTGAGAGAGGGGAACGAGCTGCGCCTTTGCGACGGCGAGTGCCGCGAATGGAGCGCGCGCATCGTTTCCATCGGCAAAAAGGCGGTGCTTGCCGAGCTGATCGCCTCCATAGAGGTCCATACCGAACCGGATTGCCGCATCACGCTGT
>JBMNTV010000031.1:0-21959 GCA_050945915.1 Christensenellales bacterium
AAGATCATGCCCGAACGCATTGTCGAGCAGCAGTCTTTGGCTGTGGATGTAACCTCCGGCGCCACCATCACCAGCTACGCCATCTTGCGCGCTGCGGAAGAAGCCCTCAAGCAGGCAGGGGCAGACATCGCCGCCCTCAAGCAAAAAGCTGCCGAAGTTTCTCTGACCAAAGGGCAGACGGAAACCGTGGATGTCGTTATCGTCGGCGCAGGATTAGCCGGCCTGATGGCAGCCTATGATCTCGAAGTGAAGAGTCCGGACGTTTCCTATATCGTGTTGGAGCAGTTGGACGTCATTACGGGTTCCCTTCCCATGGCTGGCGGCGCAATTATCGCGCCCAAATCCAAGCTGCATACCGCAGGGGGGATGGAATCTTCCATCGACGATATCATCAGATTGATGGAGGTCGCCACCGGCGCCCCTGTTCGCAACGACTATATTCGAAATATCTACTCCAATGCCGAGGAGCTTTTTGACCGGCTGGTTGATTGGGGCGCCCCTCTGGACAATCCGAGCCTGTCCCGCGAAGCGTCCTCCGACAAGGTTTACGCCTTCTGGGCGGTCGGCCGCGGCGCTGGATTTGCCCAGTTCTTCAATGAGCATGTGAAGAGCAATCCCATCAATCTGCGCATGCGTTCCAAGGCCACCGAGCTGATTGTCGAGGACGGCAAGGTCGTTGGCGTAAAAGTGCAGGATGACGAAAAAGAATACGAAATCCGCGCAAAGGCCGTCCTTCTGGCCACCGGCGGGTTTGGCATGAACAAGGACCTGATTGCAAAATACTCCCCCTTGTATGTCGGCGGCGTATCCAGAACAAATGCCGGCGCCACAGGTGATGGCTTTATTCTGACTGAGCAGTTCAATCCGGAAATCGTCGGAACCGGCATGATGGGCGGCGGACCCCGCGCATCCATCCTCGTGGGTTCCTTTCCTTCCATGTTTGCCGTTTCCCAGGAAGGCACGCGCTTTGCCAATGAAAGCGACAACTTCTCCATCGTAGAAGGCCTGGGAGGAGGCAAGTTGACCGGATTCAGGCTGGCCGACGCCAATTTCAACGATCAAGCTACAATTCAGGATCGGATGGAGCAGGGACTGATCAAGAAGTATGATTCCCTGGAAGAGCTCGCAAGGGACAATGGAATCAACGAAGCGAATCTGCTCGCCACGGTCGAAGCTTACAACAACGCGGTGGACGCTGGCGAGAGCCCGGGATTTGGCCTGCCGGCAGAACGGGCCCAGAAGCTCGACACGGCCCCCTTCTACGCCGAAAGGATCATTGTATCCTGGTTCGGCACGGTACCCGGCCTGAAGGTGGATGACAATATGCGCGTACTGAACGGCGACGGCGTAGCTATTCCGGGTCTGTATGCAGCGGGCGAACTCACCGAGGGCAATATGTGGTCTGGCAATATTTACCCCGGCGCAGGCGTGGGAATCAGTTATGCGATGTATACAGGCCCCTATGCGGTCCGGTGCATCGTGGAGGATCTCCAATAATCCGTTCCCGCAGCCTTATTACACAGCGCAGAGCCTCCTGGTTTTTACCAGGAGGCTCTGCCTTTTTTGGTTGGAATGTCCATAGAGCCGTTTTTATCCGTCCTGTGGTTGAGGGGCGCTTGGGCAAGACGGCCGGGCACAAATGGACGCAAGGAGATGAGAGCATCGAAATCTATCTTAATCGGGCATCCATGTCCGGCGGCGCGCCGCAGGCGGCCGGGTCGCAGGCGCAGGCCGCTGTTTTCGCGGTTCGCACCCCGTTCTAATCAACAGGCTTACCGGATTTGGTCGCTATAGAGAAATTCCCGAAAGGCTCGGCTTTCGGGAATGATTGGTCCTTGGCGGTTCGTTACGGCCGCTTCCCCAGGGGAACATCCGCATTCCCGCAGCCGGGCTGCCATTTCAGCGTCTGATAGGGGATGGTAAAGACGACGATACCGGTGGCATAGGGCGCGATCTCGTATTGCTGGTAATAGATCGCCAGGCCATCGGGAGTAAGGTAATAGCTCTGCTCGTCAAAATACTTGCGGATCAGTTCGCGGTAGTTTTCAAAATAGATCCCGGGGTTCTGCTGCATCTGCTGATCCGCCAGGCAGGTGATCTGCCCGATCAAAAATGCCCGGTAGTCCTTTTTGTTCGGAAAAAAGGAAGCGAGGGGAAGCCTGCAGCCGGTTTTCAGGCTCCAGGTGTCGGAAGACCTGACGGTTCCGCCGTGGGCGCCGCCGGTATAGGTGTACTGATCGCGATACAGGCTGAAATGGCATTGCTGGTTGTAGGTGATCTCGAAGTGCTGGACGGCGTCATAGCCGTTGAAGGGGTATCCGTTTTGACAGGCTTCCCGGCAGCCTTCCACGGCCTGCCGGAACAGATCGTTGGAAACATAGCAGTAAAACGCCCGCACCTGGACGCAAATGTCCCGGTTGATGCAGAACTGCCCGGTCGGGTTGCAGGGCAACGCCGCTTGCGGGTATTCGGCAGAATAGGTGAGCACCGGGGTGCAGTTGCAATAAAAGGTCCTGTCCGCTTCCTGCATGGTGATGGCTGCGCTGAAATTTGTTGCGTGCATGGTTTCATCCTCCCCCATTTGATTCAATTAAGTGTATTAGCCAAGGAGAGGATTTGACACGACCGGAAAAAACTGCCCCGCCCGAAGCAAAGCGGAATGCGCGACAGGCCGGATCGGAAAAGCGGTGGCAGGGAAGCGGCGAAGGCAGCCAGAAGGGGTAGCAAGGCGGCCTGGGCATGTTGGCGGTTGCCTGTCGGGGCGGGCTGTGTTATGTTGGTAAAAAATACGGAGTGTTCAGTGCAAAAGGACCATGCGGTGGAACAGCAAGCGCAAGCGTTTAAACAAGCTGCTCTTAACAGAAGTGGCGGCGCCGTTATTCCCCAAAAGCAGCAGGCTGCTAAACTGCTGCCTTTGCGGTTTGCCGGCGATAGCGAACCGCGGCCTTTGCCCGGATTGCGAACAGAAGCTGCCGAATAAGCCCGAAGCGAGAATCATTCCCGGCATCCGCCGGGCAGAGGCGGCTTTTTTACACGAAGAGCCTGCCCTTTCCCTTATCCACCGGTTCAAGTACGAGTACTGCCGCTATTTGGCGGAGTTTTTCGCCCTTTTTATGGCGGAGCTGGACGATTTCCCAAAGGATGCGGTGCTCGTGCCCGTGCCGTTGCACCCCAAAAGGCAAAAGCTCCGCGGCTTTTCCCAAACCGTGGAGCTTTGCAGGGAACTCGCCACCTTAACGGGCAGGCGGGTGAACGACGGCCTTTTGACGAGAATCCGGGACACCGCCCCGCAGACGGGTCTGTCCTTCGCGGGGCGCCAGACCAACCTTGCCGGAGCGTTTTCTGCAGGCGATGCAAAGGGCGTTTCCGCCATTTTGGTGGATGACGTGATCACCAGCGGCGCGACGCTGAAGGAATGCGCAAAGGCGCTGAAAGATGGGGGAGCCGCGGCGGTTTTTGCCCTTTGCGCGAGCTCTGCGCAAAAAAGCGGCCGGTGAACAGCCGGTGGTCCATCAAAAGTCCGGGCGGTGCATGCAGCGCCCGGGCTTTGTTTTTGATCATTCCCATTCCCCTTCAAACACCGCTTCCAGCGCCCAGACCTCCATGGTCAGCAGGCAGATAAACCAGGGATCATCGTGGTCAAAAACGACACAGTCCGGCTCGTCGCGTCCGTTGTGATGGAAAAAGTGCGTGAGCTCCAGCTCTCTTCCGGAAGCGAGCACGATGGCCGCCCGCTTCAGCCTCAC
Organism: Christensenellales bacterium; assembly: GCA_050945915.1. GTDB lineage: Bacteria > Bacillota > Clostridia > Christensenellales > CALWSW01 > CALNBC01. The sequence continues at coordinate 3,747 of JBMNTV010000031.1, forward strand.
GCGGCAGGGGTACTCCGCCGGGTCGAAGCGCAGCGCGGCGACGGGCTCGCCGATGGGGAAATGCGCCTTGAAATAGCCCTTGAGCACCGGGCAGGAAGAGGTGCGTTCCTCCGAAAAGGCGGAAAGCAGTTCCCGGGTCTTTATGAGCTGGGCGCTCCCTGCAAAATACAGCTTCATCCGGTCGGGTAGCTCGCAAAAGACGTCGTACTGGGCGGCAAGGGCATAAAGGGCGGTCTCGCTGAACCCGGATTTGTGCAGGGCGCGGCGGCTTTCCGGTTCCCCCAGCAGGGAGTAAATCCCCCGAATCCCCCAGTTTTGCGCCGAACGGCAAAGGGAAAGGGCGCGGCGGTAAGCGACGAATTTCCGAACATGCGCGTTTCCCGTTTCGCCGAACACCGCAAGGCAGTCCTCTTCGGAAAGGGTGGTGTAATTATCCAGCACCAGCGGGAATTCATGCTCGATGAGGGTCATGGTGGCGGGGGTTTTGCCGCTGGCGTTGCTCCTTTTGTCCAAAATGCGAAATTTGGTCAGCCGTTCCGGCAGGATGGCGATCTCCTCTCCCGCGGCCAGCAGCCTGGTCCAAAGCTCGTAATCCGGCAGCTTGCACAGCCGGGTGTCCAGCCGGAAGCGGAAATTCTTCCGCCTTGCCAGCAGCGTCGGATGGCAAAGGCAGTTGCCCTCGAAAAACAGTTTGCGAAGCCACTCTGTCCGGGGTCGGTTGGGCTGGTCAAACAGGGAACCGGGATAGCTCGTCTGGCTGAGGGTCTCGCCGGATTCATTCACGACCTCCACCCAGGTGAAGGAGGCGGTTAAATGCGGCCGCTCCTCCATAAAGGCGAGCTGGCGGGCGAGTTTTTCGGGGTGGAACGCGTCGTCCGAATTGAGCACTGCCACGTATTCCCCCGATGCCGCGTTCCAAAGGTCGTTCATCACCGCAGAAGCCCCCCGATGGTGCCCAGCGTCGATCACCTTGACGGGGATCGGCGCCTTGCTCGCGCGCTGGTGGATGACGGTTCTCGTTCCGTCCGTGGAACCATCATCCCCCACGATCAACTCGATGTTGCGCAACGTCTGGGAAAAGACGCTGTCCAGCGCCGCGCCCACGAAGGCCGCGTGCTGGTATGCGGGCATGATGACGGAGACCTTCGGCCTGCTCACGGCTTCTTCCCAAGCACGATCCTTGCGATTTTTTGGGCATCATCCGGCGGCAGCGCGCCGTAAAAGGGCAGGGCAAGGCATTCCTTTGCCGCCGCCCGCGCGCCGGGGAAATCGCCGAAAAAGCGGGCCATGTAAGCCGGATGCGCGGGGATCGCCGGCCAGAAATACCGCCGGGACTGCACATTGTGGGCCATCAGCGCGGAATAGACGGCGTCCCGCCGCAAGGGGTTGGTCAGGCGCACCACGAAATACTGGCAGTTGGGGCTGGTGATGATCTCCACGCCCCGCTCTCCGCCCAGGACGGAAATATAGGCGGCGGCGACGGCGCGCCTTTTTCTTCGTTCCTCCTCCACCTGACAAAGCGTCCACAGGCCAAGGGCGGCGTGCAGCTCGGAAAGCTTGGCGTTCATGCCGGACTCCACCACCACTTCGCCGGACATCCCAAAGGAGCGCAGGCGCCTTGCGCTTGCCAGCGCTTCTGCGCTGTTGGGGAAAGCGGCGGCCCCGCCCTCGGCGGTGTGAAACAGCTTGGTGGCGTGGAAGCTGTACGTCGTGGCGTCGCCAAAGACAGGCAGGTCAAAGGCGTGGGCGCCATCGTAAATCAGCGTCAGCCCCCGCTCGGACGCCAGCTTCGCAAAGCCCTCGGTGTCGCACAGCCTGCCGAAGAGGTGAACGGGCAGGATCGCTCCGGTTTGGGCGGTGATCTTGCGCGCCACTGTGTGGGGGGTGATCAGCATGCTGTCTGGATCCACGTCCGCCAGCACAGGGGTCAATCCTGCCAGCTCGATGGCCTGGATGGTGGCGGGGAAGGTAAAGGCGCTGGTGATGACCTCTCCCTTCACCTTCAGCGCCCGCAAGGCCAGGGTGATGGCGATGGTGCCGTTGCTGCACAGCGCCAAGGGCGCCAGCCTTTCGGAGAGCCGCTCCTCCAGCTCTTCGCACAGCGGTCCGTGGTTGGTCAGCACGCCGGTGTTGAAGGCTTTGGCGGCGATTTCCGCGTACTTCATGGGGGAGGGGGTCAGGGGAAGGGACAGGGGAATGGGCTTTTTGAAAGCGGCTGTCATGTTATTGTCACCTCGTTCTGCCAGCTTGTAAGGCCGTATACTTTTGCTTCGGGGCGGCGGAGCACCGTGAACTGAAATGCGTGCAACACATGGTCGCAGAATTCCGCGGCGCCCTGCTCCATGTCCAAAGGCACCGAGCAGGCGGCGACGACGTTGTGACTGCCCTCGCCCAGCCTGGCGCAGAATTTGAAGCGCACCTCGTGGGTTTCCCCGGCCTTCCAGCCTTTCGGGTTCTTGCCTTCGATGGCGGTGTCGCAATAGACGGCGTCCGCCCCGGAACCGGTCTGAATGTGATAACCCAGGACGACCTCCGGAAGATCCGCAAACACCTTGACCTGCATGACAAGGGTATAAACTTCCCCAAAGGCAAGGGTGTCCACCCGCTCCCCACGCTCGTTTTCCAAAAACACGGCGGTAAAGCGCGCCCGCCCGTCCCCCAGCCGGCCGGCGCCTGCCCGGTGGTCAAACTCCTGCTCCGTTTCCGGTTTTGGGGCCGCGGCGGGCTGTTCGGCGGAGACTTTCAGGGAAAAATACCGCGCGGTGATCTCCTCGGTGTCGCCGATGGCTTCCACCTTGCCGCCGTTGAGCAGCAGGCAGCGGGAGCAGACGCTCTTGATGGCCGCCATGTCGTGGCTGACAAACAGCAGCGCCGTGTTCTTGGAAAGCATCTCCTTCATCCGGGTGATGCACTTTGCCTGAAAGAACAAATCCCCCACGGAAAGGGCTTCGTCGATGAGCAGAAGATCCGGCCGTTTCGCGGTGGCGACGGAAAACGCCAGCCGCACGAACATCCCGCTGGAATAGGTCTTGACGGGGCGCTCAAAAAACGCGCCAATCCCGGCGAACTCCTGAATTTCGGGGAGGATGGCTTTTGCCCCTTGGGCGGTCATTCCCGCCATGCGAAGGGCCAAAAGGGCGTTTTCCCTGCCGGTGTATTCGGGGAAAAACCCCGCGCCCAGCTCCAGTAAAGCGCCGACAGAGCCGTTGACCTTCACGCGGCCGGCGGTGGGGCCGCTGACGCCGGCGACGAGCTTTAAAAGCGTGGATTTTCCTGCGCCGTTGACGCCCAGCACTCCCAGGGTCTCCCCCGGCATCAGGGAAAAGGAAACTCCCGAAAGGGCGGTAAAGCGGGGGGCCTTCATCCTCGGAAACAGCGCCGGAAGCAGCTTTCCCCCCGCGGGATAGCTTTTGGTCAGGTTTTCGACTGTCAAAACGGGTTCGGGCATGGTTTCTCCGTCTGCGAGTTGCGCGCCCGGCGCGAAATCGTCGCCCAAAGCGCGGATTGATACGCCTTGAGTGTTCCCGCAGATTGGCAAAGGTATACAAAAAGCGGCGCTTCGGGGTTTTCCCTCGATCTCCCGCAAAGGCTTGAATTGCGGGCGGAAATATAGTAAAAAGTACATAAAGGGCATCACAACCCAATTATTCACACATTGCTCACAATTGAGGTTTGAAAATATAGCGGCAATAGAGTAATATTAATTGTAATACCCTGGGGGAATGCACAGAAAACCCCTAAAGGAAAGGCAAGTGTTCATGGGTTTTTTTGATTTTTTGCAGATGAGTGACGTCGGCATTGACCTTGGGACGTCCACTGTTTTGGTATATGTAAAAGGAAAGGGCATCGTTTTGCGGGAGCCCTCGGTGGTCGCCGTGGAAAAAATCACCGGACGCATCCTGGCCATCGGCGAGGATGCCCGTTTGATGCTCGGCCGCACCCCGGGCAACATCATGGCCATCCGCCCGTTGAAGGACGGCGTCATTTCCAATTTTGACATTACGGAGCGTATGTTGCGCCATTTCCTGAAAAAAGTCGTGGGCAGAAGGCTGTTCTTCAAGCCGCGGGTGGTGGTTTGCGTTCCCAGCGGTGTCACCGAGGTGGAAAAGCGCTCGGTGATCGACGCCACCGAGGAAGCCGGCGCCCGCCATACCTTCCTGATCGAAGAACCCATCGCCGCTGCCATCGGCGCCTCGTTGGACATTTCCGAGCCCCGGGGCCATATGCTGGTGGACATTGGCGGCGGAACGACGGATGTGGCCGTCATTTCCCTGGGGGGCGCGGTGCTTTCCGATTCCATCAAGGTCGCGGGGGACAAGTTTGACGAATCCATCATCCGCTACATGCGCAAGAAGCACAACCTGCTCATCGGCGAGCGCACCGCAGAAGAAATGAAGATCAAAATCGGTTCCGCGTATCCCAGGAAGGAACCGATCTTTGTGGAAGTCAAGGGGCGGAACCTGATTTCCGGGCTGCCCCAGTCCCTGACCGTTGGCTCCAACGAGATGATCGAAGCCCTGGAGGAGCCGCTCCAGACGATTCTGGAGACCGTTCGCGCCATCTTCGAAAAAACCCCGCCGGAACTCACCAGCGACATTGCGGACAACGGCATCTGCCTCACCGGTGGCGGTTCGCTGCTTTATGGGATGGACAAGTTCATCTCCGAGCACACCAAGGTCCCCTGCTACATTGCGGAGGATGCGGTGAGTTGCGTCGCCATCGGAACGGGCAAAGCGCTGGAGAATATCGACCTGTACTCCAGGGGCGCGGTGTACGACTACAAGCGCGGCGACTATTTTGAAACCGCAACGCTGTAACTGAAATAAAAATCGCGGAGCCGCTTTGCGGTTCCGCGTTCTTGTTTTGGATCTTGTGGAAGGACGGATTTGGCACCTTGCGCCGCCGTTTGCGCGGCGAATAAAGCCAAAAACAGCCAAGGCAGGTTCATCCTGCGCCTTTTTGATTAAAGGAGGTTGAAGGAACATGCGGGCAAACGAGCTTCTTGCCGCCATGGACACCCTCACCCACGGGGTTTACGTCATCGGCACGCATACGCAAAAAGGGGAAAATCTGATGACCGCGGCGTGGCTTTGCCAGGTTTCCATGAAACCGCCGACGGTGATGGTCGCCGTGTCCAAAGGCCATTATACCGCCGAACTGTTGCAGGAGGGCGGCAGATTTTCGGTCAGCGTCCTTACGCCGGCGCAAAGGGATGTTGCCCTTCATTGCGGGCGGGTCAGCGGACGGCAGAAAAACAAGCTCGAAGGGGTGGACGTTGCGTTTTCGGAGGACGGACTGCCCTTTGTGAAGGGTTCCGCCGCGCATCTGACCTGCGAACTGCGGGACACCTTTGCGGTGACGGACCACCTGCTGTTTATCGGAGAAGTGGTGGCGGCTAAGGCGTATTCCGAAGAAACGCTGCGCTACCACAGAGCAAAGTTTTTCTGAACCCGGCGGGCATTTGCCCTGATCCGCGCTGGTTTGGGGCGGCATGAATGGAGTTCCCCTTTGGCATAGCTGCGCCCATGGACTGTTTGCGGTATCGGCGTTCCCTCGATGGGTCGCGCCTTTGCGCCTCCTTGCGGGAAACGCCCGCAAAACGCCATCTCGCGCCCGCAGACTCTTATGTGTGCCGGGCTTTGTACGCTTTGCCCAGGGCGTCTGCGGCGATGATCGCGTCGCAAGCCATCCGGGGGGTGACGGCAAAGGGCATGCGGCGCATGGACGCCAGGCCGCAGGCGGTTTCCGCGACCTTCATCAAATCGTCCATCCGGATTTCTTCAATGCCCAGTTCGGCAAGGGTCATGGGCAGCCCTACGGCTTGGCAGAAATCCAGCACTTCGTTCAGCTCATCCTCGGGCGCGTTTTCCAGCACCAGCTGGGCGATGGTGCCGAAGGCGACCTTTTCGCCGTGATAATAGCGATGGGTTTGGGGAATCTGCGTAAAACCGTTGTGTATGGCGTGGGCTGCTGCTGTGCCGCAGTTTTCGGCGCCGACGCCGGAAAGATAGGTGTTGGCTTCCACGATGTTCTCCACCGATTTTGTGCACACTCCGGCGGAAACGGCGGCCAGCGCCCGGGCTCCGTCTGAAAGCAGCGTGTCGTAACAGGCTCTTGAAAGCGCCAAGGCTGCGCGGGTGGATTTTCCGCCCAGGGCATGATTGCTGTCCGACCGCTGGCAGGCCCGGGCCTCGAAATAGGTGGCCAAAGCGTCCCCCATGCCGGCGACCAGCAGGCGGGAAGGGGCTTTGCAGATGATTTCGGTGTCCACCAGCACCACGTTGGGGTTGCGGGGGAAGTACAGGTGGGTTTCAAACACGCCGTCTTCGCTATACACCAGGGACCCGGTGGTGCAGGGCGCGTCGCTGCTGGCGGCAGTGGGAACGACGACCACCGGCGCGCTGGCGTAGTAGGCTGCGGCCTTTGCGGTGTCCTGGGCCTTGCCGCCGCCGACCCCCACCACCACATCGCAGCCGGAGGACTGATACGCCGCCAGTACCCGGTCGATCTCCTTGCGCGAGCACTCCCCGCGAAAGATCTCATAGGTCAGCTTTGTTCCAAACTCTTGGGCGCTTTGGGCAATTTTTTCTTCCACGCGGGCCTTGCCGGAAGCGCTGACCAGAATAAAGGGCGATTTCCCCATGTGCTGAAGGTGTTTGCACAGCTCGCCCAGCACGCCGTAGCCCTGGATATAGCGTTCCGGCCCTCCGATGATCGTCGCCATTCTCGTTCCTCCCGGTGCATTCTTGAAGTATGGTTAAGTGCGGATGCATTCCATGACTATTGTAACGGATTGGGCGGGAATTTTCATCGGCTTTTCCATCACAGTCAAGGGGAAATCCAGCTTTATAGCGATGAACTGGCTGGCATTGGCGCGCTTTCTGTTCTTGACGATGAACGCGAATTGATGTACAATGCACATGCTGTCTTGCCGCTGCATGGACAGGCAGCGATGTTTCCGTAGCTCAGCAGGATAGAGCGTCCGCCTCCTAAGCGGAAGGTCGTGGGTTCGAATCCCGCCGGGAACGCCAAGGGAAAAGCCCCCGCGAAAGCGGGGGTTTTTTGCTTGGCAATCAGATCGAGGGATTCGAACAAAAGCGGAATCCAGTCGGGAACGCCAAGGGAAAAGCCCCCGAAAAAGCGGGGGTTTTTACTTGACAATCAGATTGAGGGATTCGAACAAAAGCGAATCCCGCTGCCTACACCTCCGAAAAAAGCTTTCTGCCTACTTTTCGCCTGTTCACAAAAATTCATTTATCCGGCAGCCTCTGCGGATCGGTTGTTTTTGTCCGATTTTCGCTGTACGCCCATTCTGCGCAGAACGAGAAATGCTGGTACAATGGAAATAAAACGCTCTTTTTTACAGATTTAAGGGGTAAGATGAATCAGACCATTGATATCATGAAAGACCGCATCGCGCAGATTCTGATGGACAATAAACCATCCATTTATCTGTTTGGGTCGGTCGTGCTTGAAGACTTCAAGCACGGATGGAGCGACATCGACATCCTCTGCCTGACGAAATCAAAAATCACGGACGTTCAGGCAAACCAACTGCTTCACCTGAGACAGGCGCTGGTGGAGGAATATCAGAATCCTCATTTTCGGTTGTTTGAAGGCGCCATTTTGTCATTGCAGGAGTTCATCCACGGAACCCAAAAGACCGTTTATTGGGGCACCAGCGGGGAGAAAATCACGGATCAATATCATTTTGACGTGTTTTCCATGATGGAACTTCTGGACAGCGGACGGTTGCTGCATGGAGACGAGGTAAAAGATCATTTCGCCCATCCGTCACAAGAAAGCATAATTCAGGCGGTTGTCAAACACTATAAAGCAATCAGAAAATACGCGGTTACCACCGACAGAAGCTTGTATTCCGCCGGCTGGATGCTGGACATCGCGCGGTGCATCTACACGCTCCGCACGGGCAGAATCATCGCGAAAACCCAGGCAGGGAAGTGGGCGTTGGACAATAAGCTCGTTCCGGATGCCGAAGTCATGAAAAAGGTCATTCGCATCCGGGAGCAGCCCATTCCACATAAAAACGATCCGGCGGTTTTGAACTGGCTGGAAACGCTGGGGGAACACATTCAAAGATTCGCAGACGTGCTCGAAAAGGAAGTACAGGCAGCTTCGAAAGTTTAGTGTCATTTCAGTGCCCCAATTCACCCGCCCAGCTCGCACCCTCCGACCACCCGGGCGGCGATCACCGTCATATCGTCCTTGCAGTCCCGTTTGGCGGCGGCTTCCGTAAGGCAGATGGCGGCGCCCGTGGGGTCGCCGCAGGCGCAGGTGGCGGCCAAAGAGGGCAGATCGGCGCCCAGGGTGTCATAAATCCCATCGCTGACGAAGATCAGCCAGTCGCCCTCTTTCAGGATGAAGGACTGGCGTTCCGGCGGCGCTTCCTCCAAGATTCCCAGGGGAAGGGAATCCCCCGAAAGCAGGGTCACGCCGTTTGAACTGATCCACACCGTGGGCGCGGCGGACTGCTTGGCGCACTCGCACCTGCCGGAAACCAGATCGATGAGGCAGCAGTCCAGGGTGGTGAACATATCTCCCTCGGAGCGAAGGGCAAGCAAACGGTTGACGGCGGAAAGGGTGGAAAGAAGGTCCACCCCCGCCCGAAGCAGTTTTTCCAGCAGGGCGACGGCATCGCTGCTTTCCCGGGCCGCTTTCTTGCCGGTACCCATGCCGTCCGAAAGGGCGATGAGGTACCGCCCGTCCGGAAGGCCGGTGGCGATGGCGGTGTCGCCGGAGATCTCTCCGGCGGATTTTTTTGCGATTCCTGCGTGAATTTCCAGCGTGCGAGCCTCCTCATAGACCGCGACGCATCCGTCGTCCTTGCAGCGTTTGCCGGCGACTCGCATCTTCATGCCGCAGGCTTCGGAAACGGCCCGCAGCATCCGGCTGTCGCACTGGTTGGTGCAGCGGGTGCAGGAAACGGTGACCGTCAGCCGGCCCCCCGCCCGTTGGGCGACCACGTCCTCCGCCGGGGTCAGGGCAGCGGAAAGCCGGGCGAGCACGCCGGTTTCCAGCCTGTCGTCAAAGCGCACTTCGGAGACGATGCGCTTTGCTAGCGTGTCCACCACCGACGCCACGCCTACAAGCTGCTTGCCGGAAAGCAGGGCGCTGCGCTCCGCCCGATCTTCTGCCGCCTGTTCCCGCTTTTTGGCTTCGTCCAGCGCCCGCAGGGCAGAGCACAGCCCCTCCAGCCTGGGGCAGCGGCTCAATCGGAAGGGGGGCTCGCCCTTCATGGCGGAACAAAGCTCCAAGGTCAGCCGGGCTTCGTCGCTCCAGCAGCGCCGCTCCGCTGCGCAGCCCTTGCAAATGGGGCGAAGGGGTCGCAGGTTCACAGCGTGGGACGCGGGCTTCTTTTTGGGCAGGGGCTTGGCGAAAAGCTCCCCCATCTCCGCAAAGGCAGAGGAAAACTCCGTCAGCCTGGTCTTCAGAAGCTCCCGAAGCCGAAACAGGTACTCCTGCCTGCTGCGCTCCCGGCGCAACGAGGCGTTGACGAACCGGCCGACATCGGAAATCACCTTGTTGGGAACGGCCAAGAAAAGGGCGGCAGAAAGCACCGAAGCGGCAAAGGTGGTGGCGTCCGAGCGGGAATAGACGGAAATTGCCGCCCCCGCCATCAGGCAGCCCGCCGCGGTGCCCGGCCTGCCCAGCTTTTTCATGCCGCCGGCGATCACCCCCATCGTACCCAGGGAAACCAGCACACCGTTCTCGCCCCCCAGCACCAGCATGACGCCCAGAGCGATCCCGCAGGCCGCCCCCGCCCCCGCGCCGCCGGTATAGGCCAAAAGTAGCGTAATGCAGCCCCCCAGCACCGCGGAAAGGGAAATCCCAAAAGGCGCGACATCCACCAAACCCAAAAGGGCAGTGCCGCAGAGGATGCAGAGGGAGATGACTTCTTCTTCGGAAAGGATTTTTCGGATTTTCAGGGTAAGAAGGGTGCGAATTGCGGAATGATAGACCACAAAGAGCAAAATCGCGGCCAGGGCGGAAAGCCCGCCCATCATCGCCGCATAGGGGGAGGACATCCGCAGGGCAAACAGGGCGGTCAACTCGCCCAGGGCGATGGCCAGCATCACCTGCCGCTTGACGGTCCTGCCGGTATACCGTTTGAATGCCCACGCTGCGGCTAAAGCCACCGAAAGGGAGAGGGCGCCGTCGATGGACGCTACGGAGGCAAGTCCCGCAAAGCAGCCCAAAATGGCGGAAAGCTGCAGCCCCGCGCACCAGGCGGCGGCCGCCGCCGCTGTGGCGAAGGGCGCAAGGGAATCCGGGAGCTTTGCCCTGGCAAGCAGCACAAATGCCGCGAAAATCCCCGCGTTGAACACAACCTCTCGTACGGCGGGCATTTTCAGCCCGCGCAGCAGACGCTCGATGGCTCTTTGCATATTCTCGCCCTCTTTTGCCCGGATGGACAGGTATTCACTAGCCATTGTATCGTGGTTTGCGTGCGAATACCGTCGAGACAGCAAGGGCAATTCGTGTTATAATGTGATGAATCATGCACACAGCAAAGAAAGGAGCATGATCCCGGTTCGCGATAGCGGAGCGAAACATGGGCGGTTTGCCGTGTTTTTTGCGTTTTGGCGGGCAGGCGCCGCGATCGAACGCGACAAACGTTCGATTTCGGCCGTTTGCGGCACATGAGCCAGTCCAAGGTTTGCCACCGGGAAAAGGACTCGAATGTACGTCAAACGACTTGTTCAGGGAGCATTGATTGCGGCGATCTACGCGGCGCTAACCCTTCTCCTTGCGCCGATCAGCTACGGCCTGATGCAGATCAGGGTGTCAGAGGCCTTGTGCGTGTTGCCGCTGTTTACCCCCGCGGCGGTGCCGGGGCTGTTTGTCGGGTGCCTTCTGGCAAACCTGATCGGCGGCATGGGGATTTACGACGTGGTCATCGGCAGTCTCGCCACGTTGGTGGCGGCGGTGATCACCCTGCTGTTGAAGCAGCGCTCCCCCTGGATCGCGCCGCTGCCCACCGTCATCGTCAACGCCGTTGCCGTCGGCGCGATGCTGGCTTATTTGGTGGGCGTGGGAGAGAGCTTTCTCGTCTGCGCGGCGTATGTGGGCGCGGGGGAGCTGATCGCCTGCTACGCCCTGGGGATGCCCCTTTATTTCGCCCTCAAGCGGGCCAATCCCGAGATCTTCGAGTAAGTGACCGGAAAAAAGCCGACATGTTATCATGCCGGCCGGGGTTTAGTTTTCCTTGCGGGCGCGCCCACGACGGTGGCGCCCGCTTCCACGTTTTGGGTGACCACCGAGCCCGCCCCCACCGTCGCGCCGTCGCCGATGCATATGCCGGGCAAAACGGTGGAATTCGCGCCGACGAGGGATTCGTCCCCGGCCCGGGAACGGCCAAGAAGCACCGCCCCCGGGCAGATGTGGGAAAAACTGCCGGCGCGGCAGTGGTGCTCCACGATGGAAGCGGTATTGACGATGCACCCCCTTCCGATGAGGGAAAGCGGCCCGACGTAGGCCCGCGCCAGGATGAAACAGCCGCTGCCCAAGGCGGCAAAGGGGGAAATGACGGCTGCCGGGTGGATCACCGGCGGAGCAAAAAAGCCCAATTTTTGGGCATTTTCCAGGAGTGTTTTTCGAAATGCCGCGTCGCCGCTGGCGGCGCAGACGCACGGGAACTCCTCCAAGAGCTCCGGCAGCAAAGCGAGGGGACCGAGGACGGGAAACCCCATGATACGGCTGTTTTTCGGGGCGACATCGTCCAAAAACGCGGCGGATTGACCGGACGCGGCGATCGCCTCCGCAGCGGCGGCGCCCATGCCGCCGGCGCAAAGGATCAGGATGGGGGAATGCGCCTTCAAAGCAGCTCCTTCAGCCCTTCCTCGAAGTCGATCTGCGGTTCAAAGCCCAGTTCGTTGCGGATGCGGGAGCAGTCCAGGGCGTACCGCTGGTCGTGACCCTTCCGGTCCGTCACAAAGCGCACCGGATCCCCGGAATACCCCATCAGGTCGGCGATTTTGCGCACCATTGCCAGATTGGAAAGTTCCACCCCGCTGCCGATGTTGTAAACCCGCCCCGCCTGGCCCCGCTCCGCCACCAGCATCAGCGCCCTGCAGTGATCGTCCACGTGGATCCATTCCCGGGTATTGCTGCCGTCCCCGTAAACGGGAACGGGTTCGTTCGCCCGCAGGCAGCGGAGGATGGTGGGCAGCAGTTTTTCGCCGTGCTGGCTGGGACCGTAATTGTTGCAGCAGCGGGTAATCGAAACGTCCAACCCGTGGGTCCTGTGATACGCCAGGGCAAAGTGGTCCCCTGCCGCCTTGCTGGCGGAATAGGGGCTGTTGGGCGAAAGGGGCCAATCCTCGTCCCAGGGCGGGTCGGTTTTGCCCAGGGAACCGTAGACCTCGTCCGTGGACACCTGCACGAAGCGGGCGACCCCCTCGTTGACGGCGGTCTGCAGCAGCACCGCGGTGCCCAGCACGTTGGACCGGGCAAAGGCGCAGCCGTTTTCGATGGAACGGTCCACGTGGCTTTCCGCGGCGAGGTGGAACACCACATCGAACCCGTATTCCCGAAACAGGGAGGATAGAAGCGCGCCGTCGCACACATCCCCCTCGATGAACTCATGGCGGGGGTGGTCCAAAAATTCGCCCAGCCGCGAAAGGTCGGCGGCATAGGTCAGCGCATCCAGATTGACGACAAAATCCCCGGAAGAAATCAACATGCGCACCAGCCGTGCCCCGATGAACCCCGCTCCGCCGGTGACCAACACGGTTCTCATATCCATCACCTCAACTAAGCATATGACCCCTGGACAGGCAAAAAGACCGGGCGAAAAGTACGGTGCGGCCACTTCCTGGGGCGGATGGGGTTGGCGCAAGGGGCTTGGCAGCGGCGTTTCAGCGCAAAGAAAAACACCGGGGGATTCCCGGCGTTTTGGGACGATGATGGTTACTTGCCCAGCACCTTCAGGCCGGTTTGTACCGCATTGTCCACGGTGAAACCGAATTCCTTGAACAGTGTGGCAGCGGGCGCGGATGCGCCGAAGCGGTCCAGGCCGATGACTGCGCCGTCAAGCCCGACGTACTTGTACCAGGACAGGGTGGCACCGGCTTCGATGGCCACGCGGGCGCGCACGGCAGAGGGCAGCACGCTTTCCTTGTACGCCTCGCTCTGGGCGTCGAAGAGCTCCGTGCAGGGCATGCTGACCACGCGCACCTTGATGCCGCGCTCGGTCAGGGCTTCGTAAGCGCCGATGGCCAGTTCGACTTCGGATCCGGAGGCGATGTAGATCAGTTCCGGTGTGCCCTCGCAGTCCTTCAGGATGTATCCGCCCTTGAGGGCATCCTTGCCGGACTCGTCATAGGTGGGCAGGTTCTGGCGGGTGCAGACGATGCAAGTCGGGCCTTCGAAGCTCAGCGCGCTCAAGTACGCGGCGGCGGTTTCCTTGCCGTCAGCCGGGCGGAAGACGTTGACGTCCGGGGTGGCGCGCAGGGCGGCGAGATGCTCCACGGGCTCGTGGGTGGGTCCGTCCTCGCCGACGCCGATGGAGTCGTGGGTCAGGATGTAGATCACCCGGGTCTTCATGAGGGCGGAAAGCCTCAAAGCGGCCTTCAGATAATCCGAGAACACGAAGAAGGTGGCGCAATAGGGGTGCAGCCCACCGTGCAGGGCGATGCCGTTGGCGATGGCCGCCATGGCGAACTCGCGGACGCCAAAGTGGACGTTTCTGCCGCTCCTGTCGTCGGGTCCGAACCAGCCGGCATTGGCCATGTCGGATTTGTTGGAGGGGGCGAGGTCCGCGGAACCGCCGAACAGGGTGGGAACCTTGTTGGCGATGTAGTTCAGGCACTTGCCGCTGGTGGCGCGGGTGGCAGCCTTGCCGGAGAAGTTCCAGAAGTCCGGATCGTTCTCAAAATCGGGCAGGGTGCCGTTGAAGTAATCGTCCAGCTCCTTGGCCTTGTCGGGATGGGCGTTTTTGTAAGATGCGAGGAGGGCTTCCCACTCGGCGCGCATCTTGCCCAGGCGTTCCTTGTGGGCGGCGTAGGTGGCGGTGACTTCCTCGGGAACCTCGAAGGCGGCTTCGCTGGGCCAGCCCAGGTTCTTCTTCATCTCGGCAATGTTCGCATCGCCCAGGGGTTCGCCGTGGGCCTTATGGGAACCCACCATGGGGGAACCTTCGGCGATGCGGGTCTTGATGATCACCAGAGAGGGAGCTTCCTTATTTGCCTTGGCTTCGTTCAGGGCATTGGTGATGGCGGCCATGTCCGTGCCGTCCTCCACCTTGATGACCTGCCAGCCATAGGCCTCGTAGCGCTTACCCACGTCCTCGGTGAAGGCGACGTCGGTATTGCCCTCGATGGAGATGTCGTTGTCGTCATAGAGCACGATGAGCTTGGAGAGCTTCAACGTGCCCGCCAAAGAGGCGGATTCGCCGGAAACGCCTTCCATCAAACAGCCGTCGCCGCAGAGGGCATAGGTATAATGGTCGATGATGGGGTATTCGGGGGTGTTGAAGCGAGCGGCAAGATGCTCCTCCGCCATCGCCATGCCCACCGCCATCGCGACGCCCTGACCAAGGGGACCGCTGGTGGCGTCCACTCCGACGGTGTGGCCGTATTCGGGGTGGCCGGGGGTCTTGCTGCCCCACTGGCGGAAAGCTTTCAGATCGTCGATGGTGAGGCCGTAGCCGAAAAGGTGCAGAAGGGAATAAAGCAGCATGGAGCCGTGGCCTGCGGAAAGCACGAAACGGTCGCGGTTGATCCATTCGGGGCAGGCGGGATCGTGGCGCATCACGTTGGCCCACAGCGCATAGGCCATCGGCGCAGCGCCAAGGGGAAGGCCCGGGTGGCCGGAATTCGCCTTCTGGATGGCTTCCGCCGAAAGCACGCGCAGGGCGTTCATGGCGAGGGTATCTTTGCTCATTTTTATCCTCCTGAGTGGTTGTGCGGCAGTAAAATCTCAGCATGATTATACAGGTTAAGCACAGTTTCCGCAATAGGGCAAACGCCATCCCCGTGGCAAAAACTCCAAATCCCCGCCTTTTCGCGGCACTGGAGAAAGCGGCGCCTTTTGCATAACGATTGGTATCAAGTGCCAAAAAAGGCGCAAATTGTGGGAGAGGGAACCGGGGTTTGGCGTGAGCTGTCCTTGAAATTCTTGGGATTCAGTTTTGCAAATGAGCTTTGATTCAGTTTGGCTGGTTTCGGCCGTCCGTACTCAAAAATTGTGCGCGGATTCGATGAGAATTTTGCCCGTATCACCCCAGCGGACCGGATATGTTACGAATTAATGCAGTAAAGAAACCAAACAACACTTCTTTATAGTTTGGATCACAATAAGGACAAGTTACAAAATTAACAATAAAAATGCTTGACAAGCGTGGTATTACATATATAATCGAGTTATACCACTCATGGTACGACTTGTATATACGAGTTCAACTCACTCTTTTCTTGCAGAGATGCAAAATCCCCATAGTAATAATTTTTTCGAAACATTTTTCTGTGTCGCTGGCCAGCATCACAGGTGATCAACCTAATCAAATCTAACGACCGAACTCTGGAGGACTAGATATGGGCAGATACCTTATTGGAATCGACGAGGGTACCACCGGTTGCAAAACCTGCGTATTCGAATTTGACGGAACCCTGGTTGGTAGCGATTACCGCGAATACCGCTGCTATTATCCCAAGCCCGGCTGGGTGGAACAGGACGGAGACGAAATCACCGCCGGACTGTTCGCTTCCTGCCGCGCCGCCATCGCAAAGGCGAACATCGACCCCCGCGAAGTCGAAGCGGTTGCCATTTCCACCCAGGGCTCTGTGTGGGGCCCGTTGGACAAGGACGGCACGCTGATCCGCCCCTTCATGGGATGGCAGGACACCCGCGGCGCGGGCTATGTCGACCGCATGATGAAGGGCGAATACATCGACCCCGCCGAGCTTTATCAGATTGCCGGTTATGGTCCGGCGGCAGTTCCTGCCCTGACCAAATACCTGTGGTTCAAGGACAACGAACCCGAGCTCTTTGAAAAGACCGCGTACTTCGCTTCCCACCAGGAATATTTCCTCATGCGTTTCGGCGCAGAAGACTGGTTCGTCACCGATACGGCGACGGCTAGCCGCACTGGCGTTTTTGATATCGACAACAACTGCTGGAGCAAGAAGATCATCGTGGACTCCTTGGGACTGGACATCAACAAGTTCCCCAGGATTGTGAAGGCCGGAACGGTGGTCGGCACCATCAACAAGTATGTCGCCGAGCAGACCGGCCTTGCGGAAGGCACCAAGCTCTGCGTGGGCGCCATGGACCAGAACTGCTCCACCATGGGCGGCGGCCTTGTCAAGGGCGGCTCCGCGGTAGCAGTCATCGGAACTTACGGCTCCGTCTATGTCGCCATGGACCAGTCCGTCCGCGATCCCAACCGTACCCTGATCTTCAAGCACAACTCCGGTCCGGAAAACTACACCTTCGAGGCTGCTTCCATCGCCTCTGCCAGCAGCTACCGCTGGTACCGCGACGTGTTCTGCGATCTTGAGGTCGCCGCAGGCAAAGTGGTGGGCGAGGATCCCTACGAGCTGATCAACCGCCAGATCGAATCCGTTGGCCCCGGCGCAAACGGCATCACCTTCCTGCCCTACCTCCAGGGCGCTGGCAGCGGTCCCAGGGCGGACAACTATGCCCGCGGCTGCATCCTGAACGCCAACCTGGGCACCACCAAGGCGGAAATCGCCCGTGCCGTGATGGAAGGCATCACCTTCGAGATGCGGGACAACATCGACTCCATCCGACGCATCGGCATCGAACTCAACGATCTGCGTATCACCGGCGGCGGAACCAAGACTCCCCTCTGGTGCCAGATGCAGGCCGACATCTACAAGCAGCCGGTTTCCGTGCTTCAGACCAGCGAAACGGGTTGCCTGGGCGCGGCGATCTATGCCGGTGTTGGCGCAGGCGTGTATGCAAGCTACGAGGAAGCCGCGGAAAAGGCAGTTCACATCAAGGAAGTCTACAACCCCAACCCGGATAACTTCGCAGCCTACGACAGGGCATACGAGAGGTTCATCAAGGGCTATGAATCCCTGGCAAACGGTGGATTCTTCGCCATGAACAAGGAAGACTGACAAACATTACTTATGAAGCTGACCCCCGGGGAAGCCGAGCTTTGCCGGGGGTTGGAAATACTATTTGGAGGCATTAGAATGCAACTGAAGGACAGGGTATGCGTCATTACTGGCGCGGCAAGCGGAATAGGACGTGAGATCGCCATCACCTACGCCAAAGAGGGCGCAAAGGTTGCGATCGTGGACATTCAGAAGGAAAAAGCGGAAGAAACGGCAAAGGAGACCAACGGCAGGGCGTATGTTTGCAATTTGCGCTCCGTTCCCGAGATCGAGGCGACCATGGCTGCCATCAAAGAGGATTTCGGCAGGGTGGACGTTCTGGTCAACGTGGCGGGTCTTGCAAACCGTACGCCGATCGAAGAGATCACCGAAGAGGAATGGGATCTTCTGAACGACGTCAATCTGAAGGCCACCTTCTTCATGTCCAAAGAAGCATACAAAATCATGCTGGAGCAGGGCAGCGGCAAGATTATTAACTTCGCGTCCCACCGCGCCCGCACTTCGGACGGCCGTCACACCATCTATGACGCCACCAAGGCCGGCGTCGAGGCCCTCACCAGGAGCTTCGCTGTTGCAGGCGGCCCCAAAGGCATCGTCACAAACACCATTGTTCCCGCCTATGTGATCACGCCCATGACCGCCCACAACCTGAAGAAGGAAGGATGGCTGGATCATATGAAGCAGCGCATCCCCCTGGGACGCCTGTTCGAGATGCAGGAAGTCGCAAACATCGCGCTGTTCCTCGCTTCTGACAATTCCTCGGGCATCAACGGTCAGCCCATCATTCTGGACGGCGGCTGGACGATCCACGAATAATCTCCGCTGCCTGAAATTTGCGCTGTCGTGCGGAAGTTTCGGGCATTTGCGCCCGAAATCCCACGGCAAAACCGACGACGCCAGTTTTGAATGCGCCTTTTTGGTGCCACCCCAATTCCCCGTGAGAAGGGCCAGTTCACAATATATTTGAGATTCGCTAAACTAATTTGCTGGAGGCTATCATGATTGACTTTTCCAAGATGACCAAAAAAGAACTGGGCAAATGCTTCGACTATGCTATTTTGCCGAAGGACACCACCGAAGATGTGATCCGTCGCGAGTGCAAAGTGGC
>JBMNTV010000032.1:0-21867 GCA_050945915.1 Christensenellales bacterium
TCCGAGCGCCCAGCGGGCGACGGATGGCTTCCCTGATTTCGCCTTCGGTGACGGTCTCGCAGCGGCAAACGATGCGGCCGTACGCCGGATCTTTGGCGATCAGCTCTGCGCGTTCTTCATTGGAAAGCTCGCGGAACTTCGGAATCTCCCGGCGTTTGGGATTGAAGTTTTCCTTCATTTTGGCGTTCAGACGCTCGGTGATCCACTTCGCGATGTCCTCCGCGATGGCGGGCGCCGAAGTCAGGCCGGGGGACTCGATGCCCGCGGCGTTGAAGAAGTTCGGCGCATCATCCGGCTCGCCCACCCAGAAATCGCCGTTGCTGGGACGGGGGCGGATTCCGGCGAAGTTGCCGATGAAGTTCCTTGTGGGGATATTTTCCCAGGAAAGAGCCGCATACTTCAGCACTTCAGCGAGGCCGGCAGCGGTCGTTCTGGTATCTTCCTTATCGTCGATATCGTTCGCAGTCGGTCCGAGGAGGACGGTGCCGTCCACGGTCCGGGAAACGAGGATGCCCTTGCCCTTGTCCGTCGGAAGCTGGAAGATCGTCGCGTTAAAGGTGTCCTTGAAGGTCTTATCCACCATGTAATACTCGCCCCTTCTGGGGAAAATATTGAACTTATGGGCCGAGACCATATTGTTGAAGACATCGGAATACATCCCTGCGGCGTTGACCACGGTCTTGGTGGTCATCTCTTCGCCGTTTTCCAGCTTGACGACCCAGTGCCCGTCTTCCGGGCGGACGCTTTCCACCTTGGCGCAGAGCCTGAATTCCACGCCGTTTTCCACCGCGTTTTCAGCCAAGGCGATGGTCATCTCATAGGGGCAGACGATGCCGCCCGTGCCCAGGCGCAGCGCGGCGCGGGCCTTCGGGCCGATGTTCGGCTCCAACTTGCGCAGGGTCGTCTCGTCGATGATCTGCATATCCGGCACTTCGTTTTGCACGCCGCGGTTGAACAGATCAAAGAGGCCCTGGATATCGTCCCCTTCAAAGGCGACGACCAAAGAAGTGTTCCGGATGAACGGAAACTCGAGATCAGCGGCGAGCTGATCGAACATGGGGTTGCCGCGCACGTTGTAGTGCGCTTTTTTGGTACCCGGTTTGGCATCGTAGCCAGCGTGAACAATGGCAGTATTCGCCTTGGTGCAGCCGCCTGTGGCAACGTCGTCCATTCTTTCGAGAACGAGGACGTCCAGCTCGCGCTTGGAAAGCTCGCGAGCGATCGAGCAGCCGATTACGCCGGCACCGATGATGATTACGTCTCGCATGAGTATTAACCACCCTTCAAATATGTAGATTGGGCACGACAGAGAGCTTCTGCTTTCTCGCAAAGCCCACTGCCGCGCCCAAACTCTCAGACAACTCAATTGGGAGCAGATTATGCTGTTGGCCGCTCAGCAAGAAGGCGTCCGCCCGGGCGGGACGAAGCCCGCCCGGCGGTAAAGGTTTACTAAGCGGTTCTCTCGTGGTTCAGGCTTAAGCCTCGATCCACTTGAGGGAGCGACCGACGGCGCGCTTCCAGCCCTTGAGCAGTTCTTCGCGCTTGGCAGCGTCCATGCTGGGCTGGAACTCGCGGGAGACGGCCCAGTTGAGGACGACGTCCGCCTTGCCATCCCAGTAGCCGACGGCGAGGCCAGCCAGATAGGAGGCGCCCATAGCCGTGGTTTCGATGCACACCGGGCGGAGCACGGGAGCGTCGATGATGTCGGCCTGGAACTGCATGAGCAGGTTATTGGCGCAGGCACCGCCGTCCACCTTCAGGGCGGCGAGCTTGATGCCGGAGTCTTCCTGCATGGCGTTCAGCACGTCATAGGTCTGGTACGCGAGGGACTCGAGGGTCGCGCGGATGATGTGGTTCTTGTTGGCGCCGCGGGTCAGGCCAACGATGGTGCCGCGGGCGTACATATCCCAGTGGGGAGCGCCCAGACCGGCGAATGCGGGAACCACATAGACGCCGTTGGTGTCCTCGACCTTGCCGGCGAAGTACTCGGAATCGGGGGAGGACTCAATCAGCTTGACTTCGTCGCGCAGCCACTGAATCGCGGCGCCCGCGATGAAGATGGAGCCTTCGAGGGCGTATTCGACGACGCCGTCACAACCCCAGGCGATGGTGGTCAGAAGACCGTTGTTGGACATGACGGGCTTCGTGCCGGTGTTCATCAGCATGAAGCAGCCGGTGCCGTAGGTGTTCTTCGCCATGCCGGGCTCGAAGCAAGCCTGGCCGAACAGAGCAGCCTGCTGGTCGCCAGCAGCGCCCGCGATCTTGATGGGGCCGCCAAAGACGGAAGGATCGGTTTCGCCGTACACGAAGCTGGAAGGCTTCACTTCGGGCAGCATGCTCTTCGGGATCTCGAAGCGGGCGAGGATCTCTTCGTCCCACTGGAGGTCGAAGATGTTGTAGAGCATGGTGCGGGAAGCGTTGGAGTAGTCGGTGACATGGACCTTGCCCTTGGTCAGGTTCCAGATCAGCCAGGTGTCGATGTTACCGAAGAGCAGATCGCCAGCAGCGGCCTTTTCGGCAGCGCCGGGGACGTTCTTCAGGATCCAGCGAACCTTGGTGCCGGAGAAGTAAGCGTCAACCACCAGACCGGTCTTGTTGCGGATCTTATCAGCCCAGCCTTCGGCCTTCAGCTCGTCGCAGAAGTCCGCGGTGCGGCGGCACTGCCAAACGATCGCATTGTAAACGGGCTTGCCGGTGTTCTTGTCCCAAACGACGGTGGTTTCGCGCTGGTTGGTGATGCCGATGGCGGCGATGTCCTCATAGGTAGCGCCGATCTTCTCGAGAGCCTTCTTGGCAACCTCGATCTGGCAATCCCAAATCTCAATGGGATCATGCTCAACCCATGCAGCCTTGGGATAAATCTGGGTGAACTCCTTCTGCGCTACGCTGCAGATTTCGCCCTTCTTGTTGAAGAGGATGCAACGAGAGCTCGTGGTGCCCTGATCCAACGCCATAATGTACTTCATCAGTTTACCTCCTTGTGTCGTGCGTTTTTTTAGCGATCCGCAATATAGCACGGGGTCTCCCTCCCCGACTACAGCCAAGAATTGCTTTATATAATAGGACAAAAACGATAGCTTCGATGTGTATGAATGTCGATATGAATGCATGATCATAATGTTACCGCAGGGGAAACGCCATTTATATGTTTATGCTGTGCATATACCGTATATTTATTCAAATAAGAGAATATTTATGCGTTTATCCCTATGAAAAAACGGTCGGCCAAAAAAATGACAACACAGCGAACCATCCGGCTAGCTACGCTCTCTTTTTCTCAGCAAACCGCCTTATCGTCAACATCATTATAGTAGCTCGATTCACAAAATGCAACCGTTTTATGATAATTTTAGATTGATATATTATTGACATATTTCAATGGGACTCCAAACGTATCTTGATATGCGTGAAAAAATAACATTATGAAAAGTTTCACAGCTCCGTCACATAAATATGCAGTGATATGCATCCTCTTCCCGCGAAAATGACGATGACTTGTTGCTTGCGGCTTTGTATGTATCGGCGCATATGCCCGTCACAAAAGCACCGGCCGGTATTCCGCCAGCATGCGCTCAAAAGCAGGGATGACGGTTTTGGCGTCTCCGCTTGTATAAAGCTGCACGCTGCCTTGGGTTTTGTCGGAAAGGAGATTGCTTTCGGCAAGCACCCGCTTCAGCTGACGAACGGTTCCCGCGTTGCCGTCAAACAGCCGCGGCTCCCCTGCAAAATGCTCCCTGGCGTAACGCTGGATGTTTTCCCGGATAAACGGGTAATGGGTGCAGCCCAATACGATGCCGTCGATGCGCTGCCCGTCGTATTCTCCCAGGAGCCTTGCCAGCTGGTCGTCCACTTCTTTTCCCGTTTTGCCCGCCTCGATGAGCTCCACAAGGCCGGGACAGGGGACGTTTTCCACCTGATGGCGCGTGTCCACCCTCTTCAACAGGTTCTGATAGCGCATCAGAGAACAGGTGGCGGGGGTGGCCATCATCAAAATGCGACCGCCTGCGGAGTTTTCCACGGCGGGCTTAATGGCGGGCTCCATGCTGATCACCGGCAGCTGGAGCCGGCTGCGGATGTGGTTGATGGCGGCGGAGGTGGCGGTATTGCAGGCGACGACAATGGCCTTGACCCCCTGATCCGCCAAAAAACGGGCGCAGTTGAGGGCGAGCTCGACGATGCGCTCCTCCGGCTTGGTGCCGTAGGGGGCGTTGCCATCGTCGCCAAAATAGATGTAATCCTCGTTGGGGAGCAGGGCCATCGCGGTTTTCAAAACAGAAAGGCCGCCCATGCCGGAATCGAAGATGCCGATGGGTCTGTTGTCCAAAACCTTCACCTCGGTCGGAAGCTTTATACGGGCAATTATACCCCAGATCACGCGCCGGCGCAATCGAGCCGGATTCAGCCATCCCCCCCTCCCAGGGAGGCGATCGCCGCCGCGAGGTAGGGGAGCGAGTTCAACGCTTCTTCCAGGGTGTTGGCATTGTGACCCACCTCTACCAGAACACTGTCGCCGACGTGCTGATTGTACCGCCCGGTGTACACCCGGATCGGCCTGGTCAGCTTTGGATGGATGTCGTTCAAAAAATTCGTGATATGCAGGGCGATGTTGTAATTACGCTTGTAATTCGGCTTGACAGCGAAGCCCTGGCCGGTCTTTCCCTCCCCGGTCCCGACAACGAACATGATGCGCGCGCATTTTTTGCCGTTGATGACGGCGACGTCGTTTACTGCGATGTAATCCTCCATCGTGGCGCTCGCTTTGAGTTCGTACGAATCCCTGTGCACGTCGATGAACAGGCGGATGCCGGGGTACTTATCCTTATAGTATTCCATGGTTTTGAGCGACCGTTCATAGGATGTCCCCAGCCTTGGCGGTTCGTGATTCGTCGTGTCGTGTATGACGGAGATCCCGTATTCCTCGGTCAGTATCCGCGCCAGTTCCTTGCCGATGGCGACGATGTTTTGCTGTTCGTCCCTCGTTCTCCAGTCTGTTTCCATCGCGTGGAGATAGGACTCCGTCGTGTGGGTGTGATAGATCAGCACGCTCGGCCCTTCTCCAGAGAAAGAAAGATCGGATTCCCCTGTCGAATCCAGCAGCTCAAAGAGGATGCCCCTGTCCACATCCTCGTCGATCTCCAACACGTCGAACCGGATGGTGTTTCCCCCGAGTTCGTACTCTGAATCATAGGCCTCCGCCGACGGAAGCGCCCGAAGCATGATCCCGCCAGGAGAAAAAAAGGCGGTTTTCAGCCTGTCCCAACTGATCAGCGTCACCAGCGCCAGCGCCGCGAACGCGATCAAGTACAGCGCGCTTTTGTCCTTCTCCCTCACCGCCTTCGCCCTCCTGTTCCTTGGTAAAGGTATGCGTTGGACCGGCCATATAGAACCATCCGGGCAGGGCGCAAATGCCAAGAACCCGCTCACAACAGGCGGGGTCTTTCGTTTCACTAAGGCCAAAAAGCAAGCATCGTCGCCTCCGAAGATGGAATGGCAAGGCGTCTGGCAAAACGCCTTAATGCAGGAATCTTCTCAGCTCTTCCTGGCCGATGTTGTGCAGTGCCATGTCGATCCCCGAGGCGAGTAGTTCCGCAGAACGGTCGATGATGCAGTCGATGTCCTTTGGGGTGACCACCAGGGGGCCGATTTTTTCCGACACCACCTTGCCCACCAACTCCACCAGCTGGGAGCCGTTTTCTTCCTTCTCTCCCATCTCGTTCAGCAATAGGGATACCGCGTCCTGGGAAATCGTGCTGGCATGGACCACCGTCGGCACGCCCAGGGCGATCACCGGCACGCCCAGGGTTTCCCTTGTGAGCTGCATCCGTCCAATCCCCATGCCGCTGCCGGGCTGGACGCCGGTGTCCGTCAGCTGGACGGAGGTGCTGATCTTGTCCGTCGAGCGGGAAGCCAGGGCGTCGATGGCGATCACCAGGGCGGGCTTCACTTTTTCCACCAGCCCGAGGACGACTTCACCGGTTTCGATCCCCGTCACCCCCAACACCCCCGGGGCGATGGCGCAGACCGGCCGGACCCGCTCGTCCACCAGGTCCGGAAGGTACTGGGTCACATGCCTGCTGACGACCACCTTGTCCACCACGGCGGGACCCAGGGCGTCCGGCGTGATCGTCCTGTTCCCCAGGCCGATAATCAGCACCGTATCCCCCTTTTTCAACCCAGAAATTAAGCCGGAAAGCTCGGTTTGCAGCACCTGCTCCACCCTTTCGCGATACGCAGGGTCGTTTTCCGTCAGGCGGGGCGCGTCGATGGTGACAAAGGCGCCCACGCCTTTTCCGAGTTCTTTGGCCGCTTCATCGGTATCGATGAACACGCGGGTGACCATGATTCCCTCCTGTGGATGCTCCTGGCTCACCCTGATTCCAGGTAAACCTGCCTTTTCTGCAACGGCCTCGCTGGCCAGATCTGTGCGCACTCCCATGGTTCAACTTCCTTTCAAATGGTATCGGCATTGTTTTCCCACAAAAGCGCCCGCATTATGTGATTTCGCTTGCAATCCCACCTTCCCCGTGCTATAATCATTTCCGCATGAATCAACAACGAGGGGGGTGAATCGTTTGGCCAATATCAAGTCCGCAGCAAAACGTGCGAAAGTCGCTTCCGTTAAGAACCTGCGCAATCGCATGATCAAGTCCAGCGTCAAAACCGCTCTGAAGCGTTTCGATACTGCTCTCGCCTCTGGTGATATCGCGACCGCTACCGCTATCTTTTCCCAGACGGTCAGCAAGGTCGACAAGGCTGTCGCCAAGGGCGTGTACCACAAGAACACCGCCAACCGCAAAAAGGCCCAGCTCGCCGCCAGGCTCGCCAAGGCCCAGTAATTTCCGATTGCTTTCACATTTCAGGGCGTTTTCGCGTCCTGTTTTGTGTTTTTGGGGCTGTTTAGTTCTTGCCCGCGAAAATGCCCAACAGCTCCCGTTCGATGAGCGTTTTTGCGTCCACCGTCTCGCTTTTCATTCGGTAATCCAGATCCGCCAGGGCGACCAAGGCGTCGTCCAGTTCTTCCTTCGTGAACCTTCTTGTGATGGCGTCTCGTTTTCCGGCGCGCTTGTTGTCCGATAACATGCGGATCCTGTAGGCTATGGCGGGCAGTACGGCATACTCCGAACCATGCCCGCCCCTCTCGAAGATCGAACGCAGCATCAGCAGGGCGTTTTTTTTGTTTCCGGCCAGCATCTCGTCCATCGCCCGGAACACGTTCTGCTCCACACCCGGCGTCACGCAAAGGTCGATCATCTTCCGGCTGACCGGCGCGCCGTTTGCAAAGCTCAGCACCTTCTCGAGCTCGGTGGTGAGCGTCATCAAATCGCAGCCCACCATGGAAATCAGATGGGCGGCCTCCCGCCTGCCCAGCGTTCCGCCCTTGCCTGCTGCGAACTTTGCCAGCCAGGGCAAAAGCTCCCGCTCTGCAAGGAATTTGAACTCCACAGCCCCCCCTTTTGCCGCGATAGCCTTCAGGATTCTTTTTCGCGCATCGCATTTCCCGCGCACGAAAAAGACCAGCGCCGTTTGGGGGTTCGGCTTTTTCAAGTATTCGAGGATGGGGGCGTCGCTTACTTCGTCCTGTTCTTCCTGCTTGACATCCTGCTTAACGCCCTTCTTTTTATCCTTTTTGGTTCCCTTCTTTTCATCCTGCTGATCATCCTGCTTCACTGGGGCGAATAGCCGGCTGTTTTTCACCAGAACGATGCGCCGCTCGTCCATGATGGGCAGCTGCTCCGCGGCGGAAACGATGTCCGACGGGGCGGGGTCGTCCATGATCGAGAGGTTGAATTCGGAAAAATCGGGCAAAAGCAGGCCGGTGAGCCGCTCCAACGCCCGTTCCTTCACATATTCCTCTTCCCCGTGCAAAAGATAGGCCGGCCGAAGGGTGCCCGCTTCGACCTCGGCAAAAAATGCCCTGTAATCCATGCCGCGCTCCAAACGTTTTTTGTCCATTATAGCACATCAGGGGAGCATCGTGGACACGGATACCCCGCTTTCCGAAACCCGGACGGTGATGGCGCCCCGTTCCGCCGTCGTGAACACTTTTGCTCCCGCTGCATTCAGCCGCGCTATTGTTTCCGGGGCG
Organism: Christensenellales bacterium; assembly: GCA_050945915.1. Lineage (GTDB taxonomy): Bacteria > Bacillota > Clostridia > Christensenellales > CALWSW01 > CALNBC01. Next base: position 8,087 of record JBMNTV010000032.1, read on the forward strand.
GGGAAACCGTAAACATTGCCCTGCCCGGCGGAAATGATGGCGATCCTCGGCCTTGTTCTTTTCAGAAGGGTTTCCGATGTGCTGTATTTGCTGCCGTGATGCCCCACTTTCAGAAGGTCGATCTCCTCGGCGGCGCTGGCGAAAGCCGCTTCCGCTTCAAACCCTGCGTCCCCGGTAAAAAGGGCGGAAAAATCGCCGTACTCGAGCAAGAATACGATGGAATCCTCGTTCCCGCCGCCGGGCCGGGAATACAGGACCGTCAGCTCCGCGTCACCGAGTTTTAAAACATCCCCCGGAATCAGCGTTTGCACATGCATCCCCTTTTGCTCGGCGCAAGCCATCAGCTCCATAAACCCTTCGTCCCCCTCGGTTCCGGCAAGCAGCAGGCCGCCCACCTCCATCCGTTGGCAGACCCGCAAAAGCCCCCCGGCGTGGTCGGCATCGTTGTGGGAAGCGATGGCGGCGTCCAGGGCGCGGATGCCCTGATACCGGAGGTACGGAAGCACCACGGAGGCGCACTTGTCCGTATAGGCGTTCCGGTTGCCGCCGTCCAGCAACGCGGTGTGACCTTCGCAGGAAATGACGATGGCCTCCCCCTGCCCGACATCCAGCATAGTGATGACCAGGCCCTCGCCTTCATGATGGCAGCAGCTGCGCAAAGGGCGGCGCACAGGGCAAAGGCACCTGTGCGGACAAGCCGTTTCCTCACAAAGGGCGAAAGCGCAAATGCCGCGAGAACCAGGCCGAGGGTAACCAGCGTCGAGCCGCCGCCCACCGCGATGGAGGAAAAGGGGAGGGATCCGCCGATTTTCGCGATGGCGCGCATCAGCACGCAAAGCCCGCCTGCCGCCATGGAAAGGGGCGCGCCCAGCGGCTGCCAGATTGCCCCCAACAGGCCGCCAGAAAGCCCGAGGAACACAGCGCTCCCCGTCAGCGGCACGGTCAGGATGTTCCAGACCATGGAAAGCAGCGGGAACATGCCGAAATAGTACAGCGACGCGGGCAGAACCCCGATCTGCGCGGCCGCGGAAACGGCGAGCAGGTCCGCGATTTTTTCAAAGACAGCTTTCTTCGGGAACAGCTTTACCAGCGCCTTTTTGAAGTGAACGTACAGCAAACCGATGCCCAGCACAGCGCAGTAGGACAGCGCAAACTCTGCGGAAAGCACGCATGCGGGGTTGATGGCGCACTGCGCCAACGCCGCAAAGGAAAGGTTCAGCCGCAGGTCCACCTGCTCCCCCCGCATGCGCCGCAAAAGCGCAAAGGCCGAACACAGCGCCGCCCGGACGACGGAAACAGAAAAATCCGCCATGGCGCAAAAGCAAAAAAGCCCCAGAGCGATGGCAAAGAACGCACCCCAAGAGCGGCGCTTTTTGCGTATTTTGCCCAGCAGCCACATCAAAGCCCCCGCCAGAGCCGAAACATGCAATCCGGACACCGAGAGCACATGGGCGGTGCCGGCAAGGCGGAAATCGTCCATCGTTTCATCATCCAGGTTGGAAACGTCCCCAAAAAGGACGCCGATGAGCATCCTTCCCGCTTCTTCCCCGCCTGCGAAGAAGATCGCTCCCTCCATCGCCCTCCGCAGGGCGTAGAGCCCTCGAAGGGGCGTGAACCCGCCCTTTCGCGCGATTTCCGCCTCGCCCTTTTTTGACGAACCGGAAAGGGAAACCCCTTGCGCCAGGCTGCTGCTTCGCGCGTTCCAGCCCCCGGGGTTGCGCCTGGTTTCCGGCTTTTCAAGGGTGGCAGTAGCAAAGACGGTATCCCCATACTCTGCACCGGAAATGTCCGAAAGCAAAACCACCCTGCCCGCAACCCTTCGCCAGCCGTTTGCCTCTTCCGCCCAGACGTCGTCCAGCACGGTCTTCACGCCGTACTCCGTCCTCTCCGGCAGCGCGCAAATCCTTCCTGTGATCCTGCCCGAAAAGGGCTGCTCGGCAAGAAGCGGCGCCGTCCTTGCAAAGAACCACAGCATGCCCAAAAGCGCAAAAAGCCCCCTTATGAAAAAATAAGAGGGCTTTTTTGCCTTCAGTCCTGCGGCGGCAGCGGCAATGGCAAAACAGCAAACGGCGACCAGGGCAAAGGTTTCCCAGCCGTAATCTGTGGCGAGAAAGCCGGCGGCGCAGCCAAGCACCGCCCACAACGCTCCGACCATCAGCCAATGTCTGTTGAACGGATTGCCCATCGCGCGCTCCTTGCCGTTTTTGGCTTTTGCCAAAAAACGCCATTTTTCACGCCATTACTATACCATTCTTTTGGAGAGTTCGTAAAGGATGACCCCTGCGGCCACGGCGGCGTTCAGCGATTCAGCGTTGCCCTTCATGGGCAGGCGATAAAGGATGTCTGCCTCGTTGGAAACCTCTTCGGAAAGGCCCCTCCCCTCACTGCCGATCAAAAGAGCAACGGATGCGCCCAGGGAGTCGGGAAGTTCCGGCGAACCCGAAAGGTGGGCGGCGATGATCCTGAATCCCAGGGAACGCATTCTGCCCAAAGCTCCGGGAAGATTGGAGACGGAGACGACGGGGATGTGGAAGGAGGAGCCCATGGCGGAGCGCACCGCCTTTGGGGACCAGGGGTCCGCGCAGCCGGGGCCGAGCAGCACCCCCTCGGAGCCAAAAGCATCCGCGCAGCGGATGATGGCGCCCACGTTTCCCGGGTCTTGCACGCCGTCCAGCACCGCCCAAAGGCCCTTTTGCGGAACAGTTCCGGCATGGTCGGGGATCCGCACGGCGGCGACGCAGCCCTGGGGAGTCTCGGTGTCGCAGGCGGCGCGAATCGCCTGCTCGGAAGCGGCAAACACTTGCGTCCCGGAGTCCGCAAGGCTTGCTGCCAGGGCGCTGTCTCCGTCTGCAAACAGGGCGAATTCAATCGCAAATCCCCAGTCTTGCGCCTCCTCGATGAGCTTTTCTCCCTCCACCGCAAAAAGGCCGGTTTGGTCCCGGAACTTCTTTTGGGAAAGGGAGCGAAGGAGCTTGACGCGGGCGTTTTTCGGGCTGTCTATCGCGGGGAACATGCTTCCTCCCATCCGTTCAAAAAAGACAAATCGGCGAACCGCAACCGGCCCGCCGATTCAAATCACCACTTTAAGCAATGGCTTTCTTGGCCACTTCGCAAAGCTGGGCGAAGGCTGCCGCGTCGTTCACGGCCAGGTCCGCCAGCACCTTGCGGTCGATGGCCACGCCGGCCTTCTTCAGACCGTCCATCATGCGGCTGTAGGAGATGCCGTTGAGCCTTGCGCCCGCGTTGATTCGGGTGATCCAAAGGCTGCGGAAGTCGCGCTTCTTCAGGCGGCGGCCCACATAGGCATATTTGAGGGACTTCATGACGGCTTCGGTAGCAGCGCGGTACTGCTTGCTCTTGCCGCCATAATAGCCCTTGGCCAGCTTCAGTATTTTCCTGCGTTTTTTAACGGCGTTAACGCCTCTTTTTATCCTTGCCACGGTTGTGAACCTCCTCGCTTACTTATAGGGGATGAGCTTCCTGATGTTCTTCTCCTCACACTCGGCGACGTACGCGGTCTTGCGGAGACTACGCGTGCGTTTGGTGGGCTTCTTGGTCAGGATGTGCCTTTTGAAGGCCTGAGCCCTCTTGATTTTGCCGGATTTCGTCACAGAGAACCTCTTGGCTGCTCCCCTGTGGGTTTTGACCTTGGGCATTTGGGTTCCTCCTTAGTTGCGTTACTTTCCCGCGCTTTGATGCATGATGAAAGCGCGGGCAGCAGATTTTTGCGGCACTGCCGCTATTTTATTTTTTAGCTTCGGCTTTTGGGGAAAGGAACATGGTCATGTTCCTGCCCTCGAGCTTTGGCGGTTTGTCGATCACGCACTGATCCTTCAGGATTTCATAAAACTGGTTCATGACCTCCCGTCCGATTTCGCTGTGGGTCGCCTGGCGACCGCGGAACCGGATGGAAGCCTTGACCTTGTTGCCGTCCGCGAGAAACCTGCTTGCGGCCTTCGCCTTGACTTCAAGGTCGTGCTGGTCGATTGTGGCGCTGAGCCGGACTTCTTTCATCTCGATCACGCGCTGGTGCTTTTTCGCTTCCTTTTCGCGCTTGATGGTCTCGAAGCGATACTTGCCATAATCCATGATCTTGCAAACCGGCGGTTTGCTCTGCGGTGCAACTTTGACGAGGTCGAGGTTGCGTTGTTCGGCGATGGAAAGCGCCGCGGCGGTGGACATGACGCCCAACTGTTCGCCGTTTTCGTCGATCAGGCGCACTTCCCTATCCCGTATTTCCTCGTTAATCATCAAATCGTTGACGCTAATGTGAAAACACCTCCATACCTGTTGTCTATTTTTGTCCGCAGCCTTCTGCGGCATCCGCTGCGGACATGAAAAAAGGCGGGAAAACCCGCCCGGATACACCGCATAAGCAAATGATCCACCGGAATTGCGAGTTCCGGACCGCTTTGGCGCAGCCTTGCGGTGAGAAGCGGGATACTTCTTCTTGTTCGCGCAGTCGAAGTATAACACGTTGATTCCTCTGCGTCAAGCAGTTTGTCCGAGCTTGAGTGGTCTGTTTCATGCTTTTTTGCTCTTCTACCCCAAACATCCATATGCTGTTCCTTTTTCAGATTCCTCCACTCATGCTGCATGGTCCATGATACTTTTTTCTGAAAATCCCGTCAATCATTTTTCAAAAGTTCGCTATTCTTTTGGAAATTTGTTGAAGTCATCCGAAAAAACCTATAGAATCTATATACATTTCTATTTTATTAAGGAGGGGTTCTGTCTATGGCAGTCGTGTGGACTTCTAACCTGTCGGTGGGTGTCAAGCAAATCGATGACCAGCATAAAGTATGGTTTGAAAAGGCGAATGGGCTGTTCGAAGCCGGAAAACAACAAAGGGCCAAAGAATACATCGATACCATGCTGGATTTCTTGGATGAGTATACCAGGAAGCACTTTAAAGACGAAGAAGCGTACATGGAAGAAATCCGTTACCCCGAAATCGATGCTCAAAAGAGAGCCCACGCAAGCTTTATCAACGAACTTGCCAAGTTGAAAAGCGAGTATGACAAAACCGGCGGCAACCTCCTCGTTATCCTGAATGCCAATCAAATGGTGATCAACTGGCTTACGAATCACATTAGCACCATGGACAAGAAAATCGGCGATTATGTGAAAACCCTTAAGTGAGGATTCGGGTGCATGGCTGCCCGGATGGCCGCCATCATTCTATTTTGGTTTCAGATGATTTTCTAAGTTCGCGTCTGCACAGGAATGCGCGGGTCACCCTGTGGGCAAACCCGCGCAAAAAATCCTTGTCAGTTTGCGATTGTGCGTTGGGGGATTCTTTTTCCGCCCCTGTCCTTTCCGTGAAAAACGGCGGGTGAAAACCGGTTAATCCTCGTCTTCGTCTTCGGAGGATTCCGGCGGAACCTTGCAGCTTTCCGCTCCAAACTCTGCAGAGCACACGGTCTCGTTGTGGGAAATGGTTTCTTTCTTGTCCGGCATGACCGTTCCTCCTTTTGCCAGTTGTTTGCTTATCATAACAGGCGCGCCAGTTGCTGTCAATCGCAAAAGGCGCGCCTTTATGATCTTAGGGAGGTTTCACTGCCGCTATTTTTTTGCTTTTGGCTTGAATATCAACGCCGCCGCGTAGCCAAAGACGATCGCCGCGGCCACCCCCGCCGCCGTGCCAGTCATCCCGCCGGTAAACGCGCCGATGATGCCGCGCTCTCCGGCGGCTTTGATCGCCCCCTTCGCCAGAGCGTTGCCAAATCCGGTCAGGGGCACCGTCGCCCCGGCGCCGGCGATCTCCACCAGCTTGTCGTAGATGCCGAAAGCCCCCAGCACCACGCCTGTGGTGACGTAAAGCACCAGGATTTTTCCGGGGGTTATGCTCGTCAGATCCATCAACACCTGGGCGATCACGCAGAGCAGACCGCCGATCACAAAGGCGTATACATAATCGATCAGCATCAGCCCATCCTCCTTTCAAAGACGACGCCATGGGCAACGCCGGGAATGGATTCGCCCTGCTGGGTGCTGTTGACGCTCAGCAGCGCGCCCGTGGCAAGAAACAGGATTCTGTTGTACTTTTGGGACATCATCTCCTTCAGGAGGAACGCGTTCAGCACCACCGCACTGCAGGCGCATCCGCTGCCCCCGGCCTTCATGTCCTGCTCCGGGGCAAAGATGCTGTCGCCGCAGTCCAGATACTTGTCCTTCAGGTCCACACCCCTTTGCAGGCACAGTTCCCGGGTCAGCTCTGCCCCCAAAGAGCCCAGATCTCCGGTGACGATGAGATCGTAGTCGTCCACCGTTCTTCCTGTATCCGCCAAATGCGCGCAGATGGAGTCCGCCGCCGCCGGCGCCATGGCCGCGCCCATGTTGTTCGCGTCCTTCACGCCCAGGTCGATCACCTTGCCCACCGTGCCGTGGGTGATTTCGACGTTTTTCGCTGCCCCCGATCCCTGGGCAACCAGCACGGTACAGCCCGCGCCGGTGACCGTCCTTTGGGCGGTGGGCGTCTGCTGGGTGCCCATCTCCAGCGGCATCCTGTACTGGCGCTCCGCCGTACAGAAATGACTGGTGACCGCGCAGGCCACGCAGGACATAAACCCGCCCGAAACCAGCACCGAACCCACCAGCAGGGATTCCGCCATGGTGGAACACGCCCCATACAGCCCCAAAAAGGGAAGGCCCAGTTGCCTGGCGGCGAAGTTTGCCGCAATGATCTGGTTCAAAAGGTCGCCGCCGATCAGGCATTCCACCCAGTTTTCGGCGAGGTTTTCTTTGGAGAGGGCGCTGCGCACCACTTCCTCGAACATCTTGCTCTCGGCTTTCTCCCAGGTTTCCTCGCCCCAAAGGTCGTCCGTCAGCACAATGTCGTAATGATGACCATATGTCCCCTGGCCTTCCACCTCACCGGCGATAGCCGCCATGGATGCCACCGCAGGCCTGTTGTTGAACACGAGGGTCTGCCCCCCGACGCGGTTCGGCGCAGCCAGGATCTGTTTGTATCTGTTGTCCATCTTGCACTCCTTACCTCAACGCCAGCCACAATAATCCGACGATCACGGATCCGCCGATGCCGTAAACCAGCACCGGCCCGGCGATGGTAAACATGCGGGCCGCGGTTCCCATGATCAGCCCTTCGCGCCGAAACTCCATCGCGGGGGACACGACCGAGTTGGAAAATCCGGTGATGGGCACCGCAGCGCCCGCTCCGCCGAACTTGTAGATCCTGTCGTAAACTCCCAGGCCAGTCAGCAAAGCGCCCAGAAAAACCATGACGATCGCGGTAAACGCGTTGACGTCATCCTGGGAAAGGTTCAGCACATAATGCCCGAATCTTCTGAAACCCTCTCCGATGGCGCAGATGATTCCGCCGGTAAAAAACGCCTTTACACAGTCGGGAAAGAGGGGGCTTTTGTCCATGCGCTTTTTGATCAGGGCTTGATAGCTTTCCTTGTCCTCCAGCTCTTTTTTGTTCATCTCTCTCGCCGTCATGTTTCCTCCCGTTGACGCAATCTTTCCGTATAGCCGCGGTAGCGAATCTCCCGCTCCTCCGGGGCGCGGGGGCAATCCACATTGGCTTCCGGTGGCTTGATCCTGGTTTTTTCCATTGTTTCCTCCTTCGGCGGGGGCTGTTGCTTCATGGTTGAAACCACGGGGTGAAGTAATAGGCCGCCACGCCCAAAGTCTTGCCGGCAGCAAGGGCGAATGCCATCACCCGTATGCTTTTTGCCAGCTTTAGCTTTCCCGAGATCATGGGAAAGATATTCAATACCTCGGCGAGGGCGGAAAGTACAACCCCCAGATAGATCCCCGCAAACAGTCCAAAAAGGAGCAGTAAAGGCATGGTCTCCGGCCTGCCGGAAAACCCCACTAGATGCAGCGCGGAAGCGACGAACGCGCCGAGGCACACCATTTTCCCATAAAGGGGAAGGAATCGCCTTGTTCCTGTCACCGCTGCGCACTGGGAAACCAGCCCCAGCACAATAAAGACCAGCGCCACCGCCGCGCCCACCACCAAACCGTGACCGAAGGCCACCAGAACGCCCAGAACGATCATTTTTTCTCCTCTGCCTTGGCGACGTCGTATTTTTGCTGATCGGATTGCGCCGAGAACTCCTCCAGCTCGAAAAGGGAGGGGGACTTCTTCTTTCCTGGCAGAATATTCGTAAAAAACAACACGCCGATGCCCACCCCTGCGCAATAGGGGAGGGTGATCCAGGGGGACAAGTCATCGCTGCCCGTGAAGATCCGGGACAGGACCATATGGGTTTCCGGCATGTCCACGTCCGTCTGGTAGGTCAGGATGGTCATCGCCCCGCCGACAAACAGCAAAATGGCGACAAAGACCGCCTTCAGGTACATGACCAGCCTGCTGTCCTCCTTTTGCCTGGGTTGAACAGCGCAGGCCGGCGCGCCCAAAAAGGTCACATCTTCCCGGTTCAGGGCTGCGGCAACGTCTGCCGCGGTGATGAGCAGCATCTCCTCCCCCACCGTCCCCAGCACGACGTCCTTGACCTGCTTGATGCCGGCATTTACCCCGGCAAGCTGGGCGACGTCCCGCAGGGCGACGCTTTCCCCTTTGTTCATGATGGCGCTCTGCTTCAGATAAATGAAAAGCACGCTGTACCTCCCAGATCGCAATCCTTCAGCTTGGTTGCTTTGCCGATTCTGCTCCGCCTTCAAAAGCGCAACTCAAATTGCCGTATCCGCCAGGCTTGCTTCTTCGTCGCGCCAGGAAATGCACATACAAAAAGATCGGCAAGGTTATTTTCCCTTGCCGATCGCGTTTCTATGCCAATTGGTCATTTGTTGGTGGAATAATTATCGAAATACCCCTGAACGAGGACGATGGGCGTACCCTTGTCCCCGCTTCCGCTGGTCAGGTCGCACAGGGATCCGAGAAGGTCCGTCAGCCTTCTTGGCGTGGTGCCCATCGCCGCCATGGACGTCTTGAGATTGCCGTCCTTTTGGCGAATGTACTCGGTGATGGCATTTCGCAGGGCTTCGCCGCTTAAGCCCGCAAAGTCATTGTCCGCCAGGTACTTGAGCTTCAGCTCGTTGGGGGTGCCGATGAGCCCATCGGTATAAGCCGGGGAGACTACGGGGTCCGCAAGCTCCCAGATATGGCCGACGGGATCGCGGAAGGCGCCGTCCCCGTAAACCAGCACTTCCACATGCTTGCCGGTACGGTCAAGAATCTTCTTCTGAACGTCCAGCACAAAGGGTTGCGCGTCCCTGGGGAAGAGCTTGACCCTTTCCTCCGTGGATTTGTTGGAGCCGAGGATGCCGTATTCGGGGTTGTATCCCGAATCCCCCACCGGGGCGGTCAGGACATCTTCCAAACCAAAGACGGTCTTCGCTCCGGCAGCATTTAAAAGGCGCTTGGAGCGGTGGCGGCTGTGAATATCCCCGCAGAGCACATGGGGGGTATACTTAAGGATGGAGCGGCAGTCGTTCGCCAGGATGATCTCACACTCCGCGCCGCAGCTTTCGGCGATGTTCCTGTAAAGCGCGATATAATCCAAACCGGTGAAGGGGTGCTCCGGCCTGCCAAAAAGTTCCTCGAACCTTTCCTCGGTGAGGATGTCCGTCCAGGGATTGATGCCATGCTCGTCCAACTGGTCCAGCGAAACCAGGGCATTGCCCACTTCGTCCGCAGGATAGCTGAGCTGAATCACAATTTTTTTAACGCCCTTGCAGATTCCCCGCAGGCAGACGGAAAAGCGGTTGCGGCTGAGAATGGGGAAAATCAATCCCAGTTCCCCGCCGGGATACTTGTCCGCAATGTCCTTCGCGATGTGATCCACCGTCGCATAATTGCCCTGGGCCCGGGCGACCACGGCCTCGGTCACGCCGATGACATCCCTGTCGCAAAGCTCGAAGCCCTCCGACGCTGCGCATTCGATCACGCTGTCCGCCACGATTGACGCGAGATCGTCACCCTCTCTGATGATTGGCGCACGTACGCCCCGTACTACCGTTCCAACTGTTCTCGCCATGGGTGAACTCCTTAAATCCGCACAAAGGCGGTATTTTGCCGATGACTATTATATAGAACATGCTGTCAGATGTAAAGCCTGCCATTCGGAATTTTCCCAATATTCTTCCCAATTCTCGATTTAATGTTCGGGTATTGACCCTTCATTGTGGCATCAGCTTGACAATCGTATCAGTTGCCCGGGTTTGCTTGCGCGGCTTTGGCGGGAAGAGTATAATATACACATATTATTCTTCCTCTGATTATGCGCTTGATTGAAAGGGAGGCTCTGATCAAACATGCCGAAAACCCCTCACATTTTGATCTGTGACGATCAGGCCGTGCTGCACGAAACCCTTTCCCTCTACCTGAAAGCCGAGGGCTTTACCTGGTCCTCCGCCTACGACGGCGAGGAAGCCCTTGAAAAGGCGAATGCCGAGCAGCCCGACCTCATCCTTCTCGATATTATGATGCCCAAGATGTCTGGGACGGACGTGTGCAAAAACATCCGCAAGACCAGTTCCGTTCCCATCATCATGCTGACCGCAAAGGGCGAGGAGATCGACCGCATCGTCGGCCTGGAGCTCGGGGCGGACGATTACATCGTCAAACCCTTCAGCCCGCGGGAGGTCGTCGCCCGGATCAAGGCGGTGCTGCGCCGGACAAACGAGAAGAGCGATCCCGCATCCCCGGTGCTGCGCTATGATTCCCTGGAGATCAACCTGAACCACTACGAGGTCAAGATCAAGGGCGCTGTCGTGCCCTTCACCCCCAAAGAGGTCGAGATTTTGCATCTTCTGGCCTCCCACCCCGGCCAGGTATTTGACAGGGAGCAGATCCTTTCCGCGGTTTGGGGATACGACTACTTCGGCGACACCCGGGCGGTGGACACCCAGATAAAAAGAATCCGTCAAAAACTGCCCCAGGAAGGCGTCGGCTGGTCCATCAAGACCATCTACGGCGTCGGCTATAAATTCGAGGCTTCTCAATGATCAAAAGCGGGCTGTTCCTCCGCACCCTGACCCTGGTCATGGCCACGATCCTGCTGTCCGCGGTGCTGATCATGGCGCTTTTTGTGCCGCTTTCCAGGCGGCAGATCTCCAGCATCCGCGCCACGGAACTGGAGCTGAAGGCGAATTACCTGGCGGACGAGTACGTGCGCTACAATCGCGGGTTGCAGTCCCACGAATCCTTCCGGCTGCGCGTGGGGAGCAACAGCGCCTGGGGCGCTTCCGCCATGGTCTTTAAGTACGACGGCACGCTGGACGTTTACACCATCCCCAACGACACCGAGGAAGGCACCCCGGAGCGCCAGCAGGCCATGGCCGCAGCCCAGGCCTTTGCCGCCACCCTTTCTGATTACGTCACCACCGTCCTCGCCGTCGGCGAGTCCATCACCGTGGTGGACACCTCCGGCAGCGGCGCGGGCCATTTGATCGTCGGCGTTCCCGCCCATATCGCGGGGATCACCATCGGCGCGGTCTTCCTGGCAAAACCCATGGCGGACGTGAACACCCCTTCCTCCGACCTCGCGGTTGCCCTGATGCTCTGTATGGCGCTGGCGCTTTTGATGATGCTCATCCCCTCTTTTTACGCCACGCGCTTCCTGATCAAACCCATCAACCAGATGAGGGACGTCGCCCTCGCCATGGCGGGCGGGGATTTCACCGTCCGGGCCAACGATTCCCAAAGGGACGAAATCGGCCAGCTTGGCGGCGCGTTGAACTACCTTTCCAGCAGGCTTTCCAGCACCATCGGCGCGCTGGTGGTGGAGCGGAACAGGCTGGAGCGGATCTTAAACGGCCTTTCGGAAGGCATCGTCGCCGTGGGCAAGGACGGCGAGATTACCCACGCCAATCCCGCGGTGTTCCGGCTTTTTGGCGCAGATCCCCAAGCCGTATCCGACCGGATGGCGTTTATTCCGGATGCTTCCCTTTGGGATGATTTTGACGCCTGCGTGAAAGACGGCGTACCCATTTTGCGCAGCCTGATCTCCGATTCTACGATTTTCCTGGTCAATATCTCGCCCCTTGAGGATGAAAAGCGCGGCGTTGTGGGCGCGGTCGCCCTGTTCCATGACGTCACCGAATCCGAACGCCTGGAGCAGACCCGCAGGGATTACGTCGCCAACGTTTCCCACGAGCTGCGCACCCCCGTTGCCGCAGTCCGCGGCCTTGCGGAAGCCCTGTCGGACGGATTGGTGGACGAAGCGGACAAACCCCGGTATTACAGCCACATCCTTCGGGAGAGCATGCGCCTTTCCCGCTTGATCGACGACCTTTTGGAGCTTTCCAGGCTGCAAACCGGCGCTGTTGCCCTGGAAAAAGAATCGTTTGACGTCGCGGAGCTGCTTCGCTCCTTTGCGGACTGCTACTCCCCCCGGGCGGACGCCGTCGGGATCAGCTTCGCTGTCGAAATCCCATCGGATTTGCCCTTTGCCATCAGCAACGCGGACCGGGTCGAGCAGGTGCTGGTCATCCTGTTTGACAATGCCATCAAGTTCACCCCCGAGGGCGGAAGGATTGCCCTTTCCGCCGACTTTGACGGCGAGAGCATCATCCTCTCCCTTTCCGACACGGGCTGCGGCATCGCAAAAACCGACCTGCCCCACGTGTTTGACCGTTTCTACAAAACCGACGCCGCCCATTCCCAAAGCGGCACAGGGCTTGGCCTTTCCATCGCCCAGGAAATCATAACCCTCCTTGGCGAACGCATCTGGGTCGAAAGCAAGCAGGGCGAAGGCACGACCTTCCGATTTACCCTCAAGGCAGAGGAACATGACGCTGACATGACCCACCCCCACGATCAGCTGAGGTGATATTATGACCTGTTCATCCCATCCTTCGGTGCTGGTACTGGTCACAAACCAGGCGAGCTGCGAACGGCTTATCCGAACCGGTGCCTCCCTCAAAGAAGACGGGCAGGCCGTGCGCGTTTTGAGCATTCAGCCCCGGTCCGAAGCGCCCTCGAATTCCAAAGTCATGGAGCATCTTTTCAGCGTCGCTTCCTCTGTCGGGGCGGACATGGCCGTTTATTACAGCGATGCACCGGTGGAAACCACCAGAATGTATATCCGGCGGTATGACATCAAGCTGATCGTCGTGGGCAGCAACCCGTCGGGCAGCAGCCTGTTCATCACGCAGCTGCATTCCACTTTCCCGGATCTGCCCATCGCCGTCATCATGCCGGACAGCTCGATCAAATGGCTTTGACGTTTTTGCGATAAGCACCCATGGTTGTTCCGGGAAATAGCTAGTCAAAAAAACACCGAAGCTGGTATTGCTTCGGTGTTTCCGTTTATTGAAACGCAATCCTTTGATGAATGTTTGTGATGCGGCGGACGGGCCGCGCCGCCTTTCGATGTGCCCCGCCCCTTTTCGTCGATTCCTTGAATCAGCCACGCTTTTCTTAAGGGAAAAAGGGACCTGCGTCAAAGGGGCATTGGGGGCGGGGTATTCTTACGCTTCCGCTGTCCAAGAAGCGCTATCTCGTCGGCAAAATCGGCCCGTTCCTCCGGCCGGAAAACAGCGATTTTGCCGTATTCTCCGTCGTAACCCGGGATCCGCTCAACCCTGCCCTCCCGCACCCGCAGGACCCCTTCGGCGAGAAGGGAGCCGAAATGGCGGGCGATCTCCTCCTTCGGCGCTTCCCGCAGGATGAAGAACTCCGGGCCCAGAACTGCCAGCATCCGGTCATAGACCGCCTGGGTTTTTTTGCCGTTTGCGGCAAAACCCGTTGCGGAAGCGATCACCTCCGGCAGGGGCACCAGCCTTTCGAAGGGTTTGGCGTTTGGCTTGACGAAGCCTTTGGGCCTATCCGCCAGCTCGTACAGGCG
>JBMNTV010000033.1:0-21635 GCA_050945915.1 Christensenellales bacterium
CTGGCGATGCCAAACAGCTCCAAAAAGCCGGGAATGCCCTTGACGTTTTCGATCACCGCGTCCACGCCCCCTGCAGCCACAGTTGCGGTGATCAGCACCGCGGCAAGGGCGAGGATCATCACGATGGTCTGCATAAAGTCGGATGCGCTTTCTGCAAGGAAGCCGCCGATGAAGGTATAGACGATGACGAAAAGCGCACCCAGGATCATCATCAGCTGATAGGGCTGGCCAAACAGAACGGAAAACAGCTTTCCGCAGGTTACGAAGCAGCTTCCTGCATAAACCGAAAAGAAAACCAGAATGAACAACGACGCGATGGTCATGATGACCTTCTTGTCTTCCTTGAAGCGGGCAGAGAAGAAATCCGGAATGGTGATCGCCCCCGCTTCCTGGGAATAGAACCGCAGCCGCTTGGCGGTGATCAGCCAGTTGAGATAGGTTCCCAGCGCAAGGCCGATGGCGGTCCAGAAAGCATCTGCCAGCCCGCACCAGTAAGCCACGCCCGGCAAGCCCATCAACAGCCAACCGGACATATCCGACGCTTCGGCGCTCATGGCGGTCACCCAGGGGCCGAGGGAGCGGCCGCCCAGGAAAAACTGTTCAGAGGACTGGTTCGCCCGCTTGGCGAAGTACAGCCCAATGCCAATAACAGCGGACATATACACCGCCATTGCGATCAGTATCTGCACTCTCGATCCTTCCATTTTGCTTCCTCTTTCAGTGATAAAATAGATGATGAATGATTTAACGCAACACTCTGGTGAATAGGTAAATCATTTGGATTATACACGCAAATGCAGCCCATTACAAGCAAAAATGCATTTTGATGCATTTTCGCCCCTGTTCTTGAATAAGAAATAACGGGTTACCACCGTAACCCGCCATCTGTTCGTCCCCCTATGCATCGAAGGATATGGAGCAAATGCCCCGAAGCCGACGGCTGGCGGGGCAGTTCTTCGCATGATTCTGCACATCCTGCCTTGACCGGGCTGCCCGCCGGCAGCGGGGACACCCCTCTTGAACGATTCGAGCATCCCCTTTTCCGGCGTGATGAACCCTTTTTATGCGTTGTATGCCCGCTCAAAGACCCGCTCAATATCCTCAGGGGTGGGGGAGCCGGAAAACAGCCTCTCCTCCCCGAGGAAATAGGCGGGAACATACCAGTAATCGTATTGGTCCGCACGTTCAGGGTCCACACGCTCATCCACCCGTTCCACCTCCACCGCGGCAAGATCTGGCCTGCGCTTTTTCAGCTCCTCTTCATAGGCAAATGCGCGCTTGCAGTGGGGGCAGTTCGCCAAATAGAACATTACCAGCTTTTGCATGATCCGTCCTCCCGTTTAAGTTTACCTAAGTTTACTTTATGCGTCCTCCCTTGTCAACCATCCTTTTCAAGCATGGTGCGAAACCGCCCCCGCTCATACCTTGACCCTCCATTACAAAAATTCTATAATCAAGTTTAATGACGTTAACTCGTCCCCCGGTCGGGACGGTATCATCGTGGAGGATTGAATCATGTTACCATTGAACAACCCCGTATTTGCTCTGCTCCTCGCCACCGGGGCGGGCATGGCCACTTTGCTGGGCGCTCTGATCATCTTCTTTGTGAAAGTGAAGAGCGAAAAGCTGCTAACCGCCGCATTGGGCTTTTCCGCCGGGATGATGATCGCCGTTTCCCTGATCGAGCTGTTCCCCAGCGCCCAGGAAGCGTTTGCGGAAACGATGTCCTCGCTGTCTGGAACGCTGCTTGCCGTGGCCTGCCTCATCGGCGGCGTTCTCATCGCCCGCCTGCTGGACAGCCTGGTTCCCCATGACGATCCCAAAACCAGCAAGGATACCAGAGGGCACAAGGACCTTTTGCGGGTGGGGATGGTTTCCGCCATCGCGATTATGATCCACAATTTCCCCGAAGGCATCGCCACCTTTATGGCCGGGTATTCCGACCCTTCCCTGGGCATCACCCTCGCCTTTGCCATCGCCATGCACAACATTCCGGAGGGCATTTCCGTCGCGCTTCCAATTTATTACGCGACGAACAGCAAGGGCTGCGCCTTCTTTTACACCTTTCTTTCCGGCGTTGCGGAACCCATCGGCGCCGTGATCGCCTGGTTGGTGCTGGCGCCCTTCATCAGCGCCAAGATGCTGGGTGCGCTGTTTTCCATCGTTTCGGGCATCATGCTCTACATCGCCTTTGAAGAACTCTTACCCAGTTCCCGCCAGTACGGATACGACCGGCTCGCCCTTTGGTCCTTGTTTGCCGGGGTGTGCATCATGCCCATCAGCATGGTTCTTTGATGGCATCAAAACGCGCAAGATGCGCCGGGGCCGAAAGGCTTCGGCGTATTTTTCATTGGGTTTGGGAAAGCTATTAAGCAGTTATTCCGCGCACTGACAGCCAGCGATCAAGGAGGACCTTATGATGGAAAGCGCCGAAAAGAAGCGTAGCTTTGAGATAGTTTCGCCCGTTACGGGCCTTTGTGCGCCGCTGATGCCGGAAAGTCCGCCCGACCGATTGCAAAGCGCTGTCGCCATTGAGCCGACCTCCGGCAATGTCGTCGCGCCTGTTACCGGCAACCTGATTTATACCTCCCCCACAAACAACGCCTTCGCCGTCCAGACGGACGACGGCTTTACCGTGCGCGTCGTTCTGGGCGAAAGCGGCGTGGAACCGGATGGCCGGGGGTTTACCAAGGTGGTTCAGCCCGGCGAACGCGTCACCGTCGGGAAAAAGGTGCTGGTGGCGGACCTGGACATGCTTCGGATGAGAAACCGCCCGGTATTGACCACCGTCCTGTTAGAGGACCGGGACAACGTTGAACGGGTGGAGCTTTACGAGGGCAACGTCGTGGCGGGCATCAGCCCCATCATGACCGTCGTGTATTCTTATCTCAGCCCAACCGAAAGGATGCGGCAAGCCCACAAAAGAAGCGCTTCCGCCAGGGGAAATGGCGCGCTGATGTAGCCTTCCAACGCTTTCAGCAAACCGCCCCGAGCGCCAGCATATCCAAGTACGTAAAACGGCAGGGTCTTCATGCAAAAGACCCTGCCATTATTCTTGCCATTTGCTCCTGGGTTTTCCGCCTGCTCTGCATGGATTTTTCCGGCAGCGGCAATCTTGCCCTATTCTTCCAGCATTTCGGCAAGCTGGAGCCATTCCTCCTCCAGTCCCTCCAGCCTGGCTTTGATGGCGTCGATTTTTTGGGTAATCTCCGTCACCTTCAAGTAATCCGCGGCGGTATCGGGATCGCAGAGTTCGTCGGAAAGGGCGGAAAGTTCCGCGTTCAGTTCGTTGCTCTCCCGCTCGACCGCGCCCAGCCGCGCCCGCATACGGCGGATGTTCGCCCGGCTTTCCTTCGCCGCCCGGTATTCTCCTACGGCCTTTTTTTCCTGCGGATTTTCCTTCTTTTCCTGTTTATCCTGCTGTGCAAGTTCCCTTTCCCGCTCCTTCAAAAAGGCGTCGTAATCGCCATCGTAGCTCGTCACGCCGTCCGGGTCGAGAACGAGGATCTGCGAGGCCAGCTTGTTGATGAAGTAGCGGTCGTGGGAGATGACGAACAGCGTGCCGTGAAACTCCAGAAGGGCATCTTCCAGCGCTTCTCTGGAGGCGATGTCCAGATGGTTGGTCGGTTCGTCCAAAAAGAGCAGATTCGCGCCGGAAAGCATCAGCTTTAGAAGGCAAAGCCGCGCCCGCTCCCCGCCGGAAAGGCTGCCCACTCGCTTGAACACGTCGTCCCCTTTAAAAAGGAACCTGCCCAACGCTGTGCGGATAGCAGTCTGGGTCATAGTGGGGTAAGCGTCCCACAGTTCGTCGATCACCTGTTTTTCCGGCGAAAGGGCGGACAGGTTCTGGTCGTAATACCCCGTTTTCACCCCCGGGCCGATCATCCTCCGCCCGGAATCCGGGGAAAGCATGCCCAAAAGGATCTTGAACAGCGTGGTCTTTCCGCAGCCGTTGGGGCCCAGCAAGAAGGCGCGCTCGCCGTTTTTGATCAGCAGCTCGACGCCGGAAAACAGCGTCTTTTCGCCAAAGGATTTGGACAGATCATCGCAGGCGACCACGTCGTTGGTCACCGCAGGGGGCGCAAAGAAGCGAAAGCGCAGGGCTTCCGGCTCCTCCTCCGGCTTCACAAGGTTTTCTTTCAGCCGTTCGATTTCCTTCAGCTTGCTTTCGGCGGTGCGGATGTTCCGTTCCCGGTTCCACTGGCGCTGCTGGGCGACGATGCCCTCGATGCGCTTGATTTCGCGCATGGTGTTGTTGTAATACCGCTGGGCAATGTCCCGTTCGTGGGCCTTTTTTTCCATAAAGGCAGAATAATTGCCAGTGTAGCTCAACAACCTGCCGTTTTCGATTTCGAATGTGCGGTTGGTCACCCTATCCAGAAAATACCGGTCGTGGGAGATGACGATATACGCCCCGCGGTAGGAGAGCAGGTATTCCTCCAGCCATTCCACGGCGGCGATGTCCAGATGGTTGGTGGGCTCGTCCAACAAAAGCAGGTTCGCGTCGGAAAGCAGCATCCGGGCAAGCAGCACCTTTGCCTTTTCTCCGCCGGAAAGGGAGCGAAATTCCCTTTGCTGCATCTCCTCGTCCACCCCAAGGCCGGCGAGGGTGGAGCGCGCCCGGGCGCGGAAGGTGTATCCCCCTTCCCGCTCGAAGAACTCCGAAAGGGCGTGCTGCCTTCTGACCAGGGCGTCGAGCCGCTGTTCGTCCCTTTCTCCGCTGATTTTCTCGGTGATTTGTGCAAGTTCCCGTTCGGTTTCCATCAGCGGTTCAAAAACCGTCAGCACTTCGTCATAGGCAGAGCGCCGGGAAGTGCTGTCCGCGTGCTGGCGGACGTATCCCAGCACCGCGTTTTTGGAAAGGTGCAGCTCTCCGCTGTCAAAGGGTTCTTCTTGCGTGATGATGTGAAAAAGCGTGGTCTTTCCGCAGCCGTTGATGCCGATGAGCCCCACGCGGTCCCCTTCGGATACCTGAAAGGACACGTTGGAAAGCAACGTGCGCGTGATATAGCTCTTTTTGATGTCCGCTGCGGTTAACAGTACCATTCGTTCGCTCCATTGTGATTTTTGCATAACTGCCGCTTGGTATTGTACCACAGCGAGGCGAAAAACGAAACGCCGCAGCCGTCCATCGCCAGCAAACCGGTGGGCTGCGATGCGCACCTTTTCCGCCCTTTTGCGGCTCTGTTTCCGCGCTCGGGGCTCTCTCTGCCGCCTGTTTCCGGGTATGCTTCGGAGCTTGAATGTTCCCCTGCCCGCCCCAAAATTCCCCTCGCCGTCACAAATCGATATATTATTCTATACAAGTTGACTTAACCACGGAGGTAAGCTATAGTTTATTGGCTGTGAATTAACAAACACAGCAGAATACTAGGAATATGGAGGAAAAAATGAAGACCAAGGTTTCGAAAGCGCTGCTTGCTCTGGCGCTGTGTTGCCTGGTGCTGCTTTGCGCCTGCGGTGAAGCAGCAGAACCATCTGCAACACCCGGTTCCGAAACGGAGGCTACTCCTGCCCCCGAAGCGGAAGCCACGCCCGCACCCGAAGCGGAAGCCACCCCTGCACCGGAGAATCCCGCTTCTGAGCTGGATCCGGAGCCGTACCCCGGCTACAACATGGAACAGCAAGTGGCTGCCAAGCTGGGCCAACGCAAAGCATCCGCCAAAAGTGAAAACGCTGGACAACGGCGTACAGGTTCAGCGCACGCCGACCGATCCGACGTTGCACAACACCTATACCCTTAAGGCCGATTCCCGTGGCTGTGCCGCCTGCCACGACGACCTTAACCAGACGCTGCTGAACATGCCCCAGGGGCATTTGGAAGTTGAGTTCTACGGCGAAATTCCGCTTAACGTGCAGCACTGCATAGGCTGCCACACCTATTCGCCGGACTATGTCACCGAGTTCTATCAGTTCGGCGCCGCCGTACACGGTCTGCACAGCGGCCCGGCCTTCTCCAACATGGGCGGCACCTGCCTGTCCTGTCACGACGCCGACTATCAAACCGGCGAGATGAAGCTTTGGGACGAGGTGAAGTACGACCGCTTCCGCGGAATCGTGGACGCGGACGCCAGCAAGGGCACCTTCTCCTTCGACCAGACCACTACCATCGGGCAGGAAGATATTTTCTCCCTCAATTGGCTGTACGGCTGGAACGACTATTACCGCTATCAGGACTATGTGGAAGGCGTCGAGCTGGATCCGGAAGTCTTTGACAACTGGGAGGTTTCCGTCGAAGGCATGGTGGACAACCCCATCACCTACACTCTCAGAGAGCTGATCGACATGGGCCTTTCCGAAACCACCACCATGGCCATGCATTGCACGATGAACCCGCCCGGCGGCGGACTGATCGCCAACTGCGAGGTGACGGGCATCCCCATCCAGAAGCTTCTGGAACTCGCCGGCGTGCAGGAAGGCGCCATCGAGGTGTATACCATGCCCATTGACGACGCCTGCACCTATCCCACCACCCTGGAATGGCTGGAAGACCACGAAGCCCTGCTGGTTTACGAAGTGGACGGAAAGCCCCTAAGCGTGGTCCTTGGCTATCCCTTGCAGTCCTGGGTAGCGGGCATGGGCGCGCCGAACTTCGCAAAGCAGGTGACCAAACTCATCGTGGCGGACGACCCCGTGGAGGATCTGTACATCTACGTTGGCTGGATCCGGGAGGAGGAAGGCCGCTTCTTCAACAAGCCCAACACCGCCATCTTCTTCACCCAGGAAGGCCAGATCATCGACGCCTATGAGCCCTACACCTTCGAAGGCTACGCCGACGCGTATGACGATCCCATCGTGGCTGTGGAAATCTCCATGGACCGCGGCGCAACCTGGACGAGGTTTGAAACCCCTGGCGCAGAGGTGGGTAAATGGGTATACTGGAGATATACCTTCACCCCCGAAGCCGAAGGCGCTTATGTTCTGATGGTGCGTGCCGTCACGGAGAGCGGACTGGTCAGCGAAACCAACACCTCGATCATGGTCAACGCGGTAGCAAAATAAGGAAAAGGAGGAATAAAACATGAAGAAAACAACCGGAATTAAACTTGTCTCCGGCATTTCCGGAGTCGCAGCCCTCCTTTCCGGGTGCGCAGCGAATGCACCTGAAGGCAACGTCGCTCTGCCCATCGACACCGAGGAAGCCGCTGCCCCCGCGGTTCAGCAGGAAAGCCCCGTGGTCATCGAAGCCCGCGAACAAGAGGATTATATGAAGATCGCCCATGTTTCGGGCGAGTTCAGCTTCGACCAGGAGGTCCTCTCCCCCACGGACGATGTGTTCAACATCTTCGGCACCGTGGCCACCGCCATGTGCGCCAAGCCCGGATTCGCCTTTAACGAGGTGGAACTGGAGAATTATTTCGTCAACGTCAAGGGCAATATTAAGAAGACCTATTCCCTCTCCCTGGCCGAGATCCAGAAAATGCAGCAGACCACAAAAACCACGGCCTGTTCCTGCGCCACCAGCTCCGCGGTGGTCAACACCCGGCCCACCGGCGTCAAGGTCGAGGATGTGATCCAGCTTGCCGATCTGGAACCGGGCGTCAACACCATCACCATCCGCGGTGATGATGGGTACGGCCTTCCCCTGCCCCTGAATTACGTGCTGGAAAAAGAGGCGATGCTGGTCTGGTCGCTGGACGGCATGGATCTTTCCGCGTCCCAGGGCGGCCCGCTGGCGCTCTGGATTCCCGAAACGGTGGCAAAATACTTCACCCGCCAGGTGATGGAGATCGAGCTGACCGCAGAGGATAACCTGCCCGAAATCATCGGCCCCGATGCCGAACAGCGCGCAAAGGTGAACATCGTCAACCGCATGAAGGGAACCGAGTTCGCCCTTGGCGAACAGATCACCTTTGAGGGTTATGCGGACGACATCGGCTCCCCCATCTGTGCTGTTGAGTTCTCGTTGGACGGCGGCGAAACCTGGACCGCCCACGAAACCGCGGGAGCAACCGCAGACCGCTGGGTTTACTGGCGCTTCTCCTATGTTGCGGACACCGCCGGCACATTCAAGCTGGACGTTCGCGCCCGGACTGAGGACGGCACTGTCTCTCCCCTGGCCGCTAGCGTCGTGTTCACAGTCTCGGAGAATCCCTCGGATTCTTTCTGACAAATCGACCGGACCGCGGCGGTTGACCCGACCGCCGCGGTCTCTCTTTTATGAAACATGAAACTACTCAAATTCTTTCGTTCCATGAAATTCGGGATGATCCTCCTCGTGTTCATCGTCGTCTGCTCCCTTTTGGGTTCCATAATCGTTCAGGGGCAGAACGCCGCTTATTACGAGGAGCAATATCCCGGCTTTGCAGGCGTGATCCTCGCTCTGTCGCTGGATGACGTCTTTTCTTCCTGGTATTTTTTGGCGCTGTTGGCGCTCTTGTGCCTGAACCTTCTGTTTTGCTCGGTGCTGCGGCTGAAAAACACCCTGTCTGCGCGCGCCTCCTGTTTTGACAGGGCGCTCGCCAAAAAGGGCGAACCGATCAGCGGCAAAGATGGGGAACGGATCGAAGCCTTTTTGAAGGCGCGGCGCTTCAAGGTGACGGAAAAAGACGGCGAAACGATCTATTACAAAAACCGCCTGGGCTATTTCGGCTCCTTCGTCACCCACCTGGGGCTGCTGGCAATCCTGGTGTTTGCGGCAGCTGCCATGTACCTTTCCATATACGAAGACCAGGTGATCTTCCCCGGAGAATCCTTCACCATGGAGGACGGAACCGTGATTGCCGTGGATTCCTTCACCATGGGCGAGGGCGAAATGCCGGATTACCGCAGCATCCTTCGCATCACGGACAGAAACGGGGCAGAAAGCGGCCCCCGGGAGATCAGCGTCAACTATCCCCTTTCCTTCGGCGGGCACAAGTACTACCAGCACAGCTATGGCATCACGGGCTACCTGACCGTGACGAACGAGGGCGTCAGCAGTTCCCTTGCCCTGGAACATGGGATGTTCATCACCCTTGACGGCACGAACGGCGTTCAATTCGAAGCCCTTTTCCCGGATCACATCACGGACGAGGACGGAAAAATCACGCCGATGGATGCCCCCGATTTTGTGAACCCCGTTTATCTGGTTACCGTTGTCGAAGATGGCGAAAGCTCCACAGGCGTGGTGCTTCCGGGGACCACTCTCGCCGTTTCCGGGGTGACCTACACCTTTGAATCCCCGGTCTATTTCCCCCAAATCCGGATCAAAACCGTTCCGGCTATCGCGATGGGGCTTTTGTATTTCTCCTTCGCGCTGATAACCGCTGGGCTTTACCTCTGCTTCTTCCACGTGCCTGTTTTTGTCACAGTCGGCAAAAAGAGCTTTGCGGTTAGCGGTCCCAAGACCGACATCAACCTTATTTCCGAAATCAATACCCTTCGGAGGGCAAAATGCTGAATATTCTTTTCTTTGCGTCCCTGGCCGTGCTTTTTGTTGCGACTGTTGTCGAATTTGTCGGCCTTTCCTTCAAAAAGGACGCGGTCAAAAAAGCCGCCTGGTTCATCAACCTGGCAGGCTTCGTGCTGCTTACCGCCTACATCGTCGCCCGCGGGATCATCGCCGGCAGGCTCCCCCTGGCCAACCAGTTCGAATTCGCCACAGGATTCGCCTGGGGCATCAGCCTCTTGCACATCGTGCTGCGCCTTTGGCTCAAGCAGGACTGGATCAGCGCGGTTTCGCTGCCCGCGGCCTTCCTCATCCTTTCCTATGCGGCCCTTTTGCCCAGAGAGATCAACGAGCTGATGCCCGCGCTCAAATCCGCCTGGTTCGGCCTGCACATCGGCACGGCGGTCTTCTCCTATGCCTCCTTTGCCATCGCCGGCGGCGTGGGAATCAAGTACCTTTCCCTCTTTAAAAAGGTGAAGGACGAGGCGAACGAGCATCTCGTCCAGTTGGACTACATCGCCTATCGGCTGGTGGCCTTCGGCTTTTTGATGCTCACCGTGGTCATCCTTTCTGGCTGCCTCTGGGCGGAGCAGGCCTGGTCCGCTTTCTGGACCTGGGACCCCAAGGAGACCTGGGCGCTCATCACCTGGATCATCTACGCCATCTATCTGCACCAGCGGATGCGCAAGGGCTGGCGCGGGAAGCGGATGGCGGTCTTTGCCATCGTTGCGGTCATCTGCGTGCTGTTTACCTTCATCGGGGTGAATCAGCTCCTTCCCGGACTGCACAGTTATGCCTGAGTTTGAATCCATTCGCAATTTTCGGGATCTGGGCGGCAGGGGCCCGATACGGGCTGGAGTTATTTACCGTTCGGGCCATCTTTCGGAAGCGACAAACGGGGATCTTGACCGCCTTTTTCTCCTTGGAATCAAAACCGTGATCGACCTTCGGGCGGACCGGGAATCCAACGAAAAGCCGGACAGGCTGCCGGCCCGCACAAGGCTTTTGCGCATCCCATTGCTGCTGGACGGCGGCACGCCGGGCCGCGGGGCAGTTTCCCGCATCAAAAGCGGCATCGCGGGCCCACCCAAGGCGGACATGACCGCGGGCTACTTCCGGATGGCGAGTGCCTATGCGCCTTCATTTGGACTGGCGCTTACCGCGATCGCCGAGTCCGAGGGCGCTGTGCTGTTCCATTGCCAGCAAGGGAAGGACCGCACCGGGGTTTTGGCCGCGCTGCTCCACTTTTTGGCGGGGGCAGATCCCGCGCTGATCCTGGAGGATTACCTGAAAACGAACGAGGCGCTTGCCCCCTTCTTCCAGGAGGATTTCGCCGTTAAATCCGCGGGGATGGACGAACGGCAAAGGGAAATTATGCGTTCGGTCTTTACCGCGGAACCAGAGTACCTGAAGGCTTTTTTTGACGGAATCAGGGGACTCGCCCCGACGGTTGCCGATTATGCGGTAAACGTGGCGGGGATTTCTCCCCCGACACTTCAAAAACTGCTGGCGAAACTCTGCTGAATCGAATATTCCGGGCGGAATTTCCGCCCCTTTTTTTCGGCTTCGATAAAAATCCCCTGTCCATCTTTTACTTACGGGGGGAAGATGGTATAATAACGTCGATTATAAAAAAACTGCACCGACAAGGGCCCGTGGGCACGTTGCCCACATGGGAAAGGACTCTTACCAATGAACATTTCGTTTGCCGAATTTATCAGCCAGCTCGGTGCGAATCCGCTGCTGGCAGTCACCGCACTTCTGACCATGGGTGTCATTCTTGTCAATGGTTGGACCGACGCCCCCAACGCCATCGCGACCTGTATATCGACCCGCTCTATGACGCCTCGCGCAGCGATCGTCATGGCAGCGGTATTTAATTTTCTCGGCGTTCTAGTGATGACTCTGATCAACTCCGAAGTCGCCATGACGATTTACAACATGGTGAACTTCGAGGGCAACACGTCTGAAGCCACCGTCGCCCTTTGCGCGGCGCTGTTCGCCATCGTTGCCTGGGCAACCGCGGCCTGGAAGTTCGGCATCCCCACCAGCGAAAGCCACGCGCTGATCGCCGGGCTGTCGGGTGCGGCTGTCGCTCTCCACGGCGGTTTTGCGGGCATCAACCCCGCGGAATGGTCCAAAGTGTTGATCGGCCTTGTGTTGTCCACCTTCCTCGGCTTCGGTTTGGGCTTTGGCTCCGCCAGGAGCATCGAAGGAATCTGCAGGAATATGGACCGCAGGAAAACCAACCACCTGTTCCGCAACCTGCAACGGGTGGGCAGCGCGTCCATGGCGTTTATGCACGGCGCCCAGGACGGTCAGAAGTTCATGAGCGTATTCCTGCTCGGCGTTTTCCTTTCCAGCGGCCGGGGGGATGTCACCGTCTTTGAAATCCCGATCTGGCTCATGATCCTGTGCTCCGCGGTCATGGCTCTGGGCACCTCCATCGGCGGGTACCGCATCATCAAATCCGTCGGGATGGACATGGTGCACCTGTCCACCTATCAGGGTTTCGCGGCGGATGCGGGCGCGGCCCTCTGCTTGCTATTCTCTTCCCTTTCCGGCGTGCCCGTCAGCACCACCCACACCAAGACCACCGCCATCATGGGCGTTGGCGCATCCAAGAGACTGTCCGCAGTGAACTGGTCGATCGTCAAGGAAATGGCCCTGGCATGGATACTCACCTTCCCGGGCTGCGGCCTTTTGGGATATTTGATGACCAAGTTATTCATGCTGATATTCTAAGGTTTTATTAGGAGGATTCCGATGAGGAAACAGGAAAAAAAAGGTTTTGATTATTTCGAGTATTTTACCAAGTGCGCAGAACACGCCAAACAGGCGGCAAACTGCCTGCATGAGTCCTTGTTGAATTTTGACATCGAGAAGTTCCCCTCCCAGGTGGAGGCGATGCACGCCATCGAAAATTCGGCGGACGTTCTGAAACACCAGATGATGATGGCCCTGGCCAGGGAATTCCTGCCCCCCATCGAGCGGGAGGACATCGTTTCCCTCTCCCACGAGCTGGATAATGTCGTCGACGCTCTGGACGAGATCATGCAGCGCATTTATATGTATAACGTCCAGTCCATCCGCCCGGAAACCCTGGAGTTCACCGCTTTGATCATCCGCTGCTGCGACGCGCTGGCGGATGCTGCCCAGGAATTGCGCAACTTCAAGCGTTCCAAAACCCTGCCGGACAAGCTGGTGGAGGTCAACACCCTCGAAGCCGAGGGCGACGCGCTGCTCAGCAAATACACCCGCAAGCTCTTCTGCGAAGAAAACAGCGTGCTGGATATCATCATCTGGACGAATCTTTTTGAAGGGCTGGAAATGTGCTTTGACAAGTGTGAGCGCGCCACCGACCTGATGGAAGGCGTGATCCTCAAAAACTCGTGACCGGGCTTTCCTGGTTGCCAGCAAAAACGGACGGGATACACCCGTCCGTTTTTGATCTGCTCCCTTATTTTCCGCTCAGATAGTCCACCGCAGAAAGGGCGGCAATCAGCCCTTCGCCCACGGCCTTGGCGATCTGAAGGGGTTTGCCGGTACAATCGCCGGCGGCAAAGACGCCTTTGGCGGAAGTCCTCATTCCCCGGTCGGTCTTGATGTAACCGCCTTCCATCTCAAGCTCCGGGAAGATCGCCGTGGGGGCAACGGTTTGGCGCAGGATAAAGACGCCGTCTGCCTCGTGGCGCTCGCCGTCCAGCACGACGGCCGTCACCGAGGTATCGCCTGTGATCTCGATCTTTTTTGCGGGAATGTATGGAATGTTATCAGAAAGCGCTTCTGGACGGTCTTTGGACATGCCGGTATAAAACACGTCCACTCCCATTTCCTTCAGGGCGTTGGCCTCCTCCGGCGCGTCGGCGCTGCGGCCTATCACGGCCGCTTTTTTGCTCCTGTAAAACATTCCGTCGCAGGTGGCGCAGTAGCTGACCCCCATGCCGAGGTATTCCGCTTCGCCGGGAAATTTCGCCGCGCTGACCACTCCGCTGGCGATGATGACGGTCTTTGCCTCGAAAACATCCGTCCCTGCGTTGAGCATAAAGCCTTCTCCGGTGTCCATCATCCCCGTTACCCTGGCCCGGATGATCTCCGCCCCGACCTCTTTTGCCTGTTGGGTCATCAGCTCCAAAAGCTCTTTCCCCGAAACGTTGGGCAGGCCGGGATAATTGTCCACCCGATCCGCCCGCCAGAGGCCGCTTTGTGCCGGATCGTTCGAGAGCACCGCTACGGACTTGCCTCTGGCTCGCGCAGTAATCGCTGCAGAAAGGCCGGCGGGCCCTCCGCCCAGAACGGCGATGTCATACATGGCGAACCTCCTTCGTCTTTCTTCCCCTGCGCGGCATTTAGCGCAGCTGGTCCAGCTTGCTCTGGATTGCGGGCTTGCCCAGGGCGCCCACCGTCTTGTCGATCAACTGACCGTCCTTAAAAAACAGCATGGTGGGAATGGACATGATGCCAAAGCGCCTTGCGAGCTCCGGCTCGTCGTCAACATTGACCTTGTAAATGGCCACGTCGCTGTTCTCCTGGGCGAGCTTTTCCAGCACGGGAGCCAGCATGCGGCAGGGGCCGCACCAGTCGGCAAAAAAATCCACGACGACGGCACCGTTGGCGACGGCTTGGTCAAAATCTGCGGTGGTAAGATGTTTCAGCATTGTGGGGGTATCCTCCTTGAGTGTATTCGCATTTAGTCTGAGCAATTTCAACGCAGGTTAAATTCCTTCTTGCAATTTGCCCGAATCCATCATAATATTAGCATATGCTAATATTGCGTTTTGTCAAGGAAAATTTTTGAAAGGGGCGAAAAAAGGTGGATCAATGCGATAAGGCGGTTCTGCAGCGTAGCGCGGACTTGCTGAAAGCCCTGGCGCACCCCGCGCGCCTTTGCATCGTAAAAATGCTGATGGATGGGCGCTGCCAGACGGTGGGCGCAATGGAACTGTGCCTTCCCCTTTCCCAGTCCGGGGTCAGCCAGCACATTGCCCGACTCAAAGCTGCGGGAATCGTATCCGGAACGCGCAATGGCAACGAAATCTGCTACTCCCTCACCGACGAACGGGCCAGAGCGGTAGTGGAACTGCTCTTTGGCGAGTCGCAGGAATGAGCCAAAATCCTGCTTCGCCACCGCCAGTTCACAGTCGCGCAACATAATTTTCAACTTAATGCTAAGTTCATGCCATCGCCATGCCATTTTCCGGGTCTATATTATAAGCATCCCGAGGGAATAGTATTGCCGAGGGATATCGGGCATACCAGAGCACAGGTCTTCACAACTACCCCTCCATTCCTTTGGTGAAACGCGTCAGCGGCGCGTTTCATTTTTTGGCGCGTGTAGCGGAGATTGCCATAATATGGTATCATTGACGGGGTTTCAATCGCATGAAATTCCCGTCATCGCGCTTTCCGGAGGAACAAATGAAGAAGAACGCCGCAGCGCTGGTTTTGTCGCTTTTGACCCTTTGCTTTGCAGGGTGTTCCCGGGCCGTCGCTGCCGGCGTTTCACCCCCGATTCTGCCCGCGCCAACGGTGGAAACCATCGGCGTGCCAAAACAGGAGGCGCTTCCCTCCCCTTCTCCCGAACCAGAGCCGCAACGCGAACCCGAACCGGAGCCCGAACCCGAACCGGTGACCGTCACCCTCCGCGTGGTGGGGGACATCATGCTCCACGAAGCCCAGCAAATTTCCGCAAAGACGGCGGAAGGCTACGACTTTTCGGAGTATTTTGCAAGGATTTCGGCGGAGCTTTCCTGCGCGGATCTGACCATCGGCAATCTAGAGACTCCCGTCGCCAACCAGCCGCCTTCCGGCTATCCCCGCTTCAACGCGCCAGCAGCGTTGCTGGACGAACTGAAGTCCGCGGGGTTCGACGCCTTTACCATCGCCAATAACCACATTCTGGACAAGGGCGCTACGGGGCTTTCGGACACCATCGACCGCCTTTCGGAACGCGAGCTGCTTTTTTTCGGCGCTTCCAAGACCGAAGAAGATTACAAGGTGCTGATCGTGGACGTTCGGGGCGTCAAAATTGCCCTGTTGGGCTATACCTACGGCACCAACGGCCACAAAGACGCAAAAAACCAGGTGCGCTATCTGACGGAAAGTAATATGAAAGCAGACGTTGCGCAAGCCAGGAAAGCGGGGGCGGATTTCATCATTGCCTTCCCCCACTGGGGCGCTGAATACCACCAGGGCATCCATTCTTCCCCAGCGCGCTGGGCAAAAAAGCTGGCAAATGCGGAAGTGGACCTCATCCTCGGTTCCCACCCCCACGTACTGGAACCCATGGAAAAACTCACCGCAGAGGACGGGCGGGAGGTGATCGTCGTCCATTCCATGGGAAACTTTATCTCCAATCAGCAAAAGGAGCCCACCTATGCCGGCGCGATCATCGAGGTCGTTCTGACCATGCAGCCGGATGGGTCAACCGCCCTTGATTCCATCGGCTGGCTGCCCACTTTTGTATACAGGCATCCCGGCAAGGCAAAATACAAGTACGAGGTTTTATGCGCCGACGCCGAACCCGTCGAGGGCATGAACGCCTCCGCCAAGCGCAGGCTGAAGCGGGCGGCGAAATACGCCGCTTCCCGGTTGGAAAATGACTTTGCAATCCATCTTGAGCCCCGAAAAGACGACGCTTCATGAGGCCCGCCCCACCAGTCTTTGGGGTTAAAACAAGCAAAAGCGCCCAACAAAAGAGGCGTTCTTTTTTATTGCGACAGGCAAGAAATGTTCATAATTGACTTAATATCTTTTCAAATATATGGTAAAATGCATTATGCCTGATCGTCAAGCGTCGGCATGCTTGTGAATCCATTTCTTAACATTAAGAAAGGACGGTCGATCTGCAAATGAGAAGAACCAAACTGCTTTGCCTCGCCCTCCCCCTTCTCCTGCTGGTTTCCCTGATGGCAGTCCCCGCCTATGCGGATACTGCCGCCGCGCTCCCCCAGGTTACAGGCCAGATGGTCTATCCCGGGGTGAACGAAAATGTGCTGTATATCTTCCACACCAACGACACCCACGGAAGGATCACCGGCTCCCTGGAAACCACGGACGCGGACGCGTTCTCCTCTGCCAAGCTCGCCGGCTACGTGCAGACCATGCGCGACATCGGCCACAACGTGCTGCTGCTGGACGCCGGGGACGCCGTGCACGGCAAGGTGTCCGCCAACGCCTATCGGGGTTATTCCGTCATCAACACCATGAACCACATGGGGTATGACGCGATGGTCACCGGCAACCACGAGTTCGACTACGGCCTGGACCGCGCCATCCGACTGGCGAAATACGCCAAGTTCCCCGTCCTGAACGCCAACCTCACCGACGAGAAGGGCAATCTGGTGTTTGAGGACATGCTGATCAAGGAAATCGGCGGCTTGAAGGTGGGCATTTTCGGCCTTTCCACCCCTGAAACCGCCACCAAGGCCAACCCCAAGTTCTTCGCGGGCTATGTGTTCCAGGATGCCGTCGAAACCGCGAAGAAGTGCGTCGACGCCCTGAAGGAGGCGGGTTGTCATTACATCATCTGCCTGGGGCATATCGGGATGGATGAGGAGTCCCCCGTCACCTCGACGGACATCACAGACGCCGTGGAGGGCATCGATCTGTTCATCGACGGCCACAGCCACACCAAGCTGGAAAACGGCAAGGTCAATAACGGCACGCTGATCGTCTCCACCGGCGAGTACCTCAAGCATGTCGGCGTGGTCAAGGTCACCTTCCGCGGCATCCGGGTCAAGAGCCAGAAAGCGTGGCTGATCCAGTCCTCGGACGAGAACTACCCCCTGCTCCCCGAACACCCGGCCACCAAGAAGCGCCTTGCGTATTACACCGACTACGCCAGGCAGCTTTCCGAGCAGGTGGTGGGCCAAACAGCCGAAGAACTGATCGGCGAGCGCGAGTACGTCCGCAAGCAGCAGACCAATCTGGGCAGCCTGATCACCGACGCGATGCGCATCATGACCGATTCGGACATCGCCATCACCAACGGCGGCGGCATCCGCGCCACCATCAGCGCGGGGGACATCACCTATAACGACATTTTGACCGTTCTGCCCTTCGGCAACTGGGTGGTGGTCAAGAAGATGACCGGCGCAGACATCCTCACCGTGCTGGAAGAGAGCGTCGCCAACTACCCGAACCTTGCGGGCGGATACATGCACGTCTCCGGCATCGCCTTCACCTTTGACGCCAGAAAGCCCGCGGGCGCAAGGATTGACCCGGCGGACGTCACCGTCGGCGGCCGGCCCATGGACCTCGCGGCGATTTATACCGTCGCCACCAACAACTTCCTGGCGGACGGCGGAGACGGCTCCTCCTTGGGCAAGGGCTCCATCTTTGGCGAGTACGGCCCCATGGATCAGATGCTGCTGGAGTACATGCAGGAATACGGCTGCGTCTATGAACCCGGCGACCGCGTGACCGCCATCGAATAACAACACAAAACCCTGGAGGGGGCGGCACAGCCGCCCCCTTTGTTTATCCGCTGATTTTGTGCGATAATAGGCTTAAACGAAGGGGGTGTGCGCCGCGGGACTGGCGCGCGCCCGAAAGGAGCTTCCATTGCGGCTTTTTATCGCCCTTGACGTCAACAAACAGGCCCGCGCCGCCCTGTATGTCGTCCAGCAGACCATGCAGAAGCTGGGGATAGCCGGGACCTATGTTCCCCCGGGGAACTTTCACGTCACCCTGCGCTTCCTTGGCGAAACCGACCGCCTCGGCGAGATCGGCCTCGCCATGGGGGAGTTTGTGCGGGGTATCCGACCCTTCCCCCTGCGGCTGATGGAATACAAGACCTTTGGGGGGAGGACCGCCGTCGTCCAGTGCGGCGGGGACGGCGGGGAGCTGAAACGCCTTTTTGAAAGCGCCCAGGCCGCCCTGTTTGACGCGGGCTTCGCCAAGGAAACCCGCCCCCTGGTGCCCCACATCACCCTGGCCAGGCGCACGAGCCCCCACGCGGAGCATATCGACGCTTTAAACGCCGCCCTGACCAGCGCGGAATTCTTCGTGGACCATGTGACGCTGTATGAGTCCGTGCGCAACAAACGGGGCGTCATGGAATACCGGCCTTTGCAGAAAAACGCGTTCTGAAGGGACGCGTTGCGGGCGGCGGAGGTACTCCCTGCTAAGGGAGTGGACATTCTGAACGGATCACCAAACGGAGGAACCATGGACTACAACCCCCAACAGCTTGCGGCGATTGAGCATCAGGGCGGGACGTTGCTGCTTTCCGCGGGAGCGGGCAGCGGCAAGACCGCGGTGCTCGCCGCGCGCATCGCCAGACTCGCGCTGCTTGGCGTCCCTGTGGAAAACATGCTGGTGGTGACCTTTACCAACGCCGCGGCGGCGGAGATGAAGCGCCGGGTGCGTCTGCGCCTGAGCGAGGCGGCGGAGGACGATTCCCTTCCCCCCGCCGCCCGTCAAAACGCCCGGGCGGCGCTTGTTTCCCTTTCTTCCGCCTCTGTCTGCACCCTGCACGCCTTTTGCACCAGCGTCCTGCGCCGCCATTTCGCCGCCTGCGGCCTGGACCCGGCTTTTCGCGCGGCGGACGATTTTGAATCCGGCGCTTTGGCCGCCGCTTCCGCCAGGGAGGCCATCGCCGCCTCTGTGGTGGAAGGGGAGCCGGGGTTTTTGGCCTTTTATGACGGGTTTGGCGGCAGAAACGGCCGGGCGCTGCCCGACCTTCTGCTTTCCGCCTGGCACTTTTTGACCACCAGGACGGACATCGACGGTTTTTTGGACAGCGCCCTTCAAAAGTTCGAAACGTCCCCCGAAGAACTGGCCGCCTCCCCCGCGGCACAGACGATTCTGAACCATTACGCCCGCCGCTGCGCCCAGGCCGCAGGGATTCTGCGCACTGCCGCGGCGGAACTCCCGAAAACCGACGAGGGCATGGCAGTTTCTGAACTGCTGTTTTCCGACGCGGACGCTCTGGCCGCCCTTTCCGCCGCACTAAGAGGGGGCGCAGCCACCTTGGCCGATCTTGCTTCCTACAAATTCCCCCGCCTGAGCTTCAAGCGGGACTCCGCCTTACCCAAAGAGCGCATCAAAGCCGCCAGGAACCGCGCAAAAGCCCTTGTTTTTCCGGAATCTCTGAAAGTGGACGCGAGACTTGCGGACGGCGCGTTCCAATCCAGCCTGCTTTCTTTGCAACAACCCCAAGCGGAGGCCTTCGTCAACTTGATCCGGCGGTTTCGCAGCATCTATTCCACCAAGAAGGAAGAGCGGGGCATCGTGGACTTTTCGGACATGGAGCAGCTCGCCCTGAAGGCCCTTTCGGATCCGGAAATCGCCAAGGAGTACCAGCGGCGCTTTACCCACATTTTTATCGACGAATACCAGGACAGCTCCGAGATTCAAGAGGCGATCATCGGCACCTTCTCCGCCGGCAAGGATGTGTTCCTGGTGGGGGACGTGAAGCAGAGCATCTATTCCTTCCGCGCCGCCAATCCAAAAATTTTCTTAAAAAGGGCCCGGCGGGCAAAACTCGGCGAAGGCAGGGTGTTGCCCCTGAACGTGAACTACCGCACCAGCCCGTCCCTTCTTCGCTGCGTGAACGACCTGTTCTCCCGGGTGATGACCGGCGCCGTAGCTTACGAGCAGGACGACGCCCTGCACCCCGGCAGGCCGGAGGGCTGCAAAACGCCGCTAAACGTGCGCGTCATCTGGGGCGAGACGAACGGCGCCGATTCCATCGAAGCGGAAGCAAGGCTTGTGGCCCAGCTCATCAAGGAGCGCATGAAGCGCCCCATCGGCGAAGGTTCCGCGGCAAGGATGCCGGCTTTTGAAGACTTTTGCATCCTGTTGCGCACCGTTTCCTCCATCGCGGAAATCTTTTGCCAGGTGTTGGCGGCGGAGGGGATCCCCGCCTTTGCGGACCTGACCGGCGGGTATTTTGACGCCATTGAGGTGCAGGTGCTTTTGAACCTGTTGCGACTCGTTGACGACCGCCGGCAGGACGTGGCGCTTTTGTCCGTCCTGCGGGCGGGCATTGGCGGCTTTTCGGATTCCGACCTTGCCCAGATCCGCATCCGCGCCAAAAAGCGCTGGCGGGATTGGGAGCCGGAAGCCACAGATGACGAGCCCGTCTCCTATTACGAAGCGCTGACCCTTTGCGCAACGGAAGGGGCGGACGCTTTATCGGAAAAATGCGCGGCGTTCCTCGCCTTTTTGGACGAGGCCCGGGAGGAATCCCGCATCCTTCCCCTTTCCCGCTTCTGCGAATGGATCATCCGAAGAACCGCCTATGACGATGCCGTCGCCGTCCTTTCCGGCGGCGAAACAAGGCTTGCCAACGTGCGCCGTTTCCTGGACCAGGCCCGGGCCTATGAGTCCGGCTCGCCCCGGGGGCTTTCCGGCTTTCTCGCCTATTTGGACGGCGCCCTTTCCGCCGGGAAGGACCTTGGTTCCTCCACCGTGGGGGGCGCGGGCTGCGTGCGGGTGATGTCCGTCCACCGCAGCAAGGGGCTGGAATTCCCCATCGTGTTTCTGTGCTGCGCAAACAGGCAGTACAATGCGGCGGATTCCAGAAAAGCCCTGCTGTGGAGCGCCAGGGGCGGCCTTTGCATGCGCGCCTACCACCCCGACGAACGGGCGACGTACGAAACCCTTTTTCACCGCGCCGCCGTCCGGGAACAGGAGGACGCCCTGCGGGAGGAGGAGCTGCGGGTGCTGTACGTCGCCCTCACCCGGGCCAGGGAGGAGTTGACCGTCATCGGCACCTCGAAGGATTTGGAAAAGGACGCCGCGAGCTGGGCAGACCCCGACGGCGGCCCGGCGAAAAGCCATCTGGAGGTCATCCTGCGGGCAACCGCCGACTTTTCGGAAGCCGCGGAGCTTTTTGCGCAAGCCGGGGTCTATCTTCCCCGCCGGCCCTCCCCCCACGACGGCGACTGGGCTTTCCATTTGCACGAAGCGCAAACCCTTCTTGGCGCCGAAGCGCAGGAGGAAAGCAGGGAGCGCTTTGCCGCCTGGGCGGAATCTGCAAAATCCGCCGATCCTTCCGAATTTTCCGCCCGGCTCTGGCAGTTTTCCCCGGGCAGGACCCTGCCGGCAAAAGTCGCCGCCACCGCCCTGCTTGCCCCCGAAAAGGCTTCGGACTATTCCCGCGTTCCCCGATTCGCCACAGGGGAAAAACTCACCGCCGCCCAGAAGGGCGTGGCGGTGCACGCGCTGCTGCGCCATGTGGAACTCCATCAGGAGATCACCGAAGCGTACCTCAAGGCCCGGCTGGAGGAGCTGGTGCAAAGGGAGATGATCGCCC
>JBMNTV010000034.1:0-20557 GCA_050945915.1 Christensenellales bacterium
AGGTGTTGATGATGGCGCTGACCAGGCGCTTGAAGTCCACGCCGCTGTGCTTGTAAAACCGCACGTCCTCGATGGCGACGAAGGCGTTCTTCAGCATGTCCGGAATTTCTTCCGAAGACGCCCACTCCCGGTTTTCCAGCCCGGCGAAGGTGGTGATCACGTTGCCGTGGGCATCGTAGATGACGGAGGTCTGGGCCTGGTTTTCGATCAGACCGATGTCCAGCTCGGGGGACGTGTCGATGTATGCCCTTGCGATGCCCGTCACAGCGCCCAGCCCCGCAAAGCCCAGGGCGACGACCAGCACGATCACCATTTTCAGCAGGCTGAAAAACACCGAAAGCACGAAGCTCCGGGGTCTGGTGCGCCGGGTGAAGATGCTCTCCGCCCCGCCGCCTTCATACAGGTGTTCCGGGCTGATTTCCGGCTTGAAGGGCACAAAAGCCCTGGTTTTTCCCGCTTCGTCCTCTTTTTTCGGCAGGCGAAGCCGGCCCAGTGCTGTGCGCATCTTTGTGATCAGCGTGCTGGGCTGCTCTTTTGGAAGGGGAAGCGGTCCTTCGGCAACGGGAGCAGAAGCCTCGTCGCCGGAGGCGGGCTGCTCTGTTGCCACATATGATTCATCATCCAAAAGTTCGGCTTTGGGCGGTTCCAAATCGCCGGGAGCGTTGGGCGCGCTGGGCTCGCTCAGGGCATCTTCGGGCGCGCTTTGGGCGGCGGGGGGTTCCGGTTTTGCAAAACGCAACCGCCTGTTGAACGCTTTGCCGCCGCTGACAAGCACATACCGCGCGTTTGGCTTTCTTTTCATTGGATGCACCTTTCCATCAAGTC
This sequence comes from Christensenellales bacterium, assembly GCA_050945915.1. GTDB lineage: Bacteria > Bacillota > Clostridia > Christensenellales > CALWSW01 > CALNBC01. The sequence goes on from JBMNTV010000034.1 coordinate 826, forward strand.
CATAGACCGTAATCCAAGTTATTATAACACAAAAGCGAAAAAGCGACACCAAGACGCCCGCATGCGCGCTGTTTTTGGAATTTGTTCATCTTTTCGGAGCAATGTGTGGCGAATGGGCAAGCCCGTCGGCGCAAGCGCCGCCGCGATCCCCCTTAATGAAACCGATGGGCAGCGGGCAATTTCCCCTTGACAACGGGCTTTTGATACGTTATCATGCGAAACGATATAGCAAAATGATAAAAACGCTAAGAAGGAGAGGAGTAAGCGCTCTGTCCGCCAAGAGGCTGATGGGCATCCTGGAATGCCAACAGCCTCGTCAGAGAGAAGCCCCATCGGCTGGAAGGGCTTTTGGTCAGGGCTGGCGCCGAAGGTCGCTCCCGAGCAGTTTCCGTGAAGGCAGAGTGCCCAAGCGGGAACCGGTTCAGCCCCGTTATCGGCAAGAGGGATCGGCCCCTTTCTTGCGGCCCGTCCAAATAAAGGTGGTACCACGGCTCTGTTCGTCCTTTGATGCAGGGCTTTTTTGTTTATATTGAAACAATGATTATAAGGAGGAATACGAGATGTCGGAACAGGTTGCACAGATCGCCTCGCGGGTACGCGCGCTGCGCGAAATCGAAGAACTGACCGAAGAAGAGGTCGCAAGGCGCATGGGCATCCCCCCCAGCGAGTATACAGCCTGCGAACGAGGGGAAGTGGACATTCCCATCAGCTTCCTGACCCGGGCGGCCCAGGTGTTTGGGGTGGAGGTTTACGAGCTTTTGACCGGTTCCACGCCAAAGCTCAGGCGGTATTTCCTTTGCCGCAGCGGCAAGGGAGAGGAAGTCAAACGGATGAACCGGGCTTACTGCTACCACAGCCTGGCCTACAATTTCCGGGACAAGGCCATCGAGCCCTTTCAGGTGACCATCCAGCCCGACGATCCGGACGCCGAGCCCGACCTGAACACCCATCCCGGCCAGGAGTTTGACTACGTCCTTTCCGGGATCATGCGCCTGACCATCGGGCATAAGGAACTGCTGCTGTACGCCGGGGATTCGATCTATTTCGATTCGACGCTGCCCCACGGCATGAAGGCCATTGGCGGGCCGGTCACCTTTTTGGCCATCGTGATTCCGCCGCAGAAAGAGGATAGGGGGACAACATGAGCCTGCTGCATCGATTTATCGAAACGGATTTCCAAAGTTACGAGGATTTTTCCCAAAACTGCCGCCTGCGCGTGCCAGAAAACTTCAATTTCGGGTTCGACATCGTGGACGAATACGCAAAAACCGCCCCCGACAAGCTGGCTTTGCTCTGGGTGGCGGAGGACGGGCAGGAGCGATCCTTCACCTTCTCGGAGATTTCCGCCCTCTCCAACCGGGCGGCCAACCTTTTTGCCTCCTTTGGCATCCAAAAAGGGGACATGGTGCTCTGCACCCTCAAGCGCCGCTGGCAGTACTGGGTGATCAACGTCGCTTTGTGCAAGCTGGGTGCGGTGATCATTCCCGCCACCCACTTACTGACGAAAAAAGACGTCGCCTATCGGGTGAATGCGGCGGAAGTGTCGGCCATCGTGTCCGTCAACGAAAGCGCCATCGCCGAATCCATCGACAAAGCCCGCATCGAATGCCCGACGCTCAAGACCGTGTTTGGCGTGGACGGCAAACGCGAGGGATGGGAGGATTTTTCCGCCCTTTTGGAGCAGTTTTCGCCGGAATTCCCCCGTCCAACGGGGGACAAAGCCCCGAAGAACGAGGATTTGAGCGTGCTGTACTTCACCTCCGGCACCACGGGCCTTCCCAAAATGGTGGTGCACGACTTCACCTATCCTTTGGGCTTTATCATGGGTGCGAAGTTCTGGCACGGGCTTTCGGAGGACGATTTGCACCTGACCGTGGCGGACACAGGCTGGGCCAAGTGCTCCTGGGGCAAGATTTATGGCCAGTGGATCTGTGGCGCGGCGATCTTCGTGTACGATATGGATAAATTTGTGCCGGAAAAGCTGGCGGAGATGGTGGCGAAATACCGGGTCACCAGCTTTTGCGCCCCGCCCACGGTGTATCGCTTCATGATCAAAGCAGACCTTTTTCAGTTCGACCTTTCCCACCTGAAAAAGGCGTCTACCGCCGGCGAGCCGTTGAACCCGGAGGTCTATAAGAAGTTTTATGAGCTGTTTGGCGTCAAGATTTATGAGGCCTATGGCCAGAGCGAAACCGCGCCGGTCTTTGCCAACTTCCAGTTCGACGAGCCGATGCCAGGCTCCTTGGGCAAACCCAGCCCGATGTACCAGATCGCCCTTTTGGACGAGGCGGGCAACCCCTGTGAAGAAGGGGAGGAGGGCGAGGTCTGCATCAGCGTGAAAAACGGCACCCCCGTCGGTTTGTGCAAGGAGTATTACAAAAACCCCCAACAGAACGAGGTGACGCGGTTCAACGGCTGGTACCACACCGGTGACATCGCCTGGAAGGACGAGGCGGGGTGCTACTGGTTCGTGGGAAGGGCGGACGATGTGATCAAGTCCAGCGGCTACCGGATCGGGCCCTTTGAGGTGGAATCCGCCCTGATGACCCACCCCGCGGTGCTGGAATGCGCCATCAGCGGCGCGCCGGACCCTGTGCGCGGACAGGTGGTCAAGGCCACGGTGGTGCTGGCAAGGGGCTACGAGCCTTCCGAGGAGCTGAAAAAGGAGCTTCAGAATCACGTCAAGCGGGTTACCGCGCCGTACAAATACCCGCGCATCGTGGAATTTACACCTGAACTTCCCAAGACGGTTTCCGGCAAGATCAAACGAAAGCAACTGCGGCTGGAGGCCGAGGCAAAGGCGAAGGCCTTTCGGGAAATGATGAACGGGTATGGCGGATGAGCGGTCTACCTGCCCCGCTTGCGGCAAAGCCTTCACAATCCCCCAAGCAACGATCGCTTTTTTGGTGCTTCTGCTGGACAGCGGGCGAATCGTCGCATATCATACAGAAAACATCACGCAGAAGGAGGGAAGCGCCGCGCCCGTCAACACATGAAACAGGGCGCGGCCTGCGGGCATGAAAGAATCGCTGTCCACCGTCAAGGCGTTTTATGATACAAACGCCCAGGAGGAATGGAACAGACTGGAGGCGCATCCCTTCGAGTTTGCCCTCACCACCCATATGATGGACCGGTACGTCCAACCCGGCCACCGGGTGCTGGACATCGGCGGCGGGCCGGGCAGGTATTCCCTGTACTACGCGCAAAAGGGATGCGACGTCACCCTGGTGGACCTTTCCTCCGCCAACGTGGCTCTGGCAAGGGAAAAGGCGAAAGAACTGGGAGTTGGTGTCACAGCGCTGGAGAAAAACTGCCTGGAGCTTTCCGAGCTGAACCTTGGGGAGTTTGACCACGTGTTTTTGATGGGTCCGCTTTATCATCTGACCGAGGAAGCCGACCGCATCCAAGCTGTGCGGGTCGCCCTGAAGCACCTGAAAAAGGGCGGGAATCTTTACTGCTCCTTCATCCTGGACTTTGCGGGCATCATCTTCGACATGAAAAACGGCCCCGGCATCCTGCCGGTGGATATGGAACACCCCGACGCGCGCCGCCTCATCGACTCCGTCATCAGCGGCGAGGGTTATGCCGGGCCGGCCTTTACGGACGCTTTTTTCATCAACCAGCGGCAGATTGAGCCCTTTATGGCCCGGTTCGGCCTGCAAAAGCTGCATCTTTTCGGCCAGGAGGGCATCCTCGCCCCCAACGAAAAGCAGATTCTGACCTATCCGGAGGAAGAGCAGGCACTGTGGATCGAAGTCGCGAAGCGCTTTTTGGAGCTGCCGGAACTGCTGGCCTATTCCGAGCACGCGATGTTCATAGGCCGCAAGTGAGGCATTACGAGCCGTATGAGCAAATACGCCGACAAAATGGCAGATTTTGTTGCGGTGTGACGGCAAAGGTGGTATGATGCAACAACAAGATTGCCCGCAGGAACGCGGCAATGTGCATGGGATAACACCGAAGTGATTCCAAAAAAAGAGGAGGACTCGCAATGGTACTGGATAAGGAACGTTTCTATAAGCTGTACGACGCTGCCATGGGCGAACTGGACGATATCTGCGAGCCCGAAATGGGAGACGAGGAGCACAAAAAAGGCAGAGCGGAGTACTCCGAAGCATTGTCGGACTTCTATCACTATGCTTTTGGCGGTGTGCCGGTGGATGTGCTCTGGGAAGTCGCAAAGGAACTGCACAACGTCGACTGACGGATAGAAACACAAAAGGCCGGCGCTTGGGGAACCCGAAGCGTCAGCCCATAAAAAGAACCGGGCGCAAGCAAGCGTCCGGTTTTGCATTCCGTTGGATGGTGATTATTTTACGGCCTCGCCCTTGGCAAGCCTTACGATATCGCCCACGCCGTCGCAGATGATGGTGGGGCGGTAAGCGAAGGTTTTGACCGTTTTGCGGGTGGAAACGCCGGAGAGCACCAGGACGGTGTCAATCCCCGATTCGATGCCCGCGACGATGTCGGTATCCATGCGGTCGCCGACGATGACGGCGTCCGCCGAATGGCAGCCCAGCAGCTTGAGTCCGGTGCGCATCATCAGCGGATTCGGCTTTCCGCAGAAATAGGCCTGCTTGCCCGTCGCCAGTTCGATGGGGGCGATCAGCGCGCGGCAGGCGGGGCAGATGCCGTCCTCAATGGGACCGGTCAGGTCGTAGTTCGCGCCCACCAGCTTTGCACCCCGCATGACCAGGTTGACGGCGTGGGTGAGGGTTTCCAGGGAATAGGACTTGCCCTCGCCGATGACGACGTAATCCGGGTTGACGTCGTTCATGGTAATCCCGGCATCATACAGGGCGTTCAAAAGGCCGGCCTCGCCGATGGCGTAAACCGAGCAGCCCGGCGCCTGGGCTTTCAGAAAGGCAGCGGTGGCCAGAGCGCTGGTATAAAAATGGCTTTCGCCCACATCCAGCCCCAGCCGGGCAAGCTTCTGCTGAAGCTCCTTGGGCGTGCGTTCGCTGCTATTGGTCAGAAAAAGGAAACGCTTCTGCTCTTGGCGCAGCCAGTCCACGAATTCCACCACGCCGGGCAGAAGCCTGTTCCCGTGGTAAATAACGCCGTCCATATCGCAGATGAAGCCCTGCTTGGCGTTAAAATCGATATAGTTGTCGAACAATGTTTTTTCCTCCTTGCCGCCTCCCCTGGCGGCATTCTCTTTCTTCTTTTCTCTAATTATTTACATTTTGAGTGTATCAGCCTTCAGGGAGTTTGTCAAACATTCTAAAGCATATTGACAACGTTTCGTCAAGGCCTTACAATGAAATTACAACTGTCTCATATAATACAGAATGACGGCGAGGAAAGGCAGGGGGCAAGGTGTGAGTTTTCGGGAGGATTCCGCTGTTTTTGACGGCTGCTGGCTGTTTTCGCCCTGCCCCGAACAGGTCAAGCGATTTGCCCTTTCGCACCCTTTGTGCAAGGTTCGGCGCTTTCGCCGCGGAGAGACGATTTATTGTGCGGACAGCTTTGAGCGCAGCCTGGGGATCCTCGTTTCCGGACGGTGCAGGGTGACCAAGCCCGCCCCCGACGGGAAGGAGATCATCATGAGCGCCTTGAAGCCGGGGGATGTGTTCGGCGCTGCCGCCCTTTTCACAAAAGAGGGGGACTACGTCACCAGCGTTCGGGCGGCTTCCGCCGTTGAGGTTCTGTTCCTCGGCGAGGAACTGGTCCGGGAACTTTTGAAAAGGGATTTCGCCCTTTGCGAACGGTACCTTTCCTATCTTTGCGGCCGCATACGGTTTTTGAACAAGCGGATCGAGGCCTTTACCGGCGGCAGCGCCGAGCAGCGGCTGCTGTCTTATGTGATCGGCGCGGCAAGGGAGGAAGGCGGCAGAAAGATCACCCCTGTCGTCAGCGCAACCAGGCTGGCCAAGGCGCTGGACATCGGCCGGGCCTCCCTGTATCGGGCGATGGATGCCTTGGTGGAGCAGGGCAAAATCGCCCGGGAAGGAAAGCGCCTGGTGCTTTTGCAGGATATCCCAAATAACCAGAAAACGACGCAACACAACCCGAAGGTAAAGAAGGAGAAGCCATGAACAAAAAATTTCTTGCGATTTTCGCGCTGGCGTTGGCCATGATGCTGGCTTTCGCGGCCTGCACCCCCACCCCGAATGCCCCAGAACCCACATCCGCCCCTGAAGGAACGGGGGAACCCGCCGAACCGGAGGAAAGCCCGTCGAACGCCGAACCCGAAAGCGGAGATGCCGCATATGAGCTGAACGTCGCAGCGCTGATGGGGCCCACGGGGGTGGGCATGGTCCAACTGATGGAGGAGCAGGAAGCCGGGGCCTACGAAGGGGCGTTTGACGCGAACATCGCCCTTGCCGCCTCGCCGGACGAACTCACCGGCAAGCTGATCACCGGCGAACTGGACATCGCCTGCCTGCCCACCAACCTGGCGGCGGTGCTGTATCAAAAGACCGGAGGGGGCATCAAGATCGCCGCGCTGAACACCCTGGGGGTGCTGTACGTGCTGGAAAAGGGCGAAAGCGTGCAGCGCATTGCCGACCTTGCAGGCAGGACCCTGCTGGCCACCGGGGAAGCCTCCATGCCGGAATACATCCTGGATTATATTTTGGCGGAAAACGGCCTTTCGGATGACGTTGACGTGCAGTATCTGACCGAACACGCCGAACTCGCCGCCAAGGCGGTGGCGGGGGAGGTGGAGCTTTGCATCCTGCCGGAGCCCTTCGTCAGCCGCGTGACCTCCAAGAACCCCGAGATGCGCGTCGCCCTTTCGCTGACGGAGGAATGGAACGCGGCAACCGATGGAACGGAGCTTTCCATGGGCTGCATCGTCGTTCGCTCTGAACTGCTGGAAAACCCGAAAGCCAAGGCCGCGGTGGACGCGTTTCTGGCGGCTTACGCAAAATCCGCCAACTATGTGGCGGAACATCCCGCCGAAGCCGCGAAACTGGTGGTCAAGTTCGGCGTCATGGACGATGAACAGCTCGCCGCCGCTGTGATTCCTCGCTGCAACATCGTGTTCATCGACGGCGAAGCCATGAAAGAGAGCGCCGCGGCTTTGTACCAGGTGTTGTTTGCTGCCAATCCCAAATCCGTCGGAGGAGCTTTGCCGGATGACGCCTTTTACTACTCCAAATAAACATCCAAAGCGGGGCTATACCGTATTTGGTTCAAAGCAAATGGGCGGTCTGCCGAAATGGGTGGAGGCCGCCCTTTGCGCGCTGTTTTGGCTGCTCGTGTGGCAGGTGCTTTCCGCCCTGGTGGGAAAGGAAGTGCTGCTTCCCGCGCCGCTGACGACCTTAAAAAGGGTGGCAAGCCTGGCGGTGACGGGGGAGTTCTGGGGAATATGCGCTATGTCGCTGTTACGCATCGGCGCCGGGTTCCTGCTCGCCGCCCTTGCCGGGGGGATCATCGCCCTTATGACCGCCTTTGTGCCTTTTTTTCGGGCGCTGTTTTCCCCCGCGCTCTCGATTGTCAAGGCGACGCCGGTGGCATCCTTCATCGTGCTGGCTTTAGTCTGGATGAAAGGCGGGAGCATGCCCACCTTTACGGCGTTTTTGATGGTGCTGCCCATCGTCTGGATAAACACCCATGCGGGGCTTTTGTCTGCGGACGGGGAATTGCTGGAAATGGCCCGCTCCTTCAGACTTTCCCGCGGCGCGGTGTTTGCAAAGATCTATCTGCCCTCGGCGCTGCCCTACTTCACCGCCGCCTGCGGGACAGGGGCTGGACTGGCCTGGAAGGCGGGGATCGCGGCGGAGGTGCTGGGCCGCACCGCCCTTTCCATGGGGAAGGAGATTTACGACGCCAAGATCTACCTCGAAACCGTGGACCTTTTTGCCTGGACTGCGGTGCTGATCCTATTGAGCGTGGTGTTTGAGAGGCTGATCCTCCTTTGGCTTCGGCGGATGAACAGGAGGTTTGCGGGAGGGGCTTTGGATGCGGTTTGAGGGGCTGAATGCCGAATACGGCGGTCAATGGATTTTGAAGGATTTTTGCGTTTCCCTTCCGGATGCGGGCAGGGTGTGCTTTTTTGGCCCCTCCGGGTGCGGGAAGACCACGCTTCTTCGCGCCCTTTCGGACAGGATGACGCAATCTGGCATGCGCGTCGCCTGGGTGTTCCAGGAGGACCGGCTGTTGCCCTGGGCCAGCGCTTTGGACAATGTGTTGCTCGGCGGAGCCAATAAGGAGGAGGCGATGGCGCTGCTTTCGGAACTCGGATTGAAGGACGCGGCGGACAAACGCCCGGGCGAGCTTTCCGGCGGCATGAAGCGCAGGGTCGCTTTGGCCCGTGCCCTGGCCTTCCAGGGGGACGCGATGATCCTGGACGAGCCCTTCAAGGGGCTGGACGCGGAATCCAAGGGGATCGCCGCCGCGCTCCTTCTTCGGTTGGGGCCGCCCCTTTGCCTTTTGGTGACCCACGACAGGGAGGAGGCAACGCTGCTCGCGGATCGGGTGCTTTTTGTGGATGGCCCGCCGCTGAAGCTGATGGAATAGGGCGCAAAGAACGCAGAAACGAAACAAACCCGCTTGCGCAGGAGCGCGGCGGGTTGATTGTTCTGAGAAATAAGCGAGAAGGTGCAAAAAAGATACAATCCAGCATGGACAAAAAACATTGGGCAAACGCCATATTCTGGTTGCCGCCACCGTTGCCGTTGCTGTGTTGAAGGTGGACTGGGCAACCTTTTCCGCAGCCGCAGGCCAGAGCCGGCTGCCCAACGCGTTGCTGGGCTTTCCTGCGGGTAAATTTGTGTATGCGTCGAAGTGGAGCGTGTTTTTCCCCGTTCTCTGGGTACTGAAACGCTTCGCCGTGATGCTGGATAGCTGTTTTTGGCCTTTTGCGTGTTCGCATTCTTGAATAAATGGATGCGGGGACGGAGTCTGGCTTTTTTGCGCGCAGCCCGTTGGGCAAAAAAACGACGGCGGGCTGGGGAAGGTTCCCGCCGCCGTCGATGCGATGCACCAAGTCAGGGCGCTTTTGTCAATATCGTTCGGTATTTTGGGCGATCGTACCGCCGCGGGGCCGATTTCGCCCTGGGCAGCATGGGGGTGGAGCTGCCCACCACGACAATTCCCATCATGGCTGGGCGGTGCAACTGATTTTCAAAATACAGGGTCATCTGAGGATATACACTTTGACGTTGTTTTTCCTGCCCCATCTCATGCATTCCGAATAGGTATCCATAAACAGGTCGATCTGGAGACGGCTGGTGTGGCGGAAGGCGCCGGTGTCTCCGGCGATGCCGTAGCCGTATCCTTCGACGTACAGCTTCGTGCCATAGGGGATCTGTTCCGGGTTGACGGCGATCATGCCCACATAGGGCATCACGCCAGTGGCGGTCCGTTTGCCCGTGTGGGTATAGGCCGTAGCCTGCACATAGAGGACCTTTTCAATCTCGCTTTCCTTCGGCGGGCCGCGGCGTTCGCGCTTGTCGTTTCGCAGAGAGATTTCCGCAGGGGCAGAAACCGCGCGGTCCACCACTTTGGTGCCCACCAGTATGATCTCGGTCACAGGTTCCTTGGTGACCTCCTTGGAAACCAGGGTACTGCTTCTGAGCTCGCCGTTTTCGTAAACCTCTTCATATATCAGGGTTTCGCTGCCGTCCTCGCCCTTCTGCTTGGTTTGGGTCTTGCCTTTTTCCAGGGTCTTGTCTTTCTTTTTTTCGGTCTTATGCTCGATGGTCCGCGTTTCGGTGCGGGTGCGGACTTCGCGTGAAATGGCTTCGATGCGAATGCCGTCTTCCAAAAGGACGTGCTGTTTGGGGGTGATGAGGTCGTCCTCATCGTACTCCAGGCCGAGGGAGGAAAGGGCGTCTGCTACATTGCCCTCCGTCATGGTCAGCTCGTAAAATCCCAGAGCGCAGTGGACATAGACCGTCATCTCCCTGGGCGGCTCCTGGGAAGGTTCTTCTGTTGGCTCCGGCAGGGGTGTCGGGGATACGGCCGCCTCCGCCGCTATGGCCGCAAAGGGCTCGGCGGGGTAGTATGCTGCGGCCCCGGCGACGCCGGTCAGGCATGCCAGAGCGGTCAGAATGAAAAACAAAGGCCATATCCAGCGCGCAGAGCGCCCGATAGGTCGGGCTTGCTTCATAAAACACACTCCTTTCGGGGTCAGGGTATTTTATCATGACCCTTCCTGCGAGTCAAATCATCCCCCACTTTTCTGGTAAACATACCGGATTATTCTATTTATTTATGGGATGTCGCTAATATTTATGCGGATAATTTCCGTATTTCCCCCACTTTTGCCAAAATTCCCCCGATTCTGACTTTTGTTTCGCTTGCAGGGAAAAGCTGGTATAATATCCTTATACATTTACTGTGAAAAGTGTGTATAGATGAACTATTATTATTGCGGATTTCGGAGCACTGATGAAGGCAGACAAGACGAGATTCCAAAAAAGCCTGGTTTTTGCGCTCATAACTGCGCTTGCGCTTTCCTTCGCGCTGGGCGCACTTTTTGGCTGCGCCGCGAAGGAGGGCATGGAGCCGGACGACGCGGCGCTGCGCTTTATCGAACTGCTGAACGGCGGGGATTACGAGGCGGCTTATGGTCTTTTGACCGCCGCGTCCATGGAAAAGATCTCCGAGGAGGAGTTCGTCCAAAAATACGGGGGAATTTTTTCCGGGCTGAGTGTGAAGGAAGTCATCATCGGCGAAAACAGCTTTGCCCAGAGCGCCATGTACGCCACCTTCGCCTATACCGCCACCTATCGCACCGCCGACTACGGCGACATCACCAAGAACTACTCCATGTCCCTTCATCTGGAGGACGGGGCATGGCGGATCGAGTGGACGCCCTCTTTGATCTTCCCGGAGATGACCTGGGGGGATTCGGTGTATGCCAGAGTCATCAAGGCGGAAAGGGGCGAGATCTTCGCCAGCGACGGGACGCTCCTTGCCGGGAACATCCCCGGAAGCACCGCCTTTGCCGACCGTTCAAAGATCGAAGACCTCAGCGCCTTTTGCGCCGCCGCTGCCGTTACCTTGGGCATGAAGGCGGAGGAGGTGCAGAAATGCTTTGATGCGACGACGGCGAACATCGTGACCATCAAGGCCTGGCGAAGGGGCGAACTGCCGGAGGAAACCCGTCAAAGCTGGCTTTCCTTGGCTGGCGCCGGGGTGGATGATTCCAGATTTACGGTGTTTCGCACCTATCCCATGGGAGAGGCGTTTTTCCATCTTGTGGGCTATGTGGGCAGGGTGACCCAGGAGGAGCTGGACGATTTTTCGGGAACGGAGAAGGAAAAGCTCTACGATGGCGATTCCTACATCGGCAAGGCCGGACTGGAGCTCGTCTATGAAGACGTGCTCCGGGGCAGGGACGGCTATGAGGTTTACGTTTCCGGCGAGAATGGAAAAATCAACATCATCCCCACGGTAGAGGCAGTGGACGGGAGCGACCTTTGGCTGACCATCGACGCCAGGGACCAGCAGGCGGCCTATGACTTGCTGACCGGTTACCTGATGGACCAGCAGGGCGGCTCCATCGTCCAGATCGACCCCACCACCGGGGCGGTTCAGGTGATGGTCAGCTATCCTTCGGCGGACCCGAACGCCTTCGTCACCGGGGTTTCCTCGGAGTATTACAATTATCTGCTTTCGGATACCGCCTATCAGCCCCTGTTCAACCGCTGTCTTTCCGGCCGGTACCCGCCCGCCTCCATCGTCAAGCCCTTTGTCGCTCTGGCTGCGTTGGAAGGCGGGGCGATTGCGAAAAACTCCGTATTCCCCTTTGAGATTAAGGACAATAAGTGGCGGCCGGACCGGAGCGACTGGGTGTATCCCGCGATTACGCGGGTCAAAAACCGGGGGGATTCTTGCGACCTGTATAACTCCATGATCTATTCGGATAATATCTATTTTGCCTGGGCGGCGATGGAGCTGGGGCAGGAGGGGTTCTTCGCCTTTTTTGAAAAAAAGCTGGGCTGGGGGGCAAGCGTTCCCTTTGACCTTCCCGTCGCCCGCGCCCAGATTAAAAAGGAAAACACCGAGTTCAACATCAAATACCTGGCGGACAGCGGTTACGGCCAGGGCGAGATGCTGATTACCCCCTTCCAGGCGGCGCTTTTGTACTGCACCCTTTCCAACCCGGACGGCGCGATTTACAAGCCTTATGTGGTTGAACAGCGCTGCAGCGCACAGGGGGAGAAATACCTGGTGGAGCAGTGCGCTGCGCCGGAGCTTTGGATGCGCGTGCAATACGACTCCAGCGCTAGGGATGCCATCGAGCAGTCCCTTACGGACGTCACCGTGGTGGGAACCGCGAGAACGTTGCGACCGCCCTTTGAAATGGCGGGAAAAACAGGAACAGCGGAAATCGGCAACGAGAAGGACAGGGAGATCGGCTGGCTGGCGATTTACCGGAACGAGGAGCCGAAAGACACCGTTTTGGTGGTGACGCTGGACACGCCGGAGGGATACAGCGAAGTCAAGCTGCCCATCGCGCGGTACCTGCTGCGCCGCGAGGTGCGCACGGACGAGAGCGACGCGACCATCATTGCAGCGGATTAAGGGAATGAGCGGCGAATGCCGCGGATGAAGGACGATATGAGGGATGTTAGTTCGCCCGCCGCCGTGCGGGCACTGCTCAAAGACCGGGGCCTTTCCCCCAACAAGCAGCTCGGCCAGAATTTCCTTTGCGATGCGAACATCATCAAGCGGATCGCGGATGCTGCCGGGGTGAACAAAGCCGACGCCGTGCTGGAGATCGGCCCGGGACTGGGCGCCTTGACCCGGGAGCTTTGCGACCGGGCGGACAGGGTCGTCGCCGTCGAGATCGATTCGGGCTTGGCCGAAGTGCTGAAGGAAACCCTGTCGGACAAGAAAAACGCCACGGTGATCCACGGGGATTTTCTGAAGTGCGACCTGGCAGAGCTTCACGACGTCCTGGGGGGCGGCCCGTTCCGCGTGGCTGCCAACCTGCCGTATTACATTACCACGGCGATCATCATGCGCCTTTTGGAATCCGGACTGCCGGTGCTTTCGATGAGCTTTTTGATCCAGAAGGAAGTGGCGGAGCGTATGGCCGCTGCCCCCAAGACCAAGAGCTACGGCTCATTGTCCATCGCCGTGCAGTATTACACGGATGTTTCCGTGGTGCTGAACGTGCCCCGGGGCTGTTTTTTGCCCTCGCCGGGGGTGGACAGCGTCGTCGTCCGGCTCAACAAGCGGCCGCCGAAGGTGGATGTGCCGTCGGAGGAGGACTTTTTCAGGATCACCCGGGCCGCCTTTGCTATGCGCAGAAAAACCCTGGCCAACAACCTTTCCGTGGGACTGGGTATTTCCAAAGAGCGGGCGGAAGCGCTGATCAAAGCCGCCAATCTTCCGGAAAACGTCCGCGGGGAGGAGCTTTCCCTCGAACAGTTTGCCCAAATTGCCAGGGTATACGCGCATGACGACAGATAGGATGCCGGCACCTTGACGCGCTGATTGGTATTTGTTATCATTTGCTTCAGCCGGAACACGAATATTAACGGAGGTTTCGTACGGGTGAACATCAAGATTACGGCAGACAGCACCTGCGATCTTTCCCCGGAGCTGATCCGGAAGTACGATATTGACATCATTCCCCTTTACATCATCAAAAACGGGGATTCGTTCAGGGACGGGATCAATATTACCCCGGAAGACATCTTTGACCATGTCGCCAACGGGGGTGATATTTGCACCACTTCTGCCCTGAACGTGTCGGATTATATGGAGAAGTTCACCGAGCTTTCCCCAAAGTATGATGCCGTGATCCACATCAACATCAGCGCAGAATTCTCCGCCTGCTTCCAGAACGCCACCCTGGCCGCCGGGGAGTTTGAAAACGTGTACGCCGTCGATTCCAGGAATCTCTCCACGGGCAGCGGCCACGTGGTGATCGAGGCGGCAAAGATGGCGAAAAGCGGCATGGACGCGAAGGAGATCGTCCAAAAGCTCAACGAGCTGACGGGAAGGGTGGAGGCCAGCTTCGTGATCGACAAGCTGGATTACCTCAAAAAAGGGGGGCGCTGCTCCTCTTTGGCCGCCCTGGGGGCAAACCTTTTGAACCTCAAGCCCTGCATAGAAGTCAGGGACGGCGCGATGCACGTCGCCAAGAAGTACAAGGGCTCCTTTGAAAAGTCGCTGAAAAAGTACGTCAAAGACCGCCTGGAGGGCAGGACGGATATTGACCCCAGCCGGATTTTCATCACCTCGTCGGGTTGCGATCCGGAAGTGGTGCGATCGGTGCGGGAAGCGGTGGAAGGATATGTGGATTTTCAGGAGATCATCGAGACCACAGCGGGCTGCACGATCTCCAGCCATTGCGGGCCAAACACCCTGGGAATCCTGTTCATGAGAAAGGCTTAACTGGCCTTTGGCCTTTACCTTGCATCGTCAAAAAGCAAACACCCCGAAGCATTTGCCTCGGGGTGTTTTGCGTCTTTTGCTCCAATCAGGCCGGGCATAACAAGAAGACAGCCGCGGATTTTCACCGCGGCTGTCCGCTTGCCTGAGCGCGACGCGCCCAGGGCTTTTACAGGGAGATCAAGAGGAGGGTATGCTGACGATAAAACATCGGTCAACGCGATGGTGAAGGTTTATGAACCGCAAAGCGGTTTTACGCTGGCGTTCCCTGCGGATTGAACAAGGTTGCGGTGCCCCTTTCAGAAGAAGCCGGATTTCGGCTTCGCATCCAACAAGGATTGGGGAGCAAAAAGCGGCTCGGCCTTGCCGAACCGCAATACGTGCATCCGACCTGCGCAAACAAACCATGCGCAGCATGAACATGGGGATGCATGCTTCATTCGGCAACTGGCTGCCATAGGCACAAGCCCTTAGGCCCTGTAGCTTTGCGTAGCCCGGTTTCCCGGGGATTGCTATTGTCGTGAAAAGCAGTCTGTGTTTTTCAGGGGCGGAATGCTCAGATCGCCGAAAGCTCCTTGGGGATTTCCACCGGGGGCTGGAAGGACCGGAGCCAGAAGATGAAGTCCTTCGCCTTTTCGTAAAGCTCCAGGGCGACGGGTTCGTCCACAAAGCGGGCGGTGATGTTCTTATAGGAAAACGGGTAGTCGGACATGTAGTAAAACATCACGTCCACCAAAAAATCCTCGCATTCGTCCCGCCGGCTTCTGAATTCGGGGGACGCTTCGATACTGGAAAAGGCCGGGCTCTTTGTGATCTTGTTAAAGAGGAAGGTCACGTTGTGGGTCTTTGGTGCCTCGGCGTCCATATAATAGACGTACATTCCCTTCAACTGGCGCTCAATCGCCTGCTGGCAAAGAAACGTGACGTATACCCAGCGTTTTCCCGCAATCAGCGTTTCGATGGTCTCCAAATCGTAATTCGAGAGCATCAGCCAGTAAGAGTATTTTTCGATCTTGTTCAATCCTAGGCACCTCCAACAAAATCCAGCTCTTCACTCGTTGCCAGGGTCAACAGAGCGGACGTAACGCGTTCGTTGAAAAGATGGGTCAGTTTGCAGAGCTCCTGGGCGGCTTCACGGGGGGATTTGGGAACATTGTAGCCCCGATCGGAGATCATGGCGTCGAAGACATCAGCGACAGCAACGATCTTTGCCTCGAAACTGATTTCGTCGGCAGTCAGACCCATGGGGTAACCGCTGCCGTCCAGACGCTCGTGATGGTTCTGGGCGATCTCGGCGATGCGCTCGCCGAAATTGGTCCGAAGGAGCCGCGCGCTGTCTATCGGATGCCGCATGATGTAGCGGTATTCGCTGGGGAGCAGGGCGTCGCTCTTTTTTAATATTTCGTCGGGGATGAAGCACTTTCCAACGTCGTGGAACAGTGCGGCGACAGCCATGTCGTCCACCGAAACGCCGGAGCACTCGTCCTTCAAAAGCTCAAACAGCCTGACCGAGTAGCGCAGGACGTTCTTGCTGTGGTTGAACGTGTAGTGGTCCTTGTCGTTGATGCGCATCAAAAGGCGGGTCAAGTCGTCCTGGAAACCGAAAAGGGAATCGAAGACCGGCCGGTTCGTTATATACAGGATGTGGGTTTCCTGCTCGGTCTTGAGCAGGAGATCCTCTTTCAATCCGTTGACATAGAACGAATCGCCAGGAAGGAGGACCTTGATCTCTCCGTCCACGGCAAGCTCGACGCTTCCGTCATAGACAAAAAAGAATTCGAGAGTATCAAGGTCTTCGGCCGGGGTAACCCAGAAGACCGCGTTGGGAAGCACGGTCTGGGCCATGATTTCAATGTCGTCCCGTTTGGCGAGAAGGCGAAGCCGGATGGTATCTATGCCAGCTTCGGGATTGCCTGTTTCGGAACTGTTGATGAATACTCCTTCCATACGCGCGTTCTCCTAAGTGACTGATCGATAGGCAGCTCGATGCCGAAAGCCACAATCTCTTCCACGATGCCGCTCGGGTCATCAAGCTCATACAGACCGAACGCCTGAATCTGTACATCCTGGGTGAATGAACAACAAAGCTTGGAAAGTGCGCGGTACTCGTTGAGGAAACAGGTCTTGTCCAAATCGAAGAAGACGGCAATGTCTATGTCGCTCTCGGGGGTTTGCGTGCCCTTGGCATACGAGCCGAACAGCATGATCTTTGCGACGCCGGGAATACGGGAGATCTCGGCGGCCAGCTCATTGATGAGCGGATAGAGTACTTCGGCTTTGCTGATCAAGGGCGCTCCCTCCCTTCGAACATGGTAGCATCGGCCGAATGATGAGGTGGCAAATCAAATATTGATGACCTTCAAAGGATCGACGAGCACCCACCTGCCGTCAATCCAGTGCCGCTCGTATTCGCAGATCACCGTCGCCCCGATGGACGCGGCATAGGCGAATACCGGCTTGGTGACGTTGTCCACCATGCTTAAGAGCCAGGCGACATCGTCATAGGGCGTTGCCTGGGCGATCTTGATCAGGGCGTAGATCTGGATGTTTGCGGCAAGCACCATGGTGCGGAGCTTGAGCTCTTTGGCGAAGTTTTGCGCGGAGGAGAAACTGATACTTGTTCCGATGCTACCGATGGAGAAGGACACATTGCGTCCGTCAGCGAAGGCGACGGACGGAATCGCGGCCATCAGGAAGATGACGCTCAGCAGAATGCAGACGATGTTCCTTTTTTTCATGGTTGCTCCCTCCTAGAATGCGTCGTGATGAAATGGGATTCCTTCCGTCCACGATGGCAAATGAAAACAGCCAGTCTTCATTTGCCCGGCTGCTGATGCCCTTCCAGACGTGCAGCAGAAGATGCGCTGCGCCCCTGGGATTTTGACATACGGCAGCTGGCTGCCATTGGCATTCGCCTTTAGGCCCTGTAGCTTTGCGCCGCCCGATTTCCCGGGTTTTGCCTTTATCGTGGGGATAGTGTATCTATCCAATGTCATGATAATTCGAAGGCCTTTGCCTGTCAAGTTTTGCCATAAAATCAGTCAAATTAAGCATTTTTTGTGACCGAATTTGTGTCCTTGAGCAGAATAACCCCCATATTTTGCCGAAAATGCGGGGGTTATTGGAATTATATTGGCGATTTGTGACACAATCTGTTACCAAAGGAACAAGAGTGACCGGAGGTAATACTGTACATCCTGGGGCAGCCATCCCAGGAGTTCATTGGGAAACAGCTTCAAAAGCAGGTATGCGGCGGCGGCGACAACCAGGGTGATGAGGGAGAGCAAAAGGTACGCCTTGGAAAGGTTGCGCCTGTTTGGGTTCCTGGAAGCCCCCAGCGCCCAGATGCCCGCGACGACATGGCCCACGACGGGGATGCAGAACAGGAACAGCGTCCAGAAGAATCCCGCCATGGAAATGGTGGCAGCGTATCCGTTTTGCGGTGCCATCCTGGGTTCCGGGGGAGATTGCTTGAAGGACGCCGGCTCCCGGAAGCCTTCCTGGAGAGGACTCTTCACGGCGCTTGCCCTGTCCTGAAAGGAAGGATCGGGGGAAAAGGGCGGTTCAACGTCGTCTTCGGCGTCGTCCATCGTTTCGGCGGCGGTGAGGGGCTGGGGTTCAGGGATTACCTCGTCGTTGCGGTTGTGTTCCTCAGAAGAAGGCAGGCGGCCGGATTCGGGCTCCGGCTCGGGGGCAGGGCCGGTCTGGCCGGCAAGCGCGCCGCAGGAAGTGCAAAAGCGGGCGGTTTCTTCCATCTGTGCGCCGCAGGAAGTGCAAAATGCCATGCTCGTTCCTCCTCAATCGATAAAGTGAGAACCGTGAGAGCTTGCTTTAACCCTTGCGGCCTTTTTGGAACCGCAAATGGGCAGGCCGGTTTGCAAAGTCGCAAATTGGCCCATCGCGATTAATAAGCTTTGGGGCTTGTTGGATCCCGGGGAAGTGAATGCGGATACCATATTATACCAAATGGTTAGAACCCTTGTCCAACGGAACCACAGCCTTCACAAAATAAAACCGGAGGGCGCGAACGCTCTTCCGGCCATGCGATTCAAAAGCGGCGGTTTGCATGAAGCAGGCTACATGACGTAGTT
This sequence comes from Christensenellales bacterium, assembly GCA_050945915.1. Taxonomy (GTDB): domain Bacteria; phylum Bacillota; class Clostridia; order Christensenellales; family CALWSW01; genus CALNBC01. The sequence goes on from JBMNTV010000034.1 coordinate 19,221, forward strand.
GATGATGCAGATAAAGTGCAAAATACTGCCCAGCAGCACAAAAACGTGAAACGCGCAGTGCATGTATTTCTTTTTACTGCCGATGCCGTAAAATACCGCTCCCAGGGTATAGGCGATGCCCCCCGCCAGCAGCAGCGCAAAGGCGGGGCGGGGCAGGATGTGCAGCACCCGGGGCAGCACAGCCACGATCATCCAGCCGGTGCCGATATAGCACGCCATGGAGAAAACCCGGAACCGCTTCAAGTCAATCGCCGTCAGGGTGATGCCCAGGGCAGCGGCGGCCCAGATGGCGCCAAACATCGTCCAGGCGAGCAGGGGATCGCTGTTTCGGATACTGACCAGCAAAACCGGGGTATATGTCCCGGCGATCAGCAGATAGATCGTGCAATGGTCGATGACCTGCAGGACCTTTTTGGCGGTTTGTGCCTTTGTTGGATGCAGGCCGTGGTAAATGCTGGACATGGTATAGAGCGCCAGCATGGAAAAGCCGTACACCACCCCGGTGGCAACGCCCCAGGTGTTGCCCCTGCCGGCCGCCACGATGGCGCAGGCCAGGATGACGAAAAAAGCAAATGTGCCGCCGATGGTGTGGGAAACCATGTTGAAGATTTCTTCGCCGCGGGTGTAATTCGGCAAAGTTCGTTCTGCAAGGGGAGTCCGTTTCATGTCCGCCCTTTCCAGCGTTTTTGTTATGAAACATCATAGCATGGGAACAGCCCGCATGCAACCGGCTACTTTTCAAAAACAGATCGGGGTAGTATAATATGGAAACACCGTCCATCTGTGACGGCGTGCATCCGGCGGGGCCGCCCGCCGAGCGGGCGGAGCAACCAAGCTGCCCCGCCGAAATCAGGGAAATTCACGAATTTGGGAGGAACCATGAAAACGATCATGAAATGCGGGGCTTTTTTGCTGGCTGCTGTTCTTGCCCTTTTTGCTTTGAGCGGCTGCGCAAAAACCGAAGAAGAGCCCAAACCGAGTTTTACCCTGCCGAACGGCCTGGTAGCGCCCACCTTGACCCCTGCTCCAGACGGCGTCGGGGACTGATCCAGTGCCAAAAAAGGATCGCCGGAAGCCTTTGCCAAATTACGGCAGGGCGTTCCGGCTTTTTGATAGGGTGTGAAAGAATGCTCGGATGCGTTGAAAGGGCAAACCTTATTTGCTAAAATCATACAAAAGTATAAGGAGTTTCCCTTTCGGGAACGCGACCGGGGCGCAAGTTGCGCCGCGTGTATCTCCCTGCCATTTTGACCGGGCGCTCCTTTGGCCGGTTTGCCGGCGGGGAACCTTCCTCAATAGCTGGATAGCTCGTCCGCCTTTGCGGGGGCGGTTCTGGA
>JBMNTV010000035.1:0-20141 GCA_050945915.1 Christensenellales bacterium
ATCATCGCGACCTTTCAGCAAGCCGGGGTGAAGCGCATCGTGGTGGTCACCGGATACAACGCCGACATTTTGGAGCACCACCTCGCCAAATGCGGGGTCATTTTCCTGCGAAACGAACAGTACTGGGCCACCCAGATGTTCGACTCTGCGCGGATCGGCCTCAGGTATTTGGCGGACAAGTGCGATCGGGTGTTTTTCACGCCGGTGGACATCCCGCTTTTTACCGCGGACACCGTCCTTCGCCTGCTGCGTTCCGGCGCGGAGCTCGCCTGCCCCGTTTATCACAACCAGCGGGGGCATCCGATCCTCCTGTCCGCTTCGGTCATCGCCAAAGTACTGGCGGATTCCGGGGAGCACGGGATGGCGGGCGCGCTTTCCCGCTGCGGCACGGCGATTCGGGACATTTCCGTGGAAGACCAGGGCATCCTCCACGACGCCGACACGCCGGAGGACTACCGCGCCCTGCTGGAGTACCACAATAGCCAGCTCATTCGCCCGGAGGCGGAGGTTTCGCTGTCTAAGGAAAAGCCGTTTTTTGACGCTCGCACCGCCATGCTGCTCGAGCTGATCGACGAGACCGCCTCCGTCCGCAAAGCCTGCCAGCGGATGCAGCTTTCCTACAGCTCCGGTTGGAACACCCTGAACGCCACCGAGGAGCAGTTGGGTTACGCTTTGGTGGAACGCCGCCAGGGCGGCCCCGGCGGCGGGAAAAGCATGCTGACGCGCAAGGGCAAAGAGCTCTTGGAGCGTTACAACCGATTCCGGGCGGACGTGAAGGCCGAGGCGGACAGGTTGTTTGAAACGTATTTTTCCGATGTGCTATAAAACAAAAAGGACCCGGTTCCGGGTCCTGAAGGGCGTCAGAGCAGCCTCGCTTTGGCGCTTTTTACTTTGACTGTTTCCGTTTTGCGATGATGCCGAAGGGCGAAAGCCCGCCCGCTTCGAACCGAATCGTATCCACCACTTGATAGTTCGCGCCCGCAAGCAAGCGGGAAAGGGGGACGAACTGGGTGGTGTAAAAGACGGCGACGCCGTCTGGCGAAAGGAGCCTGTCCAACTGCTGTATCAGCCCCCGGTAAAAAACGGCGTTCTTTTTTGCCGTTCCCACCCGGGTTCCAAAGGGCAGGTTGGCGAACAGCTCGTCAAAGGGCTGCTTCGGCACAAACCGGGTGGAATCCGCCCGCACGAAGCCCGCGCTAACCCCCGCCGCTTCCGCGTTTTTCCGGGCAATGTCCAACGCCGCGCCGTCGATGTCCACCCCCAAAAGGTCGGCAACGGGCAGGCCGAGCTTTACGCGCTCGATGAGCAACGTTCCGCTGCCGCAGCAGGGGTCGATGACCCTTGCCCCTTCTTTGAGGTGAGGCAGGGCGAAGCGCATCAGCGCGGCGGCGTTCACCGGGTGGATGGAGGCGCTGACCGCGCCCTTTCTGTATGCAAAGCGCGGGTCCTGGGGGACGTACAGCTTGGCAAAAAGCTGCGCCTTCCCCTTTTGGCACACCACCCTGAACTCCGCGTCGTACCCCGAAGGGGCATTGATCAGCCCGCCGGTTTCCCCCAGCACCGCGACAAGGGCGGAAATGAGGGCTTTTCGGTCCCCCACCTCTCCGCGCAGCTCGATCCTGTAAGGATAGGCTTGTCCGCCGCTCAGGCAGGAGGAAAGCAGCCGAAGAAATTTGATCGCCGCCGGCCGGGCAGCGCCAGCCCATTCCGCAAGGCCCTGCCTGCTCGCTTCCCGGGGCGCGGCAATCGCCCCCAGGGGGAACAGCGCTTCCTCGAAGGTGCGCAGGACAAAAAGCTCGGGGTAGTCCGTTACCCGGGCAACATGGCCCAGGGGCGTTCGCTTCAGGCAGATGCCCTTTTCCTGCGCCTCGTCCACGAGCAGCTTCTCACAGCCGGGCTGAACCGTGAAAACCACCTCTGCCGGGGCTTTTAATCCGGTGAACTCCCGGGGCTGCTGCTTTTCGCAGCGGGAACGGGCGGCAAAAAGGGCTTCCTGCAACTGGGCGTGGTGCTTTTCGTCCTCCGGCCGATTCACAGGAGGCAGGTTTTTTGCGAACTGGGAAAGGTTCTGTGCCGCCGCTTCCCCCGCGTTGCCCAAAGCCAGCACGATGGAGGGCAGAACGAACCGCGTCTCCTCGGCAAACAGGGCGTTTTTCAACGCTTCCAGGTCGCCGGGCAGATAGAGTTCGCCCAACAGCCTTGCGGCGTTTTTCCGAACCTTGGGCTTTTCGTGGGTTAGCAGGGTGCGAAGTTTTGGCCGTTTGGGTTTGGCGTTCAAGTACTCCTGCACCCTGGCGTCCTTCGCTTGTGCGCAAAGCTCCGAAAGGGCGCTTTGGGCATCCTCCGAAAACACCCGCGCCCAGGCTGTGTCCAGCGACTCCTTGTCGATGGCCGGGCGGATCCTGCCGGACTTTCTTTCCATCAGCGCCCCTCCGCCGCGGTGACGATGTGCTTCAGCACCGCTTCCAGACCGTTTTTGTTCGGCTCCGCGTCCATCGTTGCCCTGTATGTTTCCCTTTGCTCATAAAGCCGGAACAGCGCTGAAGTAAGGGTCTCTTCCGTCATGTTTTCCTGGAAAAGCACCTCCGCATAGCCGCGCTTTTTGAAGTAATCGGCGTTTTGGATCTGGTCCCCCCGGCTCTGGGACAGCGGCAGGGGAACGAGCAGCGCAGGCAAAGACAGGGCGAGGAATTCGAAGATCGAGTTCGCCCCCGCGCGGGAGAGGGCAATGTCCGCCGCGGCGAAAACATCCGGCAACTCGTCGTTCAGATACTCAAACTGGCGGTAACCCTTCTGGTTTTCCAGGCTCTCGTCCAGCTTGCCCCTGCCGCAAAGATGCGCGATATCAAACCTCTCCAACAGCTTCGGCAGGGCGGAACGGACGGCGTCGTTCAGCGCGCTGGCGCCCTGGCTGCCCCCCATCACCAGAAGGACAGGTCTTTCGCCGGAAAAGCCCAGGAAGGCAAGGCCCCGCTCCCTCCTGCCGGAAAACACGGCGGGCCGGATGGGCGTTCCGGTGAAGATGCCCTTGCCCCTGGTGTGGGCAAGGGTATCCTCAAAGGTGACCAGCACTTTTTTGGCAAAGCGCATGCCCAGCCGATTGGCCAGGCCGGGGGTGTAATCCGATTCGTGAATGACGACGGGCACACCGCAACGCTTCCCCGCAGCGCAGACGGGCACGGTGACAAAACCGCCCTTGGAAAACACCGCGTCCGGCTTGATCCTGCGGATCACCTTTTTCGCGTCAAAATAGCCGGCGATCACGCGAAAAGGGTCGGTAAAATTCTTCAGCGAAAAGTAGCGCCGCAGCTTGCCGGCGCGGATGGGGTGGAAGGTGACGGGCTGATTCTTCGTGAGCTGTTCTTCAAACCCGCCCTTTTCCCCCAGATAATGGATTTCGTAACCCCGTTCCACAAGGGGCGGTATCAGCGCCAGATTGGGCGCGACATGACCGGCGGTCCCCCCGCCGGTCAGGATGATGGTCTTGTTCATCGGCATTCCTTTCGGACTTTATTTTTTGCCTAAGATGCGCTACATTATAGTATGTGGCGTCGCTTCTTGCGCGACTGCCCATGGAAAATCATACCACGGGGTCTATGCCTGCACAACCCCGAAAGGAGCCCCATGAAATACGCCCTTTTGCCTGCTCCCCACCCCAACGCGCGCTACGATGCGGAGCTGAAAAGGCTCTGCGCCAAAGAACTCGCCTGCATCGCTTCGGCGACGGGAATCGACGCTCCTTTTGTGTTGGAAACCGTCGGCGGGCTGCCGCTTTTTACCGTCCAAGCGGCGCTGACGGACCGCCAGAAGGCCGCTTTGCTGCGGGCTTCCTCCCTGCTCGCCCTTTTTTCCCAGGAGGGCGAGGCCCTGACCCCGCAGATGGCTGGGTTTTCCCGCAGCGCCTTCTTCGATATGCCCGCCATTTTGAAATACAAGGGCAAGACCAATGAAATCTTCACGAGGTTTCTCCTCAACCTTGCGGTCTTTTCCACGAAAGGCGCGGATTTTGAGGGGCAGCTGACCGTCCTGGACCCCCTTTGCGGCAAGGGTACCACCCTGTTTTGCGCCCTTTCCGCAGGGTACGACGCTTTGGGCATCGAGTTGGACGCCAAAGAGGTGGCCGAGGCGGTGAGCTTCGTCAAGGCATATTTGCGGAACGGCCATTTCAGGCACCATTACCAAAAATCTTCCGCCACGGTGCGGGGCAGGCCCGGCGGGGAAATCCACGCCTTTGAAACCGCCGAGTTGGCGGAACGCTACAAAGCCGGGGACGTGCAACTGCTCAAATTCGCCCGGGGCGATTCGGGCAACGCGCCCTTCTTTTTCAAAAAGACCCCGGCGGACGTCATCGTCGCCGATCTACCCTACGGCGTGCAGCATAAAAACGACGTCAGCAAAAAGGGCTCGGACACGCTGGCCATGCTGCACCGGCTGCTGCCCAGGTGGAAAGAGGTCCTAAAGGCGGGCGGCGCCATCGCCCTGAGCTTCAACTCCTATACATTGAAGAAAAATGACGTGATTTCCGCCCTGGAAAAGGCGGGTTTTGCGCCAGCGCAGGAGGATTGGGCGAACGACCTGACCCACTGGGTGGAGCAGGCCGTTCTTCGGGATGTGGCAGTGGCGCGACTTCCGTAGCCGCTTTTCCCTTTTTCTTCAGGTACAAGACCCGCGGCGGACTCAAGCTGGCCAGCAAAAAAACGCCCGCTGCGCGGGAAAACGCTTTTTGCCCCGCAACGATTCGGCCGCGACGGTCTTTCTTCGCTGTTCAACCTGCTGCTGTGAATGCCCGCAAATCCCCTTTGCGGGCATTGTGCAGTTTATCACAACATGTTAAAATAACATGATTCTAAGATAATGTGGAGCTGCCATGAAACCTTACGTCACCGAATATTTCGCGGAAAACGTGTTTACCGATTCCGCCATGCGCACCTATCTTTCCGCGGAGGCCTATGCCGCCCTTCGCCGCACCATCGACGAGGGCGCGCCTTTGACCATCGGGCTGGCCGATCAGGTTGCGGCGGCAATGCGCGAATGGGCCGTCAGCCTGGGGGCCACCCATTACACCCACTGGTTCCAGCCCATGACAGGCCAGACCGCTGAAAAGCACGACGCCTTTCTTTCCCCCGGCAAGGAGCCGGGAAAGGTCATACTGGATTTTGACGGCAAAAAGCTGATCCGGGGCGAGGCGGACGCTTCCAGCTTCCCCTCCGGGGGCCTGCGCGCCACCTTTGAGGCCAGGGGCTACACCACCTGGGACTGCACCAGCCCGCCCTTTGTGCGAAAGGACGGGGACGTTGCCACCTTGTGCATCCCCACCGCCTTTTGCTCCTATTCCGGAGAAGCGCTGGACGAAAAAACCCCCCTTCTGCGCTCGATGGAGACTTTGGACCGCCAGGCTGTACGGGTGCTGCGCCTGCTGGGGGTCAACGCAAAAAAGGTGGTCCCCTGCGTCGGCGGCGAACAGGAGTATTTTTTGATCGACAAGTCCATGTACTGCCGGAGGAAGGACCTGATCTATACCGGCCGCACCCTTTTTGGCGCGCCCCCCGCCAAAGGGCAGGAGCTGGAGGACCAGTATTACTCCAGCATGAGCGCCCGGGTGGCGAAGTTCATGGCGGAGCTGAACGAGGAGCTTTGGAAGCTGGGCGTCATCGCAAAGACCCAACATTACGAGGCCGCTCCCGCCCAGTACGAGCTCGCCCCGGTTTACGCCACCGCGAACATCGCCGCCGACCACAATCAGATCATCATGGAGATGTTGCGCAAAGTGGCGGACCGGCACGGCTTCGCCTGCCTGCTGCACGAAAAGCCCTTTGACCACGTCAACGGCTCCGGCAAGCACGACAATTGGTCCCTGATGACGGATACGGGCAGAAATCTCTTAAAGCCGGCGAAACGGCCGGAGGATGCGGACGTTTTCAACACGTTCTTCATGGCGGTCATCGCCGCTGTGAACGAATACGCCCCGGCGCTGCGCATGAGTTGCGCCTCTTTGGCCAACTCCTACCGCTTGGGCGGCAACGAAGCGCCGCCGACGGTGATTTCGGTGTATATCGGATCGGATCTTTGCGCTTTGGTGGACCATCTCGCCGAAAAGCAGACCGGATCGCTGGCAAAAAAGAAGAAGATGACCATAGGCGTCTCCACGCTGCCCATGCTGCTTCGGGACACTTCCGACCGCAACCGCACCTCTCCCTTCGCCTTCACTGGCAACAAGTTCGAGTTCCGCATGGTGGGGTCCTCCCAGTCTTTGGGATTCCCCAACACGGTGCTGAACACCATCGTGGCGGAGCAGCTGATGCGCATCGCGGACAGGATGGAGGCGGGCGAGAGCCTGAAGGACATCCTCGCCGATCTGGCGATCAAGAGCCGCCGCATCCTGTTCAACGGGGACAATTACACCGCCGAGTGGCGGGAGGAGGCGAAGCGCAGAGGATTACCCTGCATCGACAGCACCGTTTCCGCCATCGAGATGATGACCGCGCCGGAGCTGGTGGACGTATTTACCCGCCGGGGCGTGCTTTCTCAAACGGAGCTTGCCGCCCGCAAGGAAATCGCCCTGATGAGTTATTCGAAGCACGGCTTCATCGAAGCCACCACCATGCTCAAAATGTCCCGCCAGAAGATCCTGCCCGCCTGCATCCGCTATTCCAAGGTGCTGGCGGAGACCGCTGCGGCGGTCAAGGCCTCCGGGTGCGACGATTCGGTGCATTGTGAATTGCTTGCGAACCTCTGCCAAGGGATCCGCCAGTTCAAGGACGCCGTGGACGCGCTGGACAAAGCCCAGAAGGAATACTGCGGCAAAAACTGCAGCGCAAGGGATGCCGCACGGTATGTGGAGGATATCATCAAGCCCGCCATGGCGCGGGTGCGCAAATGCGCCGACGAGCTTGAGATGATGGTGGATAAAGAATACTGGCCGCTGCCCAGCTACGGCGAGATGATGTTTTGCAACTGACCGGAGGATACCATGAAAGAGACCACCCCTTCCCCGGCCGAAAGCGCCCGGCGAATCACCTTTCTTTTGAACAGGCTGACGGTGCTTCGGACGCTTTTGCGCACCGAGCCCGCGACGAAGCTCGTCGAACTTTGCGACGCCGTCGCCGCGGGGGACGCCACCTCTGCAGCAGGCAGGTACCATTCCATGACGGCGGCGCTTCTCGATCAGCCCACCAGAAGGGTCACCGGGGACATCTTCAAGGACTTTCTGTTTTCCGAAATTCTTGAGTCCTCCAACCGGTTTTCGCTGATGGCCGCCGCAGGGCACGAAGACCCGCCGGTGATGCTGGCCATGGAAAAGGATTTGCGCATCCTGCAGGAGCTCTTCGGCCTCACCTGCTCCACCCTGATGGACTGGATCGGCAACCTGCGCAAATCCCAGCCCGCCCGCACGGCGGAAACAAGGCGTTACAGCAACGAGGAGCACATCTCCCGCATGGCCTCCTCTGCCTGGGGGGGCGGCTTTTTCCAAAAGGACAAGCTCCGCGCCCGCACGCCGGAGCCCGCGGCAGCCGCAAAGCTTCCGGATAAACTGGAGCTTTCCAGCTGGGTCCGCTGGGAATACAGCGATCCCGGCGAACGGATCATCTATGTGGCGGACGACGGGCTGGCCGTGATTTACCGCTTGTTTTTGGCGGAGGAGGACTGGGGCCGCCTGGTGAAACCCCTGTACGATTTCCACAGGCAGTTCGGCTGCGGGGAGTTCTTGCGCTATCGCATTTTCGCGGACACGGACGAAGGCATCATCGGCATGGAGTTGCACGATGCCCCGGTCTGGGACGAGATCACCGTCAGCAACGGCCAGAAGGAACGGCTTTATGCCAACACCCTTCGCTTTCTGCACACCGGTAAGGGGGAACACGCCCTGCTCTACGGCCCGGGCGGCATGGGCAAGTCCAGCCTCGTTCTGGCGTTGGCCAAGGAATTGCCGGAAATCCGGCTGATGTTCATGGCAAGAAGGGATTTTGCCTCCTGCATGAACACGTTGCGCATGCTTCAGGAGCAGCCCTTCCGCTTCATCGCCTTTTTTGACGACCTTTCCCTCTCCGAACGGGAATACAGAAGGCTCAAATCAGCGGTTAAGTCCCAGCTTCATTCGGGGAACGCCCTGATTTACGCCACTTCCAGCAACGCGCCCCCCGACTCCTCGGTCTTTGGGCTGGAAATCGGGTTCGATATGCTAAGCCCCGAGGATTTCGAGCGCCACGTGCGGGAGGAGATCCGCAGAAGCAGCACCGTCGTGGATTATTCCATGGTTTCGGAAGCGTGCGCCCGCTGGCGGGAACAGCGCGGCGAGTTGACCCTGCGCTCCGGCACGAGGCTGGCGGAAGCGATCGTCCGGGGGCAGAGCGCAGGCCGCTGACGGGGGCCGCCCTTGCTTCATGCCTGGATGTGTGTTATGATTTCGTGGGATTTTTCGTTCTGTAACGTTTATTATATCGGTTCTTAGGAGGATCATCACAATGGCCGGCCATTCCAAGTGGGCAAACATCAAAAACAAAAAAGCGAAGACCGACGCCGCAAGGGGCAAGATTTTTACCAAGATCGGCCGCGAGCTGGTCATGGCTGTCAAGCAGGGCGGCGGGCCGGATCCGGCCACCAACTCCAAGTTGAGGGACGCCATCGCCAAGGCCAAGGCAGCCAACATGCCGAACGACAACATCAACCGTTCCATCAAGCGGGCTGCGGGCGACACCAACGCGGACAATTACGAAAACATCACCTATGAAGGCTACGGCCCCTGCGGCGTGGCGGTCATCGTCGAAGCGTTGACGGACAACCGCAACCGCACCGCATCGGACGTTCGCCACCTGTTTGATAAGTTCGGCAACGGACTTGGGAGCACCGGCTGCGTCGGCTGGATGTTTGACAGAAAGGGCGTCATCGTCATCGAGCGCACCGACTCCATGGATGAAGACGAGGTCATGATGGCCGCGCTGGACGCCGGAGCGGAGGATTTCGTCGCCCAGGACGACGCGTTTGAGATCTTCACCGCGCCGGAGGATTTTTCCGCGGTGCGTGAAGCCCTGGAAGCCGCTGGCTATGAGTTCATTTCTGCAGAAGTGGACATGGTGCCGCAAAACACCGTTTCCATCACCGACCCGGAAGACGCGGCAAAGGTTCAGCGCCTGATCGACAATCTTGAGGACAATGACGACGTGCAAAACGTCTATCATAACGCCGAACTTCCCGAGGAGGAAGAGGAGGATTAAGGGCCGAAAGGGACCCTTCCTCTGGCCATCAGAAAAGGCATATGACGCATCAAAGCCCCGTACCATTGCGGGGCTTTGCGCATCTGGCCCGTGCTATGGGCATGCCCCTGGCGCGGGTTAACTTTCGGCGCAACGGGAGCACAGAATCAAGGCGTGAGTTCACAATCGAAGAAACGGAAAAACCGAGCCTTTTCCCTGCTCCCCATTCATAGCAATTGCAGCATCGGATGCAAAGGCATCCAAAAGCCGAATTTGATTGATGCAGTCACCTGCTCCGAATCCGCCTGTCCGCCCTCCACATCCGCCAGAGCGAGCAGCTTTCGGCACCCGCTCTTGACAATCCCTTCCCGGGCGTGATATTTTAGATGCGTTAAGAGGGAGTAGTCACAGGCCTTTGGGCCTTCGCGTAGCTCAACACGCTCCGGCATCGCCGGTGGGCACGCGCCTTTCACCATGAACTGACTGGGACGAGACTTTTGACGCATGCTTTGCGTCTTTGGTCTTTTTTTATGTGCCAGCCAAAGGAGCATCATGTCAATTTGGGAAATCATCGCCGTGGGGCTGGGTCTTTCGATGGATGCAGCGGCGGTCGCTTTGTGCAGTTCCATGGCCTATCGGGAAACCCCCAGGGCGTTGCGACTGGCATTGCCCCTTTCCTTCGGCTTTTTTCAGGGGCTGATGCCGGTTTTGGGCTTCTTTCTCGGCGGCCTTTTTTCCGACTTCTTGTCCCGCTATTCCGGAGCCGTCACCTTGGTGATTCTGGTTTTTATCGGCGCGAATATGATCAAGGGCGCGCAGGAGGACAAGTGCGGCAAATGCGCAGACAAGCTGACCCTCCGCAGTTTGCTTCTCCAGTCCATCGCCACCAGCATCGACGCCTTTGCCGTGGGCGTCAGCTTCTTTGCGATGGCTGTGAACCTCGCCCTCGCCGCCCCGGTGATCGCGGTGACCACGTTTTGCTGCTCCCTTCTCGCCATGCTGCTGGGAAGGCGCTTGGGCGACCGCTTTGGCAAGAACGCGGAAATCGCGGGGGGCGTTGTGCTGATCCTGATCGGCATCAAGGCCGTACTCGGCATATAGTCCCGTCGTTTTGGGGGAACCCTAGGGCAAGAAAGGGGCTCGCTCAATGAACGCAGGAAGCAAAATCAAGAAAGCCCTTTCCTCTCCCTGGGGAAAGGTTTTTTTCGGCCTTTCGGCAGGGCTGATCAACGGCCTTTTCGCCTCCGGCGGCGGTTTGATTGCCGTCCCCGCCCTGAAGGCGCAGGGCTTGGATCAGCAAAAAGCCCAGGCGACGGCCCTGGGATTCATCCTGCCGCTTTCCGTCCTTTCCGCAGCGGGTTACGTCCTTGGAACCGGGTTTCCGGAAGGCTGGTTTCCCGCCGCCGCAGGGGCGACAGCGGGGGGCGCCGTCGGCGCCTGGCTGTTGGGAAAGATTAAAAACGCCTGGCTGAACCGCGCCTTTTGCGCGCTGATGTTTTATGCCGGCGTCAGAATGCTGTTTTGAGCTATCTTCTGATCGGCTTTGCTTCCGGCATCGTTTCCGGCGCGGGCATGGGCGGCGGATCGGTGCTGATTCCGCTCTTGACCCTGCTTCTTGGCACCCCCCAAAAAGACGCCCAGACCATCAACTTCCTCGCCTACCTCCCCGCCGCCTCCGTCGCGCTGTTGCTCCACTGGCAAAAAAAGCGCACCATCTGGCATCTGGTGCTGCCCGTTTTGCCCTGGGGATTCCTGGGCGCTGTCGCAGGGCTCGTCCTTGCGCTGATCGCGCCCCAGGAGTTGCTTCGCAAGCTCTTTGGCGCCTTTTTGATCGCCCTTTCCATGGCACAATGGGTAAACGGAAACAAAAAGGGCAAAAATGCATAACTTGTTGCATAAGGGGGGAGCGCAGAAAATGAAAATGACCTTTGATGAGCTGTGTTCCAAAGAAGTCGTCAACGTGTGCGACGGGCGAAAGCTCGGGCACATCGAGGATCTTTGCATCGAGCTGAGCGACGGGCGCATCTTGAGCATCATCGTCCCCGGCCGCAGCAAGTTTTTTGGCCTGGTCCGATCCGAACAGGAATGCGTCATACCGTACTGCAAAATCGTCAAGTTCGGCACGGACGTCATCCTCGTGGACATTGGCCCAACATGAACCTTTTCGGGCTTCTCGTGTATCGATTGCCAAATTGACACAATATATGGTATATTAATAAATACAGAAGAATTGCTTGAAGGATAAGCAGTCCGAAACTCATGAGGGGATTCGCCATGAAATGTCTTTACTGCGGCTGTGCCGATAGCAGGGTGATCGATTCGCGCCCCACGGACGAGGGAAGCGCCATCCGCAGAAGGCGGGAATGCACAAGCTGCAACCGGCGTTTCACCACCTATGAAAAGATCGAAGAGATCCCCATCATGGTGGTCAAGAAGGACGGCCGGCGGGAACCGTTTGACAGCAACAAGGTGTTGACCGGCATCCGCAAGGCCTGCGAAAAGCGGCCCATCCCCTCGAGCGAGGTGGAGCGCGTGGCGGACGAGGTGACCCGCCAGGTCTTCAACTCGCTGGAACAGGAGATCACCTCCGAAAAAATCGGCGGCATCATCATGCAGCAGCTCAAAGAGCTGGACGACGTCGCCTATGTCCGCTTTGCCTCGGTTTACCGGCAGTTTAAGGACATCGACGCGTTTATGGAAGAGGTGCGCCTGCTGCTTGCGGAAAAGGAATCCAAATGACTGGTTTTGAACACAAATACCAACAGGTGATTTTTGGCCATACCCTCGCCAGAGCCGGGGGTATTTCCTTTTGTCGCCTGCCCCTTTTGGATGAGGCGGGCTGCGACCACGGGTTTACGCTGCGCCATGGCGGCGTCAGCCCCCCGCCGATGGACAGCTTAAACCTCGGCCACAACAGACCGGACGATCCGCGCAATGTTTCAGAAAACTACCGCCGCTTTGCGAACGCAGCGGGCTTTCCCCTGCCTTCTGCGGCCATCGTCAGCTATTGCCATGGGGACGGCATCGAGGTTGCCACGCGACAGGAACGGGGCTGGGGCTTTCCCGGCGCGCCGCGTTTTCCCGATTGCGACGGATTCGTGACGGTTGACCCCCAGGTCACCCTCATCACCCTTCACGCGGACTGCATGCCCGTTTTTTTGTTTGACCCCGTCAAAAAGGCGGGCGGCCTGGTGCACGCCGGCTGGAAGGGCGCGAGCCTGCGCGTCGGCCAAAAGGCGGTTTTGCGCATGGTGGCGGAATTCGGCTGCAAACCGCAGGATATTCTTGCAGGCATCGGCCCTTCGATCTGTAAAAACTGTTTTGAGGTGGACGGAGACGTTTTCGCCGTCTTTGAAAAGGCCTTCCCAAAAATCGCCTGTTCCGTCTATGACGAAAAGCGGCAAAAACACCTGATCGATCTTTGGAAGGTCATGGCAGCCCAGCTCTTTGAAGCGGGGGTCGCGCCAGAACACATCCAGATCGCCGGCCCATGCACCTGCTGCGAAGAGGGTTATTTCTCCTACCGCCGGGACAAAAAGCTCTTTGGCGGAACCGGGGCGATGGCGGCGTATCTGCGCCTGGGCCAAGCCTGAGCCGCCTTGGCAGGCAAAGCATCCTGAAAGTGTAAATCATCCCCTCGCATATCCCTTCTCTTGCGCCGCAAACTAAAAGCGTCCCGTTTCAAACGGTCCAGCATGCGGCAGGGGGGGGTTCTTATATGTACGCCGATTACGCCTTTTCGATTGGATACCTGATCGCTTTATGCGCTCTTTGCGGGGTTTTTACCGGCATTGCCTCGCCCTTTTTGCGCTCCCTTTCCATCCGGCCCTTTTCCGCCGGGCTAACGCTCTTTTCCCTTGTGATCCTCGCCTCGCTGGACGGGCTTGCCGCGGCGATCTTCATGTTGATTCCCGCTCTGGTTCTGGCCTTTTCCATGCGCTGGGCCACCGGCTCGCTGATTGCCGTCCTTTCGGCGGTTTCTTTGGGCTGCGTCGTGTTCGGCGTGATGAGCATCTGTTCCAGCCTGCCTTCGCCGGGGGTTTACGGCGGGGCTGCCGCCGCGGTGCTTTGCGCCCTGCTCCTTTACCGGCGCATCCGCCTGGGGGCGGCTTTTGGCTCCATCCCCTTCGCCGTCATGATCTCCTTCATCTTCGAAGGCGCTTTTGGCGTCGTGCTGCCCCTTTCCCAAAGCGCGTTCTTTGACGCTGCCGTCACCGTCAGCATCCTGGCGCCGGCGGTCACCCTGATCTGCGAGCGCGCGGGATTGCGCCTGCGGGAGGTCTGAGGCAGACGCTTCCTTTTCTTTATCCGCCGAAATCATCTCATCCAACCTGAATAACAGCCTGTGGGGCGGCTTCTGAGCCGCCCGTTGTTAATATGCGCCCCCGTCACAGCATATGCTCCTAAGGGGGTGAGTCTGTTGAGGGTGTTCGTCATCGGCGGAGGGTACGTGGGCGTGACCATCGCCACCGTCTTTTCCGAGCGGGGCCACGAGGTGGTGCTCTGCGAGCGGGATGGCGAAAAACTCGTCCGGCTCCGGCGGGGCGAACTGCCCTTTTTTGAGCCGGGCTTGCAGGAGGCCTATTCCGCTGCCCGGTCCCGCGGCCTGACCGCTGTTCAGCGGATGGATCGACCCTTGGGGAACTGGGCGGACGTGGTGTTCATCTGTACCGGCACCCCTTCGGGCCACGGCGGCGAGCTGGATACCTCCGGCCTGTTTGAACTGTGTAAATCCCTGCCGCCGTTAAGGCGGGATTGCGTCCTCGCGGTCAAGTCCACCGTCAACCCCGGCACCACAGACGCCCTGGCCGCGCTGCTGTATTCCCGGGGATACCGGTGCGCCGTCGCCTTTGTTCCGGAATTTCTGTCCCAGGGGCGGGCGCTTGCCGACGCGCGATCCCCCAACAGGGTGGTGCTGGGCGTCGGGTCCGAACGGGCAAAGGCGGTTCTTTCCCGGCTTTATGAAGGCTTTCCCATCGTCTCCATGCGCAGGAAGGAGGCCGAACTGGTCAAGCTGGCGGCGAACGCCTATCTCGCCGTGCGCTTGGCGTTTTTTGGTGAGCTCGCCTCCCTGTGCTCTGCGCTGGACGTGGAGTACAGCGCCGTCGCCAATGCGGTGGGCATGGACCCGCGCATCGGGAGGGCTTATATGGATACCGGCGCGGGCTTTGGCGGCTCCTGCCTGCCCAAGGATTCCGCGGCGCTTTTGAGCTGCTCCGGCAGGTACTCCCTGCCCATGACCGTCATTTCCGGCGCACTGGCGGCCAACGAGCGGCACAAACTGCTGCCCCTCATCACCCTGCACAGGTATTATCGCAGCACCCGGGGGCTGACGATTGCCGTTCTTGGCGCCTCTTTCAAGCCGGACACCGACGACACCAGAAACTCCCCCGGCATGGAGCTGGTGGAATCCCTCGTGGGGGAGGGCGCCAGGGTCCAGCTCTTTGACGGCGCAGTCAAAACTGCCGTCAAGGGCGCAAAATCCTTCAAGACCGCCAAAGAAGCCCTGGTGGGCGCGGACGCGGCGATCATCATGACCGCGTGGAAGGAGGTGACGGAGCTCACGCCTTCGGATTTCATCACCGCCATGCGGGAACCCCTGATCATCGACGGCCGGGCCTGCTTAAACGGCGCAGCTTTGAAAAAAGCGGGCGCTGCCTATGAGCGCATCGGCGGCCGGGTGTAACCAAGGATTCGAGCAAGGCCCTTTGGGCCTTTTTTTGATTAGGGAGATGGGTTGTATTTGCCCGCGGGCAGATGGCATGTTATATTGTTGCATAGAAGAAACAAACCCCAAAAAGAAAGGGGCATCGCCTTGTTTTACACCGTAACGCTGAACCCCGCGCTGGACATTTTCATAGACGCACCCGACTTCCAACCGGGAACGGTCAATCTTGCCGCCGGGTTACGCCGGGTTTGGGGCGGAAAGGGCCTGAACGTCGCCCGGATCTTAAAAGATCTGGGGGCCTCCTGCGCCGCTTTTGGCATCGCCTGCGGCAGCACTGGGGACGCACTGGTTGCCGGGCTTTCGGAAGCGGGCATCCCCGCGGACTTCGTGCGCGCCCCGGGGGAAACGCGGACGAACGTCAAGATCACCGACCCGAATGCCGGCGTCACCACGGACGTCAACCAGCCCGGCCCAAAAGTTCCACAAAGCGCGCTGGACGAGCTGTTTGAAAGGCTGACATCCCGCGTTGGCGCCGGGGATACCGTCGCCCTGTGCGGTAGCCTGCCGAAAGGCGTTTGGGAGGGGATCTACGGGGAGTGGACGCGAGAGCTGAAAGCCCTGGGGGTTACGGTTGCCCTGGACGCGTCCAAAAACGCGCTGCGGCAAGGGCTTTTCGCCGGGCCGGACATCGTCAAGCCCAACCTTTTCGAGCTTTCGGAGCTCGTGGGACGGGAGATCCACACGGCAAAAGACGCCCTTTGGGAATGCCAAAAAATCGTCGACGCCGGCACCGGCCTGGTGGCGCTGTCCCTGGGGGAAGCCGGGGCGCTCTTTGTGCGAAAGGACGCGCATGCTTTCGTGCCGGGCCTGCGGGTGGAAGTCTGTTCCACCACCGGCGCGGGGGACGCATTGCTGGCGGCGCTGCTCGTTGCCCTGAATCGGGAGGACGGGCTTTCGGAAGCCGGGGCATTCGCCGTTTCCGTCAGCGCGGCCCATGTGTCCACCCCGCCGGGCAGCCCCCTGCAAGGAGAGCGGATTGGGGAACTGTTTGCTCAGGTAAAGGAAAACATGGCCCGTTCGGGCCTTGAAAGCGCATTTTAACCATGCATCATCGGAGGAAGCATGCTGACTGTGATCACCGGCCGAAGCTGTGCGGGAAAGACTAGGTACCTGCTTTCCCTCGCCGCCAGCCGCGCAAAAGCAAAGGAGCGGGTTCTGCTGCTCCTGCCCGAACCCAACACCTATGACGGCGAGCTCGCCATGATGGACGCGCTCTCCGGCCCCCTTTTCAACTGCGAAGTGCTGGGCATGGCCCGCCTTGCCCGGCGCGTCCTGGATTCCGCAGGGGGGGGGGTGCGGCTTTTCCTGTCCGCAGAGGGGCGAAGGATGGCGCTGCGCCGCATCATCGACGAGAAAAAGAGCGAGCTGACCCTCTTTTCCGGCGTTTCGGTGCGCAGCGGCTTCACCGAGCGCGCCGGAGAGCTGATCGATCTTTTTAAAAATGCAGACATCTTGCCCTTTGACCTGAAAAACGCCGCCAATCAACTGGGGGAAGGCCTGCTTGCCAGCAAGCTGCGGGATTTTTCCGTCCTTTATGCAGGGCTTTTGGACTTTATGGCGGGAAAGTATATGGACAGGGCGGACGCGTTGCGCCTGCTTTGCGAAAAGATGGAAGGGTCGGACTATTTGCGCGGCTTGCACGTGTTCTTCGATTCGCCCCACGGCTTTCTGTATGACAAGCGCACCTTCGCCATCCTGAACGGCCTGATCCGCAACTGCGCCTCCGTCACCATGACGTTGCGATTGAGCGATCCGATGGACGGGGACCGGGAGCTTTTTGCCCTGGAAGAACGGGTGCTTTTGAAGCTTTCGGAGCTTTCCCCGTTTGAGCGCATCCACCTGAAACGGGGGGACGACGGCGTCCCCGCCGGCATCCGCGCCCTGGAGCGCAGGCTGTTCGCCCCCGGGAATCAGCCGGAACCGGACGGATCGGGCATTACGATCTGTGCCGCCACCACCCCTTCCGAAGAACGGCAGGCGGTTTGCGAGCGGGTGATGGATCTTTTGAAAAACGGCGCAAAACCGGGGGATCTCTACATCGTCACCGCGTCGGAAAAAGACGCTGCCCCCCTGCGGGCGGACATGGCGCGGCTGGGGCTGCCCCTTTTTATGGACGAGCGCCGTCCCCTTTCCCAGCATCCGCTGGTGGAGTTTATCCTTTCCTCCCTTTCCGCCTGTTTGCACAGTTTCCGACGGGAGGACGTGCTGCGCGTCGCGAAAAACGCCTTTTCCCCCATTCCCCCAGAGCAGGCCGAAGCCCTTCAGGATTACTGCATCCGGTTCGGCATATCCTTCGGCGCATTTTTGCAGCCCTTTGAGCGGGGTGTTGCCCAGCGACCCCGCCTTGCCGCCGCCGCAGAACAGGCGCGCTCTGTCCTTCTTTCCCAGCTTCTCGCCTTTGCCGAATCGCTGAAGTCCTGCACCACCTCTGCGGACTGTTGCCGCAGCCTTTACGATTACTTGATGGCGGCGGACGTTCCGGGCCGCCTGTCCGAAACCGGAGAAAGGCTGACCGCCTTAGGCCGGGCGGAGGCGGAATCCATCAACGCCCAGGCCTATGACGCTGTCATCGACCTTCTCGACCAGATCGCGGAACTGATGGACGGGGAGATGGGCCCCCAAAGGTTCCTTTCGGTGCTGGACGAGGGCTTTGCCGCCCGCACCATCGGCCTTCTGCCCCCCGCTGCGGACGCCATCCCTTGCGGCGATTCCCAGACCGCCTCCGGCAGGGAGATGCGCCACCTGATCGTGATGGGAGCTGCTGACGGCACGCTGCCCCAATCCGTCCAGGACGACGGCATGATCGACAACGGGGACATCGACCAACTCCTGTCCGTGGGAATCGACGCTTTCTATTCCCAAAACGGCCGGGCGATCCACGAGCGGCACATCACCTATGCCCTGCTTTCCCGGCCAACGGCATCCCTCTTTTTGAGTTACAGCGAAACCGATGAGTCCGGCGCGCCCGCCGCCCGCTCCGAAGCGGCGGACAGGCTGGTCGCCCTCTTTCCGCAGCGCTTTTTCCGCTATTCCCCCAAGCCCGCCATCGCATGCACCCACCCGGAACAGGGCTTCGCCGCCCTTCTTAGGGGCCTGCAGGTATTTTTGGACAGCGGTACGGCCGAGGAGGGGCTTCAGCAGGTCTTCGCCCATTACGCCAGCGACCCTGCGTACAAAGACCGGCTGCACGCCGCGATTACCCGGATGTTTTTTGGCGCTTCCGGCATGGCGCCGGAGGATGCAAAGGCGCTGTACGGCTCCTGGAAGGGCAGCACCGTGACCCGGCTGGAAGCCTTCAACCGTTGCCCCTTTGCGTATCTGGTGGATTACGGGCTGCGGCCGGACGAAAAAAAGGAGTTCGACGAGCATTTTTCCGACGAAGGCTCCTACCTGCACGATGCTTTTTGCGCCTTTTTCAAGGCCATCCGGGAGGAAGGGACCTCCTTTGCCGAATTGTCGGACGAGCAGGCCCTCACGCTGCTCTGCGGCATCCTGGATGAGCTGGAAAAAACCCATAACAACGGCTGGTTTTTCGCCTCGTCGGAAAATATGCACACCGCCGCCCTCCTTCGCCGGGCAGCGCAGCGGAGCGTGCTCGCCATGCTCGCCCAGATCCGGTCCGGGCGGTTCTTCCCCTTGCTGGAGGAGGCGGAGCTTGGCAAAGACCTTCCGGCGGTGAAAATCCGCCTGCCGGACGGAACCTTTGCAGAACTCGTCGGCAGGATCGACAGGCTTGACGCATACCAGGGTAAAAACGCAGTCTACGTCCGCGTCATCGACTACAAAACCGGGGACAAAGCCTTTTCCCTGGACGAGCTGGTGGCCGGTGTGCAACTTCAGCTCCCCCTCTATCTGCGGGCGGCCACAAAAATCGGTCTGCCCGCGGGGATGTTTTATCTGCGGGTGGCAGACCACGTGCTGGACGCCGAAAAGGAAAGTGACGGCCTGAAACGGTATAAGCTCAGGGGCGTACTCCTGTGCGACGAGGAGGTCGCCCGGGCCATGGACGATCGTTCCACCGGCTGGTCGGACATCATCCCCGTCCAGTTCACAAAGGACGGCCTTTCGAAAAAAAACAGCGCGGTGCTTTCCGCCGAAGGGATGGAGGAAACCCTGCAAACGGCGGAACATGTCGCCGCCGCCACCATCGCGCGCATCCTTTCCGGCGAGTGCGGCGCGAATCCCTATGGGGCAAAGGGCGTTTGTGCTTGCGATTATTGCGACTATGCCTCCATCTGCAGGTACGAGCCCCGCCGCCGGGGCAGGTAAAACACCTCCGGGCGAGCCCTGCGCCGCCAGACAAAAATCCCTCCCCGATGATTCGGGGAGGGATTCTTTTTTTGACTTACTTGCCCTCGAACACCACTTTGCCCTTGTGGATGGTGGCGAGCACCTTGATGTCCCTGATCTTTTTGGGATGGACCGTCATCGGATCGTCGGACAGCACCACCAGATCCCCCTGTTTCCCCACCTTGAGGCTGCCCTTGGTGTCCTCCATGAACGAGACCTTTGCCGCATCGATGGTATACATGCGGACGGCCTCATAGGGGGTGACGGCGTTTTCGGGATAGGGCTGGTTGACCGCCGCGTGGATGCCGAGCAACGCGTCCATGGGAGTGACGTCCGAATCCGAACCGCCGCCCAGCACGACCCCAGCGTCCAGCAGCCTGCGCAGCGGATAGCCTGCCCGCTCCCTCCTTTCTCCCAGTCTGGCGCGGTATACCGTTCCCGGTCCGCCCCGCAGGAAGGTGAAGGCGGGCTGGGTGCTCACCCTGACGCCCAAAGCGCCGCAACGGTCAATATCCCTTTGAGTGGGGAAGCCGAAGTGCTCCAGCCGCAGGCGATGGTTGGCCCGCTTCCCGGGATACTTGGCGAGGGCTTGTTCCACGGCGTCCAGCGCCTGGGTCATCGCCAGCTCGCCGATGCAATGGAAGGATATGCCGAGGTCGTGGCGCAACGCCTCCTCCACCCAGGCCAGCACCTGCTCGTCGGAATAGTTTAGGTAGCCGCAGGTGTCGGCGTCCTCGTACTTTTCGGAAAAGGCCGCCGTGCGGGAGCCGATGGAGCCGTCCAGCAGAATGTCCCCGCCCCACATGTCAAAGCCCATGTCCACAGCCTTCTGCGCATCCGGCGTACACCAGAAGATCGGCATATCCACGGGCAGCTCCGGCGCCACCGCGTGGATGATGGGGATGTCCTCATCGCTGCTGTCCAGCCCTTCG
>JBMNTV010000036.1:0-19997 GCA_050945915.1 Christensenellales bacterium
CGTAAATCTCCAGCATGGCGCGGACGCCGCCCTGCTCGATCTCTTGCTTATTGCCCCAGCGGCGAAAAGCCACGATCAGCTTGCCGAACTGGGTGCCCCAGTCTCCCAGGTGGTTGATGCCGATGGCTTTGTAGCCCAGGAAGCTAAAGATATTGTAAAGCGCGTGGCCGATGACGGTGGAGCTCAAATGCCCGATGTGAAAGGGCTTTGCGATGTTGATCGAGGAATAGTCGATGCAGACTGCGCGGCCTGCGCCCTCGTCCGACGAGCCAAAAGCGGCGCCCATGGAGAGCACCGGGTTCAGGGCTTCCCGGACGAACACCGCCCTGTCGATAAAAAAGTTCAAATAACCGCCTACAACTTCCACCCTGGCCACGAACGCGGGGAACGCCGATTCGTTTTTCAGCATTTCGGCAATGGCAGGGGGAGCCTTGCGAAGCGCCTTGGCCAGCTTGAAACAGGGCAGGGCATAGTCCCCCATTTCGGGGTTCGGCGGGGTTTCCAGCATGGCGGAAAGTTCGCTTGCCGGGAGATTGGCCGAAGCGGCGAGCGCAGCGGCGAGTTCAGTCCGAAAATCCATCAAAACACCTCAAAACAATATTCAAAATTGATAATAAAATAGTATACCATTTTAACCGGGTACTGAAAAGCCCGCAAGCCCCGGGATTTGGGGCCTTGCGGGTATTTTGCCCGGATCGCGGCGCTTTTTACGGCCGTTCTTCCCGTTCGGCGGAATCAGGACGAACGGGGGTCACAGCCCCGCAATGATGCGCAGCGCGGCGGGGATGACTTCCATCGAAATGCTGTATCTGTCGTCAAACAGCGTTCCGTCCAGATTGAGGGTCAGGGGGGAATCGCTCTGGATGGTGATGGAGCGGGCACGCAGGGTGTGGATCTCGCTCCTGTTTGCCTTTTTATAGGTCCCGCGAATGACTTTTGGCAAAAGGGAGAAGTAATCCTGCGGAACCCGGACGGAATCGATGATGCAGATGTCCAAGAGTCCGTCCGCCGGGTCGGAGTCGGGCAGCACCCGCATGCCGCCGCCGTAATGAGTGCCGTTGCCCGCGGCCACGAGGAAGCGCGGCCCGGAAAAAGACAGTTCGCCGTCGATGCACACCCGAATGTCCGGCGAGGAATAGCGCGGAACGGTATACAAAACGGCGAGCAGATAGCTCAGCCCTCCGAATCGGGCGTAGCGCTTGGAATGGCGGACGACTTCGCTGTCAAACCCGACGGTGGAGATGTTCAGTCCCACGAACTCGTCCACCTGCATGCAGTCCACGGTGCGGACATTGCCGGAAAGCAGGGTCTTTGCCGCCTTGGTTGCGTCCTTTGGAATGTTCAGGCATCGGCGGTAGTCGTTGCCCGTTCCGCCCGGGATGATGCCCATCACCGCTCGGGAATGGATGAGCCCCTGGGCGACTTCGCAGACCGTGCCGTCCCCGCCGACGGAAACAACAAGGTCAAAACCCTGTTGCGCCGCATCCCTGGCAAGCTCCACGGCGTGGCCGGGGCAGAGGCTTTCAAACACTTCGTAAGTTTTGCCCGCAGCGTCAAAAACTGCCCGGGCCTTTGCAAGTGCCGGCTTGGACCGGCCTTTTCCGGCGACCGGGTTCAAAATAAAACAGGTGTTCATTGCAGTGCTCCAAAATAAAATGCTGCGGGCGAGCCTTCAAAAAAGTTAAAAAGCCGGTTCGCCAGCGTTCTTTCAGGATACATTTTTAATCGCGCTCATCGCGGCAGCCTTGCGCGCATCCCGTCCGGATCCATGGCGTACTCCACCGCGGTTTCGGCGGTGATCTGCCCGGATTTGCACAGCGAAACAAGACTTGCGTCCATGGTGACCATGCCGTGGGCCGCGCCGGTGGCGATGACGTTGTGGATCTGGTGCACTTTGTTTTCCCGGATCATGGAACGGATGGCGGGGGTGGCCACCATGATTTCGAAGGCGGGGATCAGCCCGCCGTCCACAGCGGGAACGAGCTGCTGGCTGATGACCGCCTGCAACACCATGGCGAGCTGAACCCGGATCTGCTGCTGTCGGCTGTCCGGAAAGATGTCGATGATCCGGTCAATGCTCTTTGCGGCGCCGGTGGTGTGCAGGGTGGACAGGATGAGCTGCCCGGTTTCCGCGGCGGTCATGGCGATGGAGATGGTCTCAAGATCCCGCATTTCCCCCACCAGGATGACATTGGGCGACTGGCGCAACGCATACCTTAAGGCCTTTTCGAAGCTCTCCGTGTCGTGGGAAACTTCCCGCTGGCTGATGACGCAGCGGTCGTTCCGGTACAGGAACTCGATGGGGTCCTCGATGGTGATGATGTGGTAAGGGTAAGTGTGGTTCATCCTGTCGATCAAACAGGATAACGTGGTGGACTTGCCGCTGCCCGCCGGACCGGTGACCAGCACCAGACCCTTTTGCAAAGAGGCAAACTCCATCACCGATTCGGGAATGTTCAACACGGCGGGGTCCGGAAGGTTGAAGGCGACGGCGCGGATCACGGTGGCGTAGGAGTGGCGCTGCATATACGCAGAAACCCGGAATCGCCCCACGCCGGGCAGGGAAAAGGAAAAATCGTCGTCCCCGGTGGCGCGGTACTGTTCTGCGGACTTTGCGCCGGAAAGCTCGTACAGGCCAAAGACCAGCGCCTCCGTCTCCTCCGGGGTGAGGCGCTTTTCGCTCTGGGGGATGATGGCGCCGGAGATCTTGAAAGCCACAGGAAAGCCCGCGATCAGGAAAATATCCGAAACGCCGAGGTCCACCGCCTGTTTCAGCAGTTGCACCAGCATCGTTTTGGTTTCCGTCGCGGTCATGGCCGCCTCCTTTTTTTGCAGTTAATTGCCGCTCCAGACGTTGAAGGAATCGTCGAAAAAGGTCTGTTCCGCAGAAAAAACCTTTTTCCAGGAAAGTATATCATAACTTCCGTCAAGATACACCACCACCGAACAGCAAAGCATGGAATTTTCCCCGCAGGGAACGCTGTATTCCGCAAAAAACGCGGGAAAACCGCCGCTTGCAGCGGTTTGCGAAGCCGGCAGCGTCACAGTTACCCCGTCTTGGGCGGGGATTGCCCCGCTTTTTTGGAACTCGTCCAACAGTTCTGCAAGGATCGCCGAAGCGTCCGCGTCCGCGCGGTAATACCGGGCGGTCTCCTGAACGGTACGGCTGGCAAGGGTGAATTCGTTCCTGGCGGCGATCAGGGAAAGCACGCTCAGAACAGTCAGGCAAAGGCAGACCAGCACCACCAGCACCGAGGGCGCGCCCACCGTCACCAAGGCGGGGCCGCGCTTGCTTTTTTGAGCGCTTTTGAGCCAAGGGGTCATCGGGGGTCACCTCCGTCCACCCAGGCCGCCACCAGGGAAACAAGCCCGTTTCCGCCTTCGTCCGTCAAGTCGATAGAATAGGAAGAAAGGGAACCGTTGACGCTTTTTTGCACGGTGAGCAGAAAGCCCGTTTCCGCCTTTTCGCCCTGGCAGAGAACGCCGCGGGCGACAAAGCCTGCCTCCGTCCGCTCTGCGCCAAAGGCCTGGCAAAAGCCCGCCTCATCTCCGGCGCGGAGGTAATCCGCCGCGGTGGTGGCTGCCAGCACCGCGGAAGAAAGGACCGAAGCGTCGTCGCTCTTTTGCCTTGCGGCGGCGGACAGGGTGAGGATGGCGCCCGCCGCCAGAGCAAAGACCAGTATGGCGATGCAAAGCTCCAGCAAAAAGGGCCCCGCCTCCAAATGCCTTCCCCTGCCGCCGGTCATGCCGCGCCTCCCGTGCTGGAACGGAACATCGTGCGGCAAAAACGGGTTTCGCCGGTGGGGGCTGTGGCGGTTATGCTGAGAGCGCCGCCGTCCAGAGCGAAGGAAACACGCTCCACCTCCACCAACGGAATACCCGCGCTGGGGTCGAAGGGGAAGTGCTCGTCGGTAAACAGCTCGCAAAGCTGGCCGTCATGCACATAGATATAGGTGTGATACACCGACCTCTCGATGATTTCGGACAGGACCAGAACGTCCATCCCGCCGATCTGTTCAACAGAAAGGAATCCGGTGGAGTCCAGAGCGCGGATTTTGCCGGAAACATAGGTGATGCTGGCGCGCAGAGCATAGTTCGCGTCGGAACTGCCGCTGATGGAGCGGTACATGCGCACGCCATATGCTGCGGTCAACAGGGCAAAAAGGGCAAACAGCAAAAGCAAAAGCAGCATCAGCACCCGGGCGAGCCCCCGGCCGCGTTCAGCGTTCAACATCCGCACCTCCCCGCACAAAGACGAACACGTCCGGCAACAG
Source organism: Christensenellales bacterium (assembly GCA_050945915.1). GTDB lineage: Bacteria > Bacillota > Clostridia > Christensenellales > CALWSW01 > CALNBC01. The sequence goes on from JBMNTV010000036.1 coordinate 4,275, forward strand.
ATTCTGGGAAAAAGCGTCGTAAGAGACGAGGTAACGCCTCTCGTCGTAACGCAGGCCGTAATGCTTCTTCAGATAATTCAAGTTTTCGGGGTATGCGCCCTCGATGGCGTAGCAGTTCACCGCCGCGCGCAATACCGCCTGGCGGATCGTGTCAGCGCCCCGTTCATCCGCGGTTTGGGAGACGCTCGCAGCACCGTAAAGCAGCGCGAACACCAGCGCAGCGACGAGCAAGACCCTTGCCGGCAGGGAAACACCTTTTTTCATCGCAGTTCTCCTCAAAAGGCGGAAAGGATCTCCAGTAAGGGCAGCATCACGGAAAGCAGAACCGTCCCGATGATCGCGGAAAGCACGGCGACGATGGTGGGCTCCACAGCGCCCAGGATGCTGGACAGCCCTTCCTCGATCTCGGCGTCATACAGGACAGAAAGCCGGGCCATCACCTCGTCCAGTGTGCCGGACTGCACCCCCAGGCCCACAAGTCGGCCATACATGCCCAAAAACAGCCCGCTTTCCCTTGCGGCGGCAGAAAAGCCCTCTCCCCGCTCCATGAAGGAGGAAAGCCGGTGGATTTTTTGCACCGCTGCGGGCTGGGAGACAAGATTGGAAAGCAGGGGCACGGCATCGTCGATGTCGTACCCGCTGGAAAGCAGTAGCGAAAGGGCGTACGCTACCCTTCCGGAGGAAACCCTGTCCGCGATGCGGCGCGCAAAGGGCAGAACCGTCAGCAGTTGTGTCAGGCGCTCATACCCCGAAGGGGTTCGGGAGGCGAAATAGGCAAACACCCCCAAAAAGGCAAGGAGTCCCGTCAGCGCAAGGCAAACGATCCCCGCTGTTCGCCCAAAGGTCAGCACCCCGGCGGTCAGCCCGGAAGCGCCGCCCAGCTGGGCGTAAACATCCGAAAAAACCGGCAACACTTTCAGCAAAAGCACCGCCACCACGCAAAGCATCACCAAAGCCAGCAGCAGGGGGTGAAACAGCGTGTTTTTCAACTGGTGGCGAAGGGCGTGTTCCCGCTGATAATACAGGGCCAGGGCATCCATGACCTCTTCCAGGCTGCCGGTTCGTTCGCCAATCCCCGCCAGAGAGACCATATACGAAGGAAACGCCCCGGATTCTTTAAGGGCGCTTTCCAAGGTGCCGCCCTGGGACAATTCTTCGGCGATGAAGCGAAGGTCCCTGTCCTGATTCTCTTCCGCAGTGGCCATCAGACCTTCCGAAAGAAGCATGCCAGAGCGCAGCACGAGGGCGCACTGGGTGCAAAAAAGGGCCAGCTCTTGCGCGGATTTCTGGTTGCGTCTGCTCATCGTAACCTCCGTTCGGCGACGATTTTTGGCCAAAGAAGGGGGAAATCCTGTCCAAAAAAGGCGGCGCAACGCTGCGCAGCCTGTTGGCGCGGGGGATGTTGGGTTAGTAGTAATACTTGGTGGAGTAGTTGCTGCCGTCGCCGATAAATCTGTTGATTTTTGAGCTGTTGTTGGCGGCGGACGCAAAGGTCGGGTCCATCAGCTTCCATTCTTCGCCGGCGAAGTGAACCTGTTTGACCACCCAGCCCTTGCCTTCGATATAGACCTCGTTCCAGGCGTGATAGACATTGTCCGGTGCGACATAGCCCATGACCAGCTTCGCCGGGATGCCCACAGACCGGAGCATGGCTGCCAGCATCGAGGCGTAGTCGTAACAGATGCCTTTTTGTGATTCGTAGATCTCGTCCAATCGGGGAAGGTAACCCACCAGCTTGCCGGCAATGGCGTCCTTGGCCTTGTCGTAATCGTATTCGTAGTTGTCGATCACATAGGCGTAAATGGCATCGATCATCTCGATGTCAGAGGAAAGGCCCTTGCACAGTTTTTTTGCGACTCGCACGACCTTCGTGGAAGCGGAGTAGTTCACCTTCTGGTTGGGGTGCAAAAAGGGGGCTTTGTCGCTGGATAGCTTCACATCCACCGTTTCGGAATAAAGGAGCGAATAGGAGTTGCCGGAAACCTGCTGATAAACGCCCACTTTATACGATCCGTCCCCCAGCTGCAGGGGGAAGGCTTCGGCCTTGCCGGAACTGTTCAGGTCGTAATTGTAAACATTTCTGCCAAAGGTGATCCGCACCTTGAGCCTTTTGGGCGATTTGCCAATGTGGTTGATCAGGATAACGCCGTCGCCAGTCTTGGAAGGATCGACGTTCACCCGGTGGTTCCCCGCCGCAAAAGCGGCGGTGGGCAATATGGCAAACAGTGCGAGCGCCGAAAGCAAGAGGCAGAGGTGGCGGAAAAAGGCTGTGATTCTCATGGCTGTCCTCATGGGTGGTGGGTGCTGCCTGACGCTGGTCAGGCCCTTGTTACTCATATAAATTATAGCATCGCAACTAGGGGATGCAATGTTTTTGCATACAAAAACTGGATTTTGTGACCTAAAATTCACGATTGCGACGCAAATTGGAAGAAAATAGGGGGCGCGGTCGAAAAGGCAGCCAAAAAAGAATAGCCCCAAATGTGGGGCGAAAGGAGAAAAACGCGGACTATTCCGTCGCTTCGTTGCTCCAGGAGACTTCTTCGGTGCCCAGGGCATCCTCCAAAAGGTGGATGAGCTCCAGCATGCTGCGGAAATGCTGGGTCTTGTTGCCTTCAACCCAACTGACGGTGCCCTGCCAGGTGGCGTTTTGGCGGAACATGACGCGAACGACAAAGGTGCCCTTTTCGCCGCGCTTGAGCTGCTTTTCGTCGATGGTCTGAAGATTTTTCATGATTTCTTCTCGCTTTATTTTGTGTTTTTGCGTTCCAGAGCGGAAATACCGCTTCCCGAAGGTGGATTGGGGAAAAGAATTCAGGTCAAAAATCAGTTCGCTCAGGCGGATGATATCCTCAAAACAGGAAAAGGGACGCTCGCATTGGAGGTAAGCGGAATACAGCCGCCCCTTTGCGAAGATGCCCTGGACTTCATCGACGCATATGATAAGCCGGGACAGATTAGCGTTGTTCTGATATCTGTCTGCGCTAAGATGTTGCACTGCCCGCGCACCTCATATTCTGTATTTGGTTTGCATTATGCCATATATGAGTAACAAAACGGTCACAAATACCACGAAAACCGGCGTATTTGTGAAACCATGCGCGGAAGAATGGCGAAAATCGTCGAGAATCGCAAGGCAAGCCGAAGGGCATGAAACAGCGCCGGAGGAACCGGCGCAAAAGCCCGTAAAACCCTTCGGATGCGCTCTTGGCTACATCACCGGCTTGACGGGCAGCAGATTGTAATGGAGTTCGATGCCAAAGGCGGTGGACCGCTTTTTGAACCGTTCAAAGATGCGGCTGATGACCATCTGGCCGTTTTCATAGGTCAGCGCGCCGAGGAGCAATACATATTGGGTGGGGGAGAATCGGGAAACGATATCGCTCTTTCGCAGACAGGAGACAAGCGCGTTTTTCAGCTCCTCCATGACCGCGGTGACCACCGGGGTGGCCGGCGGGTTGCCGTCCTTGTCCGACACGGTAATCAGGGCGACCATAAAGCTCTGGCCGGAGCGGAGCATAAACCGGGACTGGATGCGGTAAATGTTCTTGAAGATTTCGTAGGGGCAGAAGTATGCGCCGGGCTTGGCCTCCACTTCGTGGAGCTGTTCCTCGATCATTTCGAGGTCGGCCTCGATGCTGCTGATGGATTTGATGATCTCGTTGTAAAGGCTGGTGATCTGGCTGGAGATCTTGACACCCATTTCAGTGTAAAAAAGATCCACAACGTAATAATAATGCTTCAGGGCGGAAGCGTGGTCCCCCGCGGCCATATACGCCCGAACGAGCAGCTCGTGCATCTTTTCGGTGAACTTTTCCAGGATCACCGCCTTTTCGCACATCTGGACCGCTTCGGTGGCGCGATCTTGGGCAAGGAGCAGGTCAAAAGCCCGGGTGACGCAATCGATGTAAATCGAAGAATAATACGTGCGCAGGGAAATCGTCCATTCTTCCATCAGGGACTTGGGAAGAAATTCACCCTGATAAATGTCCACCGCGGTAAGGTAGCCGCTGAGCTTGTCCTCTTCGGAAGGGGCGGCGTTGGCGGCGCGCCAGGAGGATTCCAGGATCTCGATGTCCACCTCGCAGGGGAGGGCTTCATTCCAGGCATAGGAATTCCTGCGGAAAAGGATGAAGGGTTCCTTTTCGTTGGGCAGGGATTTCGCAAGAAGGGTCCTTGCGCGATAAGCGAGGTTCTTCAGGGCGTTCGATGGGTTTTCGCTGGAATCGTCCGGCCAGAGCATGTCGATCAGGCGGCTCTGGGGAATGACCTTGTGGCGGTAAACGATGAGATACTCGATCAGGTTCCACACCTGCTGCATCCTGCCCGCGGAATCAGAGAGCGAATCTTCCCCAGAAGTAATAGAGAAGCCGCCCAGCATCTGAACTCGGTACTTTTTTGCATCTGAAGGCATGGAAGGAACCTCCTTATCAGGGAGACGCTGGTCACAAAAGGACTTTGTAGGAAGATTATACAACATGCAAATCCGTTTGGACAGACCTTTTTATTGGTATACCGATGAAATTTATGAACAAAAACCAGTTTGCGCTGTCAAATCATCAAAAATGGCGAAAACCCATAGCGGCGGGAACACGCCGGCCCGCAAAAAGCCTGCCCTTTTGATGGTGCCCTATATTAAAAGAATTAAAAAGGGCAGAAAGGTTATTTCTGCCCGAATGGATGGAATGAATGGGGCAAAAAGGCGGCGGATGACCGGCAAAATGCCTACTGCCAGGAGTGCTTTTCCAGCTCCTCCATGAACTGGCGGGTATAAAGGTCGTGATACACCCCGCCCTTTTGCATCAGCTCCTCGTGGGTGCCCCGCTCGACGATCTTTCCGTCCTCCACCACCAGGATTACGTCCGCGTGGCGGATGGTGGAAAGCCTGTGGGCGACGACGAAGGAGGTCCTGCCTTCCAGGAGCTTTGTGATCGCCTGCTGGATGAGCTGCTCGGTTTCGGTGTCGATGGAGCTGGTGGCTTCGTCCAGAACGAAGATGGGGGGAGAATTGAGCACCGCCCGGGCAAAGGAGATCAGCTGCTTTTCCCCTGTGGAGAGCTTGTCGCCCCCTTCGCCCACGTCTGAATCATACCCCTTGTCCAGCTTGGCGACCACCCGGTCCGCAGCCACGAGTTTTGCCGCGGCCTCCACCTGTTCGTCCGTGGCGTCGGGGTTGCCGTAGCGGATGTTATCCCGAATGGTGCCGGAAAAGAGGTGGGGGTTTTGCAAAACGTAGCCCAGATTGCTGTGCAGCCAGAGCATGCTGCGTTCCCTGTAATCCCTGCCGTCGATGAGGATCCTGCCGGAAGTCGGCTCAAAGAACCGGCAGGCGAGGTTGACGATGGTGGATTTTCCGGCGCCGGTTTCGCCCACGATGGCGACGGTGGTGCCGGCAGGCACCTTCAAGCAGAAATCCTCCAGCACGTTCTCGGTGCCGTCGGGATAGCGGAAGGTTACGTGGTCAAACTCGATGTCGCCCTTGATGGGCTCCCAGTTTTCCTTCTTCGGATGGAAGGAGTCGCCGTATTTCTCGATCACCTCCGGCGTATCCTGGATGTCCGGCTCCTTTTCCAGAAGGTCGGTCACCCGCTCGATGTTCGCCTGCAGCGAGATGAAATCCGCGGCGATGCGGGCAAGCTGTTGGATCGGCTCGAAGATCGTCACCGCATAGGTGATAAACAGGGAAAACGTCGCAAAATCCATCACCCCGGAAAGGGTCAGATTCCCGCCGTAATACAGCACCAGCGCCACCGCCATGCTACTGCAGAACACCACCACCGGCACAAAAACGGCGTTGAGCATCGCGGCTCGCACGGAATAGCCGTACATCTTGGCTGTGATCTTTTCGAAGGCGTCGCTGCTCTTGTCCTCCACGCCCAGGGTTTTCGTGGTGCGCGCCCCGGAAATGCCCTCGTTATACGCGCCGGTCATCCGGGAATTCTGGCGGCGCACCTCGCGGTTGGCGTTCAGGATGCGCTTTTGGAAATAGACTGTCGCCACGGCGATCACCGGAACCAGCACCATGAGCATCAATCCGAGGGTCAGGTCCACCACCATCATGGTGATGAACACGCCCGAAACATAGAACAGGGCCCAGACGATGTCCACCACGCCCCAGGACAACTGGGAAGCGATCCGGTTGACGTCGTTCATCACCCTGGCGAGGATATAGCCCACCGGTGTGACGTTATAATAGGAGAAGGAAAGTTCCTGCAGCCGCCGAAACAGGGCGCTTCGGATGTCTTTGCCGATCAGCATCTCGGTGGACAAGGCCAGCCGGGTGAAAACGATGACGCACAGCGCCGTCGACAGGATGATTCCCAAGTAAACAAGGGCATAGGGAATCAGGCCTTCGGTGGTTTGCGGCAGAATGAAGCGGGAAATCGCCTCTTTCTGATAGACCGGAACCAGAATATCGATCAGGGCGGTGATGCCCATCATCACGAAGATGAGCACCACCATCCCCTTGTATTTCTTGAGAAAGGGCAAAATTTTTACCCAGATTTTCAGGTCAAAGGGTTTGTCGTAAGTTTGCTCGTCAAAGCCGGACAATGTCCATCGCCTCCCTTTCGGTCAGTTGGCGGACGAAGCGCGTTCCGCCCCGCCCTGCAGGTCATAGACCCGTTTGTAAAGCCCGTTCTTTTGCAGAAGCTCCTCGTGGTTGCCGATTTCCGCAATCTCGCCGTTTTTCAACACGAGGATGCAATCCGCGTGCATCAGGGTGGTGATCCTGTGGGAAATGATGATGGTGGTGGCTTTTCCTTCCCGGGCGGCCAGGGCGGCGCGGATCTTCTGGTCCGTCAGGGCGTCCACGGCAGAGAGGGAATCGTCAAACACCATGATGGGGGTCTTTTGCATCAGCATCCGGGCGATGGCCACGCGCTGGCGCTGGCCGCCGGAAAGGGTGACGCCGCGCTCGCCGATGACCGTATCGTACCCCTTGTCGAAGCTGAGCACGGTTTCGTCCAAAGCGGCGATGCGGGCGGCTTCCCGAATTTCTTCCATCGGCGCGTCCCGCTCCAAAGAGGCGATGTTTTCCGCGATGGTCCTGGAAAACAGGAAGGGCTCCTGCAGCACCAGGCCGATGTTTTTGCGCACGTGGGAAAGGCGCATCTCCCGAATGTCCACCCCGCCGACGGTGATCCGCCCGCAGCCGGGGGCGAGGTCGTACAGCCGGGTCAGAAGATAGGTCAGCGTGGATTTGCCGCTGCCCGTGCTGCCCAGCACGCCAAAGGTGCTGCCCCCGGGGATGGTGAAGGAAAGGTGGGACAAAACGTCTCCGCCGCCATCATAGGCGAAGCTGACATCCTCAAAGACGATATCGCCGGACATGTCCGGGGTTTTGCCGTTGGGGTCGTCCACTTCCTCCGGTTCGTTCAGAATCTCGCCCAGGCGGTCCAGGGAAACCCCCATCTTGGACAGGTCCCCCAAAATGCGCCCAAAGGCGCGGACAGGCCAGGCGATCATCGAAGCGTAATACAGGAATACCAGGTATTCGCCCAGCAGCAGCCGGCCGGAAACGGCAAAATAAGAGCCCACGGCGACGACGATGAGCTCCATCAGGCCGGTGGAGATGCCGCCGGTGCTCCAAAAAAGGCTCATGGTCTTGCCCAGCTTGATCCAAAGCCCGGTGAACAGGTCGTTTTTCTCTTCAAACCGCTGGATTTCCGCGGCCTCCTGCCCAAAGGCGCGCACCACCCGCACCCCTGTCAGGTTTTCCTGCACGCAGGAGGAGAGTTCGCCCTCCGCCTCGTCGGCGATCTTGAAGCGCTTGGCGATGGCGCCGTAAAACACCGCCGTGGTGGTGACGGTAAAGGGGATGAACGCCGCGGTGATGACGGTGAGCATGGCGTCCATGGAAAACATGAAGGAAAGCGCGAACACGACGAGGATCACGATGCGGAACAATTCCGTCAATTGGGAGGCGAGGAAGTTTCGGACCACGTCCACGTCCGAGGTGCAGCGCTGGATGATATCCCCCGTCTGGATGGAAACATGCCATTTGTAGGGAAGGTGCTGGATGTGGCGATACAGGGTGTTGCGCATGGAGCGGATCACCCCTTCGCTGCCTTTGGAGACAAACAGGCGGTAAAGAAAGGTGCACAGGCAGGACAACACCGCAAACACCACCGCCAGTACCGCGCTGATCCAGATGTTTGCGCGCAGGAACTCCCGGCCGCCGATGCCCTCGATGAAGCGTACGATGAAGGCGGGAAGGTTAAAGGGGGCGTCCCCGATGACCGAGTCCACAGTGACGCGGACGACCTGGGGCATCAGGAAGTTCAGCAGGATGGAAAGGGCAGAAACCAGGGTCGCGGCGACAAAAAAGCGCACATGCCCGGGCATAAAGGGCAGGAGCACCCTGAGCCCCTTCATTTTCTTTTTCTTTGGCGTGCTTTCTTCAGGCATATTCTGCCTCCTTTCACGGCGGCGGCCTTGCGCATGTTGCGAGTGAAAAAATGCAATTTGCAGAAAAGGATTATAACATAGAAATAGCAAGATGTCATGGGTACCAATGGTTGATAACCAGGTAACGGGCAGAGTTTTCCATCATATGAAAAAGTGTTATACTGTGGAAAGCGCAGCCGCGCAATATCGATAAAAAGGTGAGCAGTATGGAAATCTCAAGGGAGGCTTTATCAGCCCTGCGCAACATGCAGAGGAACGAGATCACCGAGTATCACGTATACTCCCGCATCGCAGAGCGAACCAAGGACGAGGAGAATAAAAAGGTTCTTTTGCGCATCGCCGCAGAGGAAAAGGCCCACGCGGAGGTCTGGAAGAAATACACCAAGGACGAACACAAGCCGAATATGTTCCGCGTGCGCTGGTATTCCTTTTTGGCGCGGGTGTTCGGCATCACCTTCGCGCTGAAACGGATGGAAAGCGGGGAGGACGCCGCCAACCAGGCCTATACGAAACTCATTTCCGAGATCCCCGAGGCAAAGCGGATCGCCGATGAGGAGGACCGCCACGAACAGGAGCTTCTTTCCATGCTGGACGAGGAGCGGCTGCGCTATGTCGGCTCCATGGTGCTTGGCCTGAATGACGCGCTGGTGGAGCTCACCGGTACGCTGGCGGGACTGACCTTTGCCCTGGCGAACACCAAGCTGGTGGCATTGTCCGGGCTGATCACCGGCATTTCCGCCACATTGTCCATGGCGTCGTCGGAATACCTTTCCGCCCGCTCAGAGGGAAGGACCGACGCGCTGAAATCCTGCGTGTATACCGGCATCGCCTATCTCGTTACCGTCGCGCTGCTGGTGCTGCCGTACTTGATCTTTGACGACGGGCATCACGTTTTTGCCCTCATGTCCATGCTGGTCATCGTCGTGCTGATCATCATGGCCTTCAACTATTACATTTCCGTCGCCCAGGACCTGGATTTTAAACGGCGATTCTTCGAGATGGCGGGCATCAGCCTGTCCGTCGCCGCCATTTCCTTCGTGATCGGTTTGCTCGTCAAGCAGTTCCTGGGGGTAGACGTTTAAGGAAAGAAGATGGCAGGCGAAGGCTCCTTCGCCGCTCGGAATAGATTTTCGTTGGGAGGATGCGTCGATGACCAGGAATGAAGCGTTGGATCTTCTTCATCAATACAACAAGGAACCCTTCCACATTCGCCACGCGTTAACGGTGGAGGCCGTGATGCGCTGGTTCGCCCGGGAGATGGGGTATGGCGACGAGGAGGAGTTCTGGGGAAACGTCGGCCTGCTGCACGATCTGGATTTCGAGCAGTACCCCGACCAGCACTGCATCAAGGGGCAGGAGCTGATGCGCCAGCACGGGGTGGACGAACGCACCATCCGGGCCTGCGCCAGCCACGGCTGGGGCATCGCCTGCGACATCGAGCCCATCCACCCGATGGAAAAGGTGCTTTACGCCGTGGACGAGCTCACCGGTCTGATCGGCGCGGTGGTGGTCATGCGGCCCTCCAAGAGCACCATGGATCTTGAGGTCAAGTCCGTCAAAAAGAAGTTCAAAACCCCGTCCTTTGCCGCGGGATGCTCCAGAGAAGTCATCCAAAAAGGAGCAGACCTTCTTGGCCTGTCTTTGGACGAGCTGATCCAAAAAACCATCCTCGCCATGCGGGAATTCGAAAGCCGCGAAAAGGCGGAACAGGGCTAAAAAGCGAGGCCAAGCAATCGGCCCGTTTTTCCGGTGGGGAAACTGCAAGCACAAGCCCCTCAAAAGGGCAGCAGCCCGAACACCCAGATCAACGCCGGCAGGGTGACCGCCGCGAAGATCGTGGTGACCAGGGTGACGGTGGAGGCGTAGGCGTCGTCCGACCCGCTGGCCTTTGCCACCACGGCCAGCGTGCCCATGGCGGGCAGCCCGGCGATGGCGGCGAGGGTGCAGGCGGTCACAGCGTCCACCCAACCCGCAAGCCGAAGGCCGAAGAAAACGGCGATGGGGCAGACCAACATTTTAAACAGCACGATGCCAAGGGGCCCCGGGGAGCGCACCCGCCTTTCCCGCGCGGAAAAGATCAGCGTACCGCCGACGAAGATCAGGGAAATGTACTTCGTGGTCGCGCCCAGCCCTTCGATGGTTTCGGCGACGGCGCCGGGCAACCGGATGCCTAAAAGGGCAAAGGAAATGCCCAAAACGGCGGAGAGCAGGATGGGATTCAACAGCCGCTTCCATGCAAAACCCGCGGCGCTTTCTTTTGGGTAGCCCAGGCGGATGCCCACCGTCCAAAGCAGCGTCTGGTCGCATAATAGAAACGCAGTCAGGGGCAGCATGCCGCCTGCGCCAAACAAGGCGGTGATCAGCGGGATGCCGATCATGCCCAGATTGCCAAAGGTGCTTTGGCACAGGTGGATTCTTCTGCGGTTGCCGGAAAGTTTGCAAAGCCGGGCGGACAACAAGCCAAAACAAAACATCAGCCCGCTGATGCAAAGGGAAAGGGCGATCAGGGGCCAGGAAAGAAGAAGCTGTTCTTGGGTGATCGAGCCTGCCAGGGTGGAAAAGATCAGGCAGGGGATGGAGAAGTGCAGCGCGAAGGAGGAAAGGGCGTGCAGGGAATCGGGGCTCAGGATTTTCAGCAATGCCCCGATGGCGCCCACGCCGATGAGCAGCAGGAAAACGCCCATCTGCTCCAAAACCACAGCGAACGCAGCGCCCATATCCCGTCACCTCCCCCGCATTTTTCATTCATCCTTATCATACACGACTTTGCCGCGCGTTTCACCAAAAAAGAATGTGTTTGGAGCAAAGGCAGAGCAAAAGCGCAAAAAAGGAGGGGCTACATGAAAATCGTCGACCTGTCCCACCCGTTGGAAAACGGCATGCCGGTTTTCCCCGGGGACCCGCCCCCGGCGTTCGCCGTGCAGGGCGACCTTGCCGCGGGGGATGCTGCTTCCCTCACCCATGTTACCATGACCACCCACACCGGCACCCATATCGACGGCCCCGCCCACGTGTTTTCTGAAGGGTGGAGGACGGATGGAGGAGACTTGTCCCCCTTTATCGGCCGTGGCGCGGTCGTGGACTGCCGGATGTTCCAGGAAGGGGAGCGGATTCCCGTCGGCATATTTCAGCAGCAGGACCTTTCCAAAGCGGAGTTCATCCTCCTTTACTGCGGGTGGGACAAACACTGGGGAACGGAACAGTTCTTCGGAAACTACCCGGTGTTGAGCGCGCAAGCCGCCAAATACCTTGCAAGGATGGAGCATCTGAAGGGAGTCGGGGTGGAATACGGCTCCATCGACCCGCTGGACGACCACAGCCTGACTTTACACCGCATCCTTCTGGGAAAGGGCAAGGGCGTGGTGGAAAACCTATGCAATCTGGATGCGCTTCTTGGAAGGGAGTTCCTGTTTTGCGCCCTGCCCTTGAAGTTCAAAACCGGCGAAGCCTCGCCGGTGCGGGCAGTGGCGATGCTCGATTGGGATTAACACGAAAAAGACCGGAATGGACCGGTCTTTTCTTATTCGTTCTGCTCCTGTTCTTCTGTGGAACCGCTCTCGCTCTGCTTTTGATTTTCGGCGGTATCGCCCTGTTGACCGTGAAAGCTCTCATAAACCAGCCGGGCGGTTCGCTTGTCCACCCCCGGCGCTGCGGCGAGCTCCTCGAGGGTGGCGTTTTTGATGCTCTCCGGCGAGGGGAAGGCGGAAAGCAGCGCCCTGCGCCGGACGGGGCCCACGCCCTTGATCTCCTCCAAAGCGGAGGCGAGGGAGGCCTTGTTCCGCAGGCTCCTGTGATAGGTAATCGCAAAGCGGTGCGCCTCGTCCCGCACCCGCTGGAGCATGTGCAGTTCCGGCGAACCGGTTTTCAGAACCACCGGATCGCTCCTTCCCGGCAGCCAGAGTTCCTCCAGCCGTTCCGAAAGGCCGGCAACGGGAAAGGCGAGCCCGGCTTTTTGCAGTTCGTCCATCGCGACGCGAAGCTGCCCCTTGCCGCCGTCGATCAAAAGCAGGCCGGGTTCGGCGGCAAAGCCGGTGGACTCCCCTTTTTCTCGATCCGCCTTGAACCGCGCGAACCGGCGGGAAAGTACTTCGCCCATGGCGGCGTAATCGTCGTTGCCGGAATGTTTGATCTTGAAGCGGCGGTACTGGGAAGGATCGGGTTTTCCGCCGGCGAACACCACCATGGACGCGACGGGCTCCACCCCCATGGTGTGGGAAATGTCAAAGCACTCGATGCGCTCCGGAACGTCAATGCCGATAACGGAGGCCAGGGAGATCAGCGCCCCCCTGGTGCGCTCCCAGAGGCGGCGGCGCTTCCGCTCGTCCTTTTGAAGTTCTGCCATGCCGTTTCGCTCCGCCATTTCGCAGAGCTTTTTTTTGTTTCCCCTCTTGGGGAAGGTCAGCACCGCCTTTTTCCCCCGCTGCTCGGACAGCCAGCGGGCCATCGCTTCGCTGTTTTCGATGGTTCTGTTCAGCACGATCTCCGGCGGGACGGGAGCTGTGGAATAAAACTGGGTCAAAAAGGCGGACAGCGCCTCGCCGTCGTCCTCATCCTCGCACAGAAGGTCGTACCGTTCCGCGCCGATCACCTTTCCGCCCCGGACGAACAGGGCATAGACCAACGCCGCGTCCTTGGATCTGCAAAGGGCGAGGATGTCCCGCTCGTCCACATTGGCCATGGCGGCCTTTTGCTTTTCGCTGATGATCCGCACCGATTCGATCCGGTCCCGGATGGCCGCCGCCCGCTCAAAGGCGAGATCCGCCGCGGCCTCGTTCATCTGGGCGGTGAGAGAGGCGATGACCTCCTCGGTCTGGCCGGAAAGGAAGCATGCCACCTGATCGACGATTTTTCGGTACTCCTCTTTGGAGATATGGTTCGCGCAGGGCGCCGAGCACTTGCCCAAATGATAGTACAGGCAGGGCCGTTCGCCCCGGGCGATAGATCTTTCGATGTCCTTCTTGCAGGTGCGCAGGGCAAAATTGTCCGAAACGGCGGCCAGGGCCTCCCGCACCGCGCTTCGGGAAAGGTACGGCCCGAAGTACCGCGCGCCGTCGTTTTTGACGTTGTTGACGATCTCCACCCGCGGATAGGGGGCGTTCATGTCGATCCGGACATAGGGAAAGGATTTGTCATCCTTTAAAAGCACGTTGTAAAAGGGGCGGTAACGCTTGATGAAATTGCACTCCAGCGTCAGCGCTTCGGTTTCGCTGTCCACCATCACATAGGAAAAATCCGCGATGCGGGAAACCAGCGCCCGCACCTTGGGGGAATGGTTCTTGGGGGATTGGAAATACTGCCGCCCCCGGTTTTTCAAAGAAACGGCCTTGCCGACATAGATGATGTTACCCGATTCATCCTTGTGGAGATAGACCCCCGGCGAATCGGGCAACTCCTTGAGTTTTTGGGAAAGGGATTCCCTGTATTTTTCGGGCGTAAGCTCGAACATTCTTCCTCCTTGCGGGGTTTCTGCGCCTTGGCTGGCGCCTTTTCACAGTTATTATACCATCCAAAATCATAAAAGAAAACGCAGTGGCCCCGCCGACGTTCCGCGTGCATCCAGATATTACCAGCAACGGAACAAGTTTCTTCTTCGTGTTGACCATAGGATGAATACCATCCATATCACGAGGAAAGAGGGAATGAACAATGATCCAAAGCAAGCCGCTAAGGCGCGTGGTGACCGCTGCCCTGACGGCGCTGACGCTGGCTGCCTCCGTGTTGACAGCGATGCCCGTTGGCGCCCAGACCACCGAGGTCACGGTGACCAACCCCGCCAAGACCTCCGCCTGCACGCTGTATGTCAACGGTAAAAAGAGGACCTCCAAGCCCTATTACCAGGGCCGGACGCTCATGCTCCCGGTGCGCGCCATCGTCGAGCTGTCCGCCAACTGGAAGTACGCCTACGGCAGCAAAACCAGCGTCTTCGGCCCCTTCCAGGGCACGGAATTTTCCGTAACCGTGGGCAAAAACGCCTACAAATACGGCGGCAAGACCCACACCCTCGATTACGCCCCCGCCTATGTGGACAACCGCGTCTATGTGCCGTGGCAGTACTTCGAGTTCGCCCTGGGGTTTAAGGTTACGATCTCCGACGACGGCAGGATCGACGTCAACACCAATACCCCGAACAACGCCGGCGTCCTCAGGCTGATGGTGAACGGAAAGTCCGTCAAGGGCACGCCCTATGTGGACGGATCGATCTACATGATGCCGTTGCGCCCCATCGTCACCGCCCTGGGCTACAGCTATGATTACAGCAACGAGCAAAAGTTCTCCGTGTTCTCCGCCAAGGGGATCAACACCCACATCTTCTGGGGGGTCAACTCCTATCCGGTGGACAACAAGTACGTCAAGCTCTCCGTTGCGCCCGTTTTGAAAAACGGCAGCCTCTACGTTCCCCTCAGCTACATCACCAATGCGCTCAAGTGCAGGGTGACCCAGTCGGGCAACATCATCAAGGTGTCCCGCTAGCCTTTGGAGGATGGCAGCAAAGCTCCGAAAACCCGCCGTTTTCGGAGCTTTGCTTTAGCGGACCGGGCTTTGGCGCATCGCAGCCGCCGGTTGGAACCTTGATGCAGAAGCAAAGTCCCGTCTTGACTTTTCCGGCGCAGGGTGGTATCATGTTTTTCGTTCAGGATGGTGCTTTGGCTCAGTTGGTAGAGCACATCGTTCACATCGATGGGGTCACTGGTTCGAGTCCAGTAAGCACCACCACCCAATAGCCCGAAAACTTTAGGTTTTCGGGCTTTCATTTTCTCATTTGCCTGCGTTTGCCTGCTTGCATTTTTTCATGTCCGTGGGGGCGGCATTGGTTATGCAAAGGTCGCCCGTTTTTTTCTGCTTTTCCGCAACGAATCCGCAAAAATGTTTGTTGTTAATATGACAATCCATATGGTAAAGTAATAGATGGTTGTCCCCAAATCCAAAAAATGGAGGAGACATCGATGAAAAGGTTTGCCAGTATTCTTTTGTGTGCAGTATTGATCGCATCAGTTATGGCAGGTTGTTCCCCAGCGGTCTCCGGGCCGGAAGGCAAGGCGCTCCAATTCACGGCGGGCACCTATGAAGCATCCTCTCAAGGCATGAATGGCCCCGTTCCTGTAACCGTAACCGTATCTGACGAAAGGATTGAGTCCGTTACAGTTGGCGCAAACGCGGAAACCCTCGGTTTGGGGGATATCGCAGCAAAGATCATGCCCGAACGCATTGTCGAGCAGCAGTCTTTGGCTGTGGATGT
The DNA here is from genome assembly GCA_050945915.1 of Christensenellales bacterium. Classification (GTDB taxonomy): domain Bacteria; phylum Bacillota; class Clostridia; order Christensenellales; family CALWSW01; genus CALNBC01. The sequence goes on from JBMNTV010000036.1 coordinate 19,921, forward strand.
AACCTCCGGCGCCACCATCACCAGCTACGCCATCTTGCGCGCTGCGGAAGAAGCCCTCAAGCAGGCAGGGGCAGACA
>JBMNTV010000037.1:0-19793 GCA_050945915.1 Christensenellales bacterium
ACGCGGTGCTGTATACCCAAAATGTGGTGCAGGCCATCAGCGAAAGCGGCGCCGCCCTGTTCCCCAGTTTGGAGTTTTCCGGCAGGGTGCTTTCCGTCCGGTGCGGGGAAAAGGTCATCGCCGTTTTGAAGGAGGAGGACGATGCCTCCCGCTTTATTTATTTATATGACCTGGCTGGAACCCGGCTGGACAAGCTGGAGTTAAAGACCAACACCCTGTTGAACTACGGATTTGACGATTCCCGGGGTTTCCTTTGGACCCTGATGATCAACACCGAGGCATCCTTGCCGGTTTGCACCGTCAGTACCTATAATGTCGACACCCATTCGGATACCGGCGCGATGACCAAGGAAGGCCAGCTCATCGAGCGGGTGTATTTTTCGGATTCCAAGACCTACGCCTGCGGCACCAACCACCTGATCGTGTACGGCTCCACGGGCAAGGAGGAATCCTCCGCTCTGATTTACGGCTGGAAGGTTTTGGACTTTCTGCCCGGCAAGGCGCCCATGGCGTTGCTTGCGCTTCGGCAGGAGAGCAACGCCGTTTCTGTCGCCGCGAAGGTGCTGTCCATCGATTCCGGCGAGGAATACAAGTTCCGCCTGCCCGCAAACACCCTGGGCGCTTACTTTTACTCCGGAAAAATTGCAATCGTCCTTCCCAATAAGCTGGTGTATTACAGCTTAAAGGGGGAATACCTTTCCGAAACCCTCCTTTTGGAAACCGCGAATGCCGCGGCGCTGCAAAAGGGGCGCATCGTCCTGACATGCGGGGATAAGCTGTTTCTGCTCCCCTGACTTTTTGGAACACCTGCGCACGATATGAAAGGAAGCTCATGAACCTTCTTGATCTGGGCATCGTCGCCTTTTTTGTGCTGTTTGCGCTGATCGGCTGGCACAACGGATTTTTCCTCTCCATGCTGAACACGGCGGGTTTCTTCGTTTCGTGGCTGTTGGGGCTGCTGTTTTCCCCTGTGGCCGCCAACGCGATCCTTTCAAACGAAGGGCTGGCGAACGCCATGCTGTATTACACTGAAGGGGCGGAGCTTGTGGCGGACGTGGAGATGCGAAGGCTGGCCGTCAGCCAGCTTTCCAGCGAAAACTTGAATTCCATCCTCGGTTCCGCGAATCTTCCCGCTCCGCTGGACACGCTCATCGCCAAAAACATGGCCGGAGAGGTGTTCGCCGAGCAGGGGATCACCACCGTCGGCGATTATTTCAACCAGACCATCGTCAATTTTACCGTCAACGTCGCCGCCTTCCTCATCGTGTTCCTGATCGTGCGAGTGTTCATCGCCTTTGTGCTGCACGGAGTGGATTATACCGTGCGCCTGCCGATGCTGAAGCATTTTGACGGGCCGCTGGGCGCGGGATTCGGCGTGGTGAGGGGGTTTTTCGCGCTGTTTGTGATCTTCATGGTGGTGCCCACCATCCTGGTGGCGCTGCCCTTCCCTGCCGTCCGGGATTACATCGAATCATCCTTTTTAGGGCCGTTCTTCACGGGGTCGAATTTCCTCCTTTCCTTCATCCGGGGGGTTATCTGATCCATGCGGGTATGCAAAACGGCTGGTTTTGTTCTGTTTGTCCTGGGCGGGTTGGTTGCGCTGTTCGTGTGCGTCTTTAACACCATCGTGATGGGCGGGGCGGAGCAGTTCATCCTCACCCGGGAGCAGGCAAAGGGCAAGGGCGCGGACTGCGTGCTGGTGCTGGGCGCAAGAGTGTATGAGGACGGCAGCCTCAGCCCCGTCCTGGGGGACAGGGTGACCACCGGCGTAGACCTTTACTTCATGGGTGCGGGGAAAAAGCTGCTGCTTTCCGGCGACCACGGGCAGGTGGAATACGACGAGGTCAACGCCATGAAGGAGACTGCCCTTTCTTTGGGTGTGCCGGAGGATGACGTGTTCCTGGACCATGCGGGGTTTTCCACCTATGAAAGCATGGTGCGGCTGAAGGAGGTTTTCGGCGGCGAGAGCGTGGTCATCGTCACCCAGTCCTATCACCTGTACCGGGCGGTGTACGTCGCCCGCAGGCTGGGGATGGAGGCGTACGGCGTACCGTCCGACCTGCGACGCTACTACAAGCAGCCCTATTACGAACTTCGGGAACTGGGCGCGCGGACAAAAGATGTCCTTTACACCCTGTTTTGGCCCGCCCCGCGGTATTTGGGGGATCCCATCGACCTGTCCGGATCGGGAAAAGCGACCTGGGATTGAGCGGCCGCCATTTGAGCGCATCATAAAAAGATTGCAGATTTTTCAAAAAAATCTGCAATCTTTTTTTATTTATTTTTGGCCTTTGGGCCGAACAGGCAGAAAACTGCCGATAACGGCCATAATTTTGGAAATTGAAGTCTAATTTTAATACACAACCGTTCCTAATAAAATTGTTTTGAGACCAAATTGTGACTGAATAATGGATAATGAAACCATCACATAATATTACAGGGATACCACAATCCCCCAGTCATGAACGAACTACAATAAAGAAAGGTTGGACTAAAACATGAAGATCAAACGCTTACTCTCCTTTTTGCTGGTTGCGGTGCTGGTCCTCGGCGTTCTTCCGCTGGCTGTGGCGGCGGAGGACAGCAGGAGGGGACCGGTCTGCGGATACGATGAGCATCCCGAACACGTTGATGCGTGCTATGAGCTAACCTGTGAAAGAGAAGTGCACACCCACAGCGAGGTGGGAGGCTCGTGCTATAAGAGGTGCAGAAATATATTGCACTCAATTTTCGGGCACGGTTCCAAATGCATAAAGCATAACGGGAAGTACTATTACCTCTCCTGCAATAAGACGGAACACACCCACGACCTCCGCAAGCCCGGTGAATGCTATAGCCTGGTATGCGACAAAGAGTTCCACACCCATGACAATAACTGCTATATGTACAACTACACCATCACCCTGATGGATGAAGATGCCGACGCTATCCTCGATACATTGAAAGGTGAAGGGAAACTAGATGAGAGTATCCCGATTCCTGCCACAGTACAGGATGAGAGCGGCCGCACCTACATCCGCAAAGAAGGGCAGCCCGAAAAACATACCATAGACGCTGATAACAATGAAATCACCGTCTACTACATCCTCCAGGAGGAGGAAGAAGAAGAGCCCCCCTACATCCCCCCCATCTACAACGCGCCGTCGCAAACAACGGTAACCCCCGAGCCCGAGCCCGAGCCCGAGATCGAGCTGCCGGAGGAGGAAATCCCCACCGACGTTCCCGAGGATGACTTCGAGGAAGAGTTCGACTTTGAGGAGGAGGAGGAGTTCGAGGACGAGGAGATCCCCACCGACGTTCCCAGGACCGGCGATTCCAGCCCGATCTATGCCGCCCTTGCCCTCATCGCCCTTGCCGGCGCGGCCTTTGCCCTGAGCTTCAAGAAGAGCAGGAATAACGGCTAATCAGGCATCAAAGCCCAGGGGTATGATCCCAAATAACCCAACGAAAAAGCGCGAAGCAAGCCTTCGCGCTTTTTGATTTGTCCCCAGCCGAATGCCCTGCTTTGGCGCGTGCAACCCTTCCTTTCCGCACAACTGCGCCAAATCAGACGCCGAACGCAAATCCATAGCAGGCTCCCGGTTTTTCCGCCGACCTGTTGCGGTGTTGCCGTTTTCGTGCCCCACTACGTCCTGGCCGAAACCAAATCCAACGACTTTTCACTGACATGACCACCAGCTGTGCTTTATCTTGCGCGCCTGTGCGGAACCAAACTCAGTATCACCCAAGGGCAATGTTTCTTTCTGCCACGATGCGGTGCGCATCCGGCAAACCCCGCCCCTGGCAAAAACGAAATCCCGCGCCAAACGTGTTCTGTCGACGCATGAGGTCACAAACCCGGTTTTGGCGCGCCAAATCAAAACCCTGCTGCATCCAAGTGCGGCAAAATGGATGCCATTTCGCCGTTTTTTGTTAGAGATAGCCCTGCTTTGAGTGCCGGACCTGAATCAATCCCTTGTTGCTGCCGATTGCGTTCTTCGCCATGCGAGCCTTGTTTCCGCATCGCATACGCCCGCCTGAATCGCTCGATTAAGCAAACCGATTCCGCCGATCCTTCGGTATCATGGCGCAAATGCGTCAAGGCCCAAATCGAATCCAACAGGCGCCATACTTCGCTATCCGTCACCATGCTGCCAGTCTTCCTTCCTCATCTTACACGCGCACGCATGCGCACGCGCCGGACCTTGCACCTGTGAGGAGCAAAGCTCGTATTTCGCCCAAAGGTGTTACATCCCTCGCGTCCCGCGAAACGCGCTCCACCGCCATAGGAGCCTTGATGTCGCTTTGCCCTCGCGCACCGATAAACCCGCTGGCTTGCGCTTCAAAGCGTTTTCAAACGCTTTACTGAACCCATCGCGCAGGCCTGCAAACATAGCTGCTCTTTTGGTGCCAACTCCCATCCGCCCGAAACCGATTCCCGCATTTCCCCCGAACGCAAAAAAAGCGCCCGTCGGTGAAGTGGGGTATCCGCCGGCGGGCATAGGCGTGCCCGCCCATGATAACGGGCGGGCAAATGCCTTTTTGGGGGCTAGTTCTTGGGAGCAGCGGCGTTCTTGCCTGCGATGCGGCCGAAGATGGAGGCTTCGGCCAGGTTGCCGCCGCCGTTGTACATGTCGGGCCACATGGCGCCAAGCTCACCGGCGCTGTAAAGGTGCGGGATGGGGTTGCCGTGAAGATCGAGGACTTCGGCCTTCTCGTTCCTCTGGGGGCCACCCTGGGTGTTGTACATGGTGGGGCCAAGCTTCATGGCGTAGAAGGGGCCGGTGGAAATGGGAACCATTCTATCTGCCGGACGGCCATAGAGGGCGTCTTCTCCCTTTTCACAGGCGGTGTTCCACGCGTCAATCGTGGCCTTCAGGGCTTCGGGATCCACATTGCAGGCAACGGCCAGTTCTTCGATGGTGTCGGCCTTGATGATCCAGCCCTTTTCGATTTCGTCCTTATTGCCTTCGCTGAAGGAGCGGATGATCTGGTTGGCGGAAACCTGAGCGTCATCCATGATGTACCAGGTGGGCAGCGGAACGGGCATGCTGATCCAGCGTCCGCCGATGTTGATCCTGCCGTGGCGGTTGCTGGTGGACTCGTTCATAAAGCGGGTGCCGTTGGGTCCCACCAGGATGCCCAGGTTGGGGGAGACGGTCAGGCAGCGCTCGGCGTCCGGAGGCAGGAAGCCCCAGAGGAAGCCGGCGGAGTTGCTCATATGCCACAACTTTGCCCCAACTTCCTGCGCCATGACGATGCCGTCGCCGGTGTTGTAGGGTGCGGCATACACATAGGCATAGGGCTGCTGGAGGTAGTTGGCCATCATCTCCATGTTGGCTTCAAAGCCGCCGGTGGCCAGCACGACGCCGTTCTTGGCGCGAACATTGACCATGGTGCCGTTCTTGTTGATCTGGACGCCGAGGATGGTCTTGGTTTCCGGATCCTGGATCAGATGGACTGCCGGGGAATCGTACCAGATGTCGATCTTGTCGCGGCGCATTTCAACATTGTCCTGCAGCAGGTAATAGAAGGCGCCGTCAAAGTTTCTGCCGCTGACCATGTAGCAGATGCAGTGGTCCGCGCCCTCCAGCTCCGGGTATTCGTTCCACACCCAAGGCGTGCCGGCGCCGAAGGCGTTGTCCAGCTTTTCGGGATCCGCGCCAAGGTCGATGAGCCACTGGCGGTTTTCGAAAGCGCCGTCTGCGAACACGCGGCACATCTCGTCGGACAGGGTGTTGGTGAACAGGCCGCGCATGCCCTGAACGTATTTGTAAAGGGCGTCCGCATCGTCGGTACCCATCACGCCCTGGCCGGAATACTTGGTGTTTCCGCCTTCCTGGCCTTCGGGCGCTTTTTCGGTCAAAAGCACTTTTGCGCCTTCGTCGGCAGCGGTGATGGCGGCGGTAGCGCCGGCGCCGCCGTATCCGGCGACCACCACGTCATACTCGGCATCCCACTGGATGGTGGATGCAAAGTCTTTGGGCGCTTCTGCTTCGGGGGTGGGGACGGTTTCGACCTCTTGGTCGGGTTCCGGGTCGGGCGCAGCAGTTTCCGAGGTGCAGCCGATGACTCCGAAAATCAGGAGCAGCGCAAGGGACAGAGCCAGTGCTTTTTTCATCGTGTTCTTCCTCCTTTTTGTGCCGTGTCGTTTGAAGAAGGGAACCGTGCCGGTGGGGGTACGGCTCTGATTCTTCAATAAGCATCGCCCGTTGGCTTTTTGAGCTGAGCGGTGCTTAATCTGGGTTCAAAGTTCGGTGCGCATTACGGGGTCGCCTCCGCAATGGCCTCATCAACGGCGGTGATGATGGCGTTGCTGGTGATCGTCGCCCCGGCAACTACGTCCACCTCTGTGGACTGAGCCGCGATGATCGCGGGGATGACCTCATCAATGGCGCGGGTGCCGATGTTTTCGGTTTCGTGATGCTCGGGTATTTCGATGGAGAGGATGGACTCGGCATCGAAGGTCACGAGCACGTCGAATTTTCCGGCCATGCCGCGCACCTTGACCGTGTATGTGCCGGGAATGTATTTGCCCGGCTCGGGCTGGTCGGCAGGTGCGGGTTCCGGCGTCGGTTCGCTCCCTTCGCTTACCGGTGTGGCGCTGGGCTGATCCGTGGCGTCAGGGGGAGTGGAGCTGGCAGCCGAACATCCGACGCATACCGCAAAAAGCAGCACGCATATGGCGGCGCAAAGCAGCTTCTTCAAATGGCCACCTCCTTTCTTTGGTGTTTCGAATGGGATGAGCGAAAAAGATGGGTGCTCTATGTTGATGCGTTTTTGCCGGCTAACACAAAACATAGTAAAGATTTGCAAAAACAATAGATTATCGCATCAAATATTGTTATTATGACTATATGCGTCAACACGTTTGAACACGTCTATAAATTAGCATAACAATATGGTATTTTATTAACAAGGTAGAAGATTTTTTAATATCATAAAATTCAACACCATTCTATGATTTCTACAGAGGAAAAGGGGGACGGATGTGTCCAGAACCGAGAATACTTCCGAAAAAAGGGAAAATGGTCTTGCCGAACTCGAAAACCGTTACATACGGGGATATTTGTACTGCGTTGCGATGAATGAGGCCCTGCGCAACCTTCCCGAAGAAAGCATCAGCATCAAGCTGGACCTGTTTGGCGTGCGCTGCGAGTTTGACGTCGAACATTTTTATTGTTGCCTGGCCGGGCTGAGCGAGCGGGTTTATTCCACTTATGGCGTGTCCACGCAGGAGTATGTGGAGATTTTCATCGCGATCCGAAGGGTGTTGTTGGAGGAGTTTCGCCGCTGCCGCTACGCGGTGGACATTTTCCTGGAAACCCATTGCGACACGAACAAAATCGCCATTCTGTTCAGCCCGAAAAACGGGGACTGCATCCCGCCTGTTGAGATGGCGGAGCGCGTTTCAAACATCGTCCAGCGCGAGTACGAGAAGCGCCTTTTCAAGGGCAAGGGGCGGCACTGCAATTTCACAGCCCTTTCCGACAGGCATTCCGGATACGAGGGCATACGGGCGAGTTATCAGCAGGCCAAAAGCCTGGGCGACTATTCCTTTTTCTTCCGGTCTCCGGTGGTGGTGACGGAAAAGGACATCGCCCAGTGTCGCAAAGAGGTGGACTACCATTCCGTCATGGTGGCATGCATGGAAGTGAAGCTGGCCCTGGCAAATGGCGCGAAAAGGGAATGCCTGGACTGCCTGAAGGCGCTGTTCGACCTGTTGCGGGACAGTCTGCGCTATTCTTTTTTCAGAAGTGCGCTGGCGTATCTTGAAAATATGCTGGAGATTTACTGCGCCGTGTACGACACCGAGGGCACAATCGACGCAAAAAGGCTTTGCGACATCGACGCGTACGACTATCTGGAGGACTGCCTGGACGTATTCACCGAAGTGATGGAGCGCCTCTTTGCCCATGCGGAGGGAAAAGCCCGGTATTCCGGCGTCGTCCAGACCGCGTTGTATTACATCAAACACTATTTTAAGAGCAACATTTCCCTTTCGGACATCGCCAAATATGCAGAAATTACGCCCAGTTACCTCAGTACGCTGTTCAAGCGCGAGGTGGGCATCCCCATCAGCGAATACATGATGCGCCAGCGCATCGAGGAAGCGAAAAAACTGCTCGCCCAAAGCGAAAAAAAGGTATCCCAGATCGCGTTGGAAGTGGGATTTCACGACATCAAGTATTTTGGCAGGGCGTTCCGGGAGAAGGTTTCCATGTGCCCCGTCGAATACCGGGAAAGCGCGCGGCAAAGCGAAGGGCCGTCAAAGCCGTGAAAATCGCGCAAAAGCCCGGGCAGGAGCGAAGATGAAAATTGGCAGAAACAAGTGGAAAAAACGGCCTTGTATCACGCCCCGGCCAAGTTGGGCGCGCCAAAAAAGCCAAAGAACTGGCGCATTTCCCGCCCTTTACAAATCTGTATGATAAATACTTTTATCTTGAAATAAATAGTAATATATATTATGATGAAAAAGGCGTAAATGAGCTGCCGTTGCCCGCAAAAGGGGAGAGCGCGGGCCGACCGTTTCAACACCAGATCACAGCAAGAGGGAGAGTGAAATCATGAAAAAACTCATCAACAATCCCGAACATGTCGTCGACGAAATGCTAAACGGCATCGTCAAGGCCCACCCCGAGTATGTGAAGCGTCTGCCCGGGCTGGAAGTCCTGGTACGCGCCAATAAGGGGGATAAAGTGGCCCTGGTTTCCGGCGGCGGTTCCGGCCACGAGCCCAGCCACGGCGGGCTGGTGGGTACTGGCATGCTGGACGGCGCCGTCGCGGGCGCGGTGTTTACTTCCCCCACCCCCGACCAGGTCTTTGAGGCCATCAAGGCTGTGGATGCCGGCAAGGGCGTGCTGCTCGTCATCAAGAACTATACCGGCGACGTGATGAACTTCGAAATGGCCGCCGAAATGGCCGAGATGGAAGGGATCAAGGTCGAAAAGGTCGTCGTGAACGACGACGTCGCCGTGAAGGACTCCACCTGGACCGTCGGCCGCCGCGGCGTTGCCGGCACCGTGCTGGTGCACAAGATTGCCGGCGCCTACGCCGAAGCGGGCGCTGATCTGGCCGAAGTCAAGCGCATCGCCGAAAAGGTCATCGCCAACGTCCGCACCATGGGCATGGCGATTTCGCCCTGCACCGTTCCCGCCGCCGGCAAGCCCGGTTTCGAGCTGAAGGAAGACGAGATGGAGATGGGCATCGGCATCCACGGCGAGCCCGGGACCTATCGCGCCCCCCTCAAAGCTGCCAACGAAATCGCGGACGAAATGCTGGACAAGATCCTCGCCGACCGCGAATTCAAGGAAGTCGCGGTGCTGGTCAACGGCTTTGGCGGCACCCCCGTCATGGAGCTTTACGTGGTGAACAACCATGTGAACGACGTGCTGGCCGCCAAGGGCATCAAGGTTTACAAGACCATTGTCGGCAACTTGATGACCTCCATCGAGATGCAGGGCTGCTCCATCACGCTGCTGGAGCTGGACGATGAGCTGAAGAAGGGTCTTGACGCCAGGGCGGATACCATCGCCTTCCGTTGCTGATTCTAAGAATAACCAATGCCGGGGGCGGGGAAAGCCCGCCCCTCAATCCATTTTGAACAGGAAGTATCCGCATGATTACGAAAGCAACCGTCATAGCCGTTATTAAGGACATTGCCGCAAGGATCGACCAGGACTGGCAGTATCTCACCGATCTGGACCAGGTCATTGGCGACGGGGACCACGGCATCAACCTGCACCGCGGGTTCACCGCCGTGCTGCACAAACTCCCCGAGGATAAAGACATCGGCACCATCTTAAAGACCGTCGGGATGACGCTGGTTTCCACTGTGGGCGGCGCATCCGGCCCGATTTACGGCACCGCCTTTATGAAGATAGGCATGAAGCTCTCGGGCAAGGAAGAGATCACCCGGGAAGAGCTGCTGGACGCGTTGGACGAAGCCGTCGCCGGCATCAAGCAGCGCGGTCACGCCGTCCGCGGCGAAAAGACCATTCTGGATTCCCTGGAGCCCGCCATCGACACCCTCAAAGCCACCGGCAGCTGGGAAGAGGCGGTCAAGGCCGCCGAAGAAGGCGTGGAGTACACCAAGACCATCATCGCCACCAAGGGCCGCGCAAGCTATCTGGGCGAGCGGTCTTTGGGCCATCAGGACCCCGGCGCCACCAGCGTCACCCTGATGATCAAGGCCTGCGCCGCCGCTGCAAAATAGCTTCATAAGGACTGATCAGCACGCCCGCCAGACCGGATTCGGCTGGCGGGTATTCTTGGGAAAGCATATCCAAGTAACCTGAGGGCGGGCATCTTCCGCAACCCCGGGGGCAGGCTGCTTTTTTTCCTCCGGCCGCCGCATCCCGCAATGCCGCCTTTTATGTGGAACAGCCAAGTCCAGATTTGCCCTTTGGGAATCGCCGGTGACGCCTAAACAGATAAAGTATGGGAAGAATCAAACAGGGCTTTTGCACCCGTAGTAAAATGGGCGAGGATTTGACAATTCTGTGAACAGGAAGATAAATCCCTGTTGCGTGTAGAAAAAGAAGGGCGGGGGTGGTATAATGCAAAAGTCAAATAAAAAGCGGAGGCCCACAAGTGAGAAATAAATCCGTGCTGCTTCTGCTGGCGGTTCTGCTGACCGGCGCGATTGTCTTGTATCTGATCATCGGCGGCAATTCTGCGGGCGGAGGGAACAGCGAAACAGGAACACAGCATTACGATTCCTCTTTTGCGGGAAGCATCCTGATCAACGAGGCCATGGCCAGCAACCCCGGCGTCGTTCCCGCGAGAGATGGCGGGTTTTACGATTGGGTCGAGCTTTATAACCCCACGGATGCGGACGTCAATATTTCCGGCTGGGGCTTGTCGGACGAGGCCAACGTCGCGGCAAAATGGACCTTCGGCGAAGGCACCGTAGTCCCGGCGAAGGGGTACCTTTTGATCTTTTGCTCAGACCTGAACCAAACGGACCCTTCCGGGGAACTGCACGCTTCCTTTAAGCTCAAGGCGGGGTCGGACACCGTCGTGTTGTCCGATGCGACGGGCAAAGCGGTGGATAAGCTGCCCTTGCCCCATGTGACGGAGGGCCACTCCGTCGGCCGGAACGCAGAGGATATTTCCGACTGGCTGGATTTTTCCGAGCCCACCCCCGGTTTTTCAAACGACGCGAAAGGGCGCGCGGCGTACGTCGCTTCGATGGACGCAAGCTCAATCGGCCTTTTGATCTCCGAGTTCCAGCCCTCGAACAAGACCACCATCAAGACCCAGTCAGGCGAATACTCCGACTGGGTGGAGATCTATAACCCTACGGACAAAGAGATCGACCTGACCGGCTTCGGCCTGTCGGACGACAGGACCAAGCCCTTGAAGTGGACGTTCCCACAAGGGACCAGGATCCCCGCGGGAGGGAGGATCCTCGTCTGGTGCGGCGGTTACGTGGACGTTTCCGGCCTGTATCCGGACGAGCTGCACGCCACCTTTAGCCTGAACAGCTTCGAAGAAAGCGTGGTGTTGTCCGATTCTTCGGGAAGAATCATCGACGCCGTCGATTATTCGGGAATCGGGACGGACGCTTCCTATGCCCGGCAGCCTGACGGCTCCTGGCAGGCGACGGCAAGACCGACACCCGGTTATGAGAATACGGATGAAGGCTACGCAGCCTTCGCCCACCGGGCGCCCCCCCCCAAAACGGGCGGCGGCCTCCTGATTTCAGAGGTGATGGCGGCGAAGGACGAGACCATCCTGGACGGGGATGCCTATTACGACTGGATCGAGCTTTATAATACAACGGGCGAAACGGTGGACCTTTCCGGCTGGGGCTTGTCGGACAATACCAAAAACCCCCAAAAATGGACCTTCCCGGAAGGCACCGCCATCGCTCCCGGGGAATACAAACTGGTTATGGCCTCGGGGCTGAACATCCAGGATCCCCAGGCCGCAAAAACGACCTTCCTGCACACATCCTTCAAAGTAGACGCCCTCGGCGAGGTGATCTGCCTCTCCCGGCCGGACGGCACGATTGTGGACAAGCTGAATATCGGCAATCTTCGCGGCGGGATCACCTGCGGCAAGGACACAAGCGGCAGGATGTTTTATTACGACACGCCCACCCCCGGCCAGCCCAACGCCGAGGGGAAGATCGGTTTTGCCCCGCAGCCGGAATTTGAACTCGCGCCCGGCTTTTATTATGGAAGGCAGACGGTGAGCATCAAAGTTCCCGAGGGAACGACGGTGTATTACACCACCGACGGCAGAATCCCCACCCAGTCGGACACCCGCTACACCGGGCCCATTTCCATCGAAAAGACCACCTCCGTCCGGGCGGTGGCGGTTCAAGACGGGTATCTTGCCAGCCCGCCGAAAACGGCGAGCTATCTGATCGACAGCCCCCACAGCGACGCCCTTTCCGTGGTGTTCGTCACCATGAACCCCAAGGATCTGTTCGACGAAACGACCGGCATCTACGTCCTTGGCCCCAATCCCGGCGCCGCCCCCCATTACAGGAACGCCAACTTCCAAAAAGAATGGGAGCGGGAATGCAATGTCGAGATTTTTGACACTCAGGGCAACGCCCAAATCAACCAGCAGGTCGCCATCCGCATCTTTGGCGCTTTTTCCAGGTTGCGGGAACAGAAGGGCTTTGCTTTGATGTGCAGGGAGCGCTACGGCGCCGATAGCTTCGATTTCCCGATCTTTGAAAACAGGGATATCGACAGCTATTCCTCCCTGGTTTTGCGCGCCGGGGGGCAGGATTCCACCGTCACCAAGATCAAGGACATCGTGTCCACCGGTCTGGTGGACGGCACCACCAACCTTGAAGTGCAGGCCTATCGCCAGGCGGTGCTGTATATCAACGGCGAGTATTTCGGGGTGTACAACATCCGCGAAAAGGTCAACAAGGACTTCATCGCCGCCCATTACCCGGAGGTGGACGCCGAAAACATCGACCTTCTGGTGGGCAACGGCACAGCCCTCTGGGGGGACAACAAGGCCTATAAAGAGATGATCAGCTGGTGCGCCCAGACCGACTTCTCCAGCGACGAGAATTACGAAAAGCTCGCCCGCCTGATCGACGTGGACAATTACATCGACTACCTGATCTGCGAGATGTACGTCGCGAACACAGACTCCGGGAACATCAAGTACTTCCGGGAGCGCAGCGACGACCCTGAAAAGAGCAAATGGCGCTGGATCTATTACGATTTCTGCTGGACCTTCATCGGAGCGGACAAGGACTTCGTGACCAGGTTCACCGATCCCGCCGGCCACGGCGTGGGCAAGGGCTTTTCCACCCAGCTCACCCGGTCGCTGATGCAGAACAAGCAGTTCAGGGAGAAGCTCATCCACCGCGCGGCAGAGCTTTTGAACACCATCTATACCCCGGAAAACGTCCTCGCCAAGATCGAGGAATGTTCCTCGGCCATTTACGACGAAGTCGGAAGGCCGGGGGGCGACGCGGAACGCTGGCCGGAAGGCAGCGGATTTGGCAACTGGAAGGCTTGCGTGAAGGGCATGCGCAACTTTGCCCGACAGCGCCGGAATTACATGATCCAGCACATCAAGAGTTATTTCGGCCTGTCCGAAGCGAAAACCAGGGAAATCTTCGGCGAAAAAGACGTTGTGGAGCTGGAGTGACCAGAATCCGCCGGGCAGCAAAGGAGCAAAACATGCCAGGACGCAACAACAAGCCTTATCGGCACGAGCTGAAATATTTTATCAACCGGGGAGCGGCCGTCGAGCTGAAAACCCGGCTGCTGCAAACCATGGATCTGGACAAGTACGCCCGGGCGCGGGGCGGCAGATACCACATCCGCAGCCTGTATTTTGACGATGCCATCGACTCTGCGGTCCGGGAAAAGCTGGACGGCGTGGAGGAACGCAAAAAGTTCCGCATCCGGATTTACAATTATTCGGACCAGGAGATCTTCCTGGAATGCAAGCAAAAAAGCGGGCAGTACATCCGAAAATACGGGACGCAGATCGACAGGAATCTGTGCGACGAAATCTGCGCGGGCCATTGGCAGAACCTTTTGTACCACGACGCGCCCATCTGCCGGGAGCTGTACTACCAGATGTCCTGCAGGTTTTTGCGCCCGTCCGTCATCGTGGACTATGCGCGTACCCCGTTTGTGGCGCGGTATCAGGATGTGCGCATCACCTTTGATGACGATTTGCGCACGGGGGTCTTTTCCAAAGACCTGTTCGACCCGTACATTCCCACCGTTCCGGCTTTGGATTCCTATGATTTGATCCTGGAGGTCAAGTTCAACGAATACCTGCCGGATTATTACCACCGGCTGGTTCAGACGGATTACGCGGTGCGCTCCGCCGCCTCGAAATACGTCATCTGCCGCAAATTTGAAGCGACGTAAAGCTTGTATCAAACAAGATTCCCATATCAAAAGCAATCATCCATTCAGGAGGAAACCAATGAACGACGGCACCACTTCGATTCGGGACGTGCTTTCCACGATGACGGACCTGTCCGGCAGCACCCTTTCGCCGCTCAACGTCATCATCACCCTGGCTTTGGCCTGCGCGCTGGGACTGTTCATCTTCTTTATTTACAGAAAGACCTTCTCCGGCGTAATGTATTCCCGCAACTTCGGCCTTTCTCTGGTGATGGTCACGATGATCACCGCGCTGATCATCCTGCCGATCACCAGCAACCTGACGCTTTCCCTGGGCATGGTGGGCGCGCTGTCCATCGTCCGCTTCCGCACCGCAGTAAAAGATGCCATGGACACGATGTTCATGTTCTGGGGCATCGCCGTGGGCATCTGCATGGGGGCGAAGTTCTGGGCCGTGGGCCTTGTGGGATCTTTGGCCATCGGCCTTCTGATGGTGCTTCTTTCCGTCATCAAGTTCCGCACGTCGCTGCCCTATCTCCTGATCCTGCACTTTGACCTGGGCGCCGCCCCCAACGTCAAGGCGATGCTGGGCAAGCTCCCGACGCACAAGCTTAAGAGCCGCACGGTGCGCGGCAATTCCGTGGAAATGACGGTGGAGCTGCGCCTGCGCAACGAGGAAACCGGCTTTGTGGACAAGCTGACCCAGCTGGATGGCATGTATGACGCTTCCCTGATCAGCTATCAGGGGGACATCATCTCCTGATCCAACAGGGCAAACCAAGCGGAAGGGGCTGCGCCCATGGCGGCGCAAACGCCCCTTCCCTTTTTTTCGATGTTATGCGAATCCAAAAGCAGGTGAAAATGGATGGTTGCGCCTGGGTTTACAGATTATTCAACTTTTTTTCGCACTATCGTTATAGCTTTAAATCCAGTATTTGCTATAATACTATCGACACATGGGAACGTGCGAAATAAAACATGGAGGAAGATACCCACATGAAAAAAACCTTCTCGCTGCTGCTGGCGCTGATCATGGCGTTCAGCCTGGTGGCTGTGCTGCCGACGAGCGCCGCCGCCGCATCCTATAAGGGAACTGTGAAGCTTTCCAGCGGCACCCTGAACGTAAGAAAGACCCCCAGCACCTCCGCCGCCGTCGTTGACAAGCTCAGAAATGGCGACACCGTCACCGTTTCCGCCCAGACCACCAAGTCCGGCGAGAAGTGGTACAAGATCACCACCGCTGCGAACAAGACCGGCTATGTGATGGCGAAGTACATCACCCTGAGCTCCAAGACCTCTTCCGGCAGCTCGTCTACGCCCACCAACGCGACCTATACCGTCCGCACCAAGACGATGAAGATCTACCAGTCCAGGAGCGGGTCTTCCAAATTGCTGGCCACCGCCCAAAAGGGCGATGCCGTCACGCTTTTGACCAAGTACACCTCCGGCTGGGCCCAGGTGAAGTACGGTTCCGTCACCGGATACTGCAACTTCAACAGCCTGACCGCCTCCTCCACCAGCGGCACGGGAAGCTCTGCGAACCTCAGCCCGAAGTTCTATGAGGTCAGCAAGCCCAACTATTCGGTCTATACCTCCAAGAAGCAGGTGACCGAGCTGTTGGACTACCATCTGGCCAACTTCAGCAGCTCCTTCAGCTTCAAGGTGAACAACGCCAGCGGAGCCGCCCTGAACAATATCCTGCCCAGTGCGAAGAAGGATGCGCTGTACGGCTATCTGCTCTCCGAGGCGGAACTGAAGGCCAAGAAACTCGGATCCTCCGTCACCTATTCGGTGGACACGGCCTCGAAGACCGTTTACGCCACCATCCACTACAATCCGGCGGGTCTCGTGCTGCAGCATTACAAGAACGGCACGCCCCTCACGGATTCCAAGGCGAAGGAACTGGACAACGAAGTCAACCGGATCCTGAAGTCTCTGATCAAGAGCGGCATGAGCGATTACGACAAGGCCCTCGTCCTGCACGATTACCTCTGCGAAAACGTGGTTTACAGCAACAAGGACGTCGGCAAAACCGCCTATGGCGCCATCGTCAAGGGCGAAGCCAACTGCCAGGGCTACGCCGAGGCCACCGGCCTGCTGTACACCCTTGCAGGGCTGGAGAATGTCCTCGTTCGCGCCACCAATGACTCCACCAGGGCGACCCACGGTTATGTCAAGGTCAAGGTGAACGGCAAGTGGTATTGCGTGGATACCACTGCGGATGATCCGATGAACAACACCAACCCCGTCCCTCGCCATGACTTCTTCCTGGTGACCGACGAGATCGTCGAGCAGCGCTACACCCCCTGGAGCATCGTGCACAAGCTGCCCAAGTGCACCTCCATGGACGAGAACTACTATGTGAAGAACAACCTGGTGGTTTCCAGCATGGCGGAAGCGAAGAAAATCATCCAGGATGCCGTTAAGGCGAAGAAGCCCGCCGTGGAATTCTGGATGAACGACTACTCCTCCAGCAAGTACGGCACCAGCACGCTGAGGAGCTACGCCACCTCCGCCGGTGCGAAGTCCGTCTCCATGAAGAGCCTTGCCCTCAAGCGTTGTTCGATCTATATGATCCTCGGCTATTAATCGAAGCACACAACCCATAACGAAACCCCCGTCCGGAACCTCCGGTCGGGGGTTTTATTTGGCAAAAGGGGCAAAAGGACGTAAAGGGGGAAGGAACCAGCCAATCTTGCCGACTCTTGAAGATGCCCTAAAAAGCAATGGAATCGATGCCGACCGCCGATGGACGCGCACCATCCAGCCGATTCTGGAGGAAGATCGAATGGGAAACCGCCTGTTGGTTTCATCGGCAGGAGGGAACCCCGCAATCAACCAAAAGGCATAAAAAATCCCCGGGAAAAGCGTTTTCCCGGGGATGCGCATGGCGGATTATTTTGTGATGACTTTCGCCCCGCCCATGTACGGCCAGAGGGCTTCGGGGATGAGGACGCTGCCGTCTTGTTGCTGGAAGTTTTCCAAAATGGCGGCGACGGTGCGCCCCACGGCGACGCCGGAACCGTTCAGGGTGTGGCAAAGCTCGGGCTTTGAGGTCTTGTCCCTGCGGAAGCGGATGCCTGCCCGCCTGGCCTGGAAATCCTCGAAGTTCGAGCAGGAGCTGATCTCCAAATAGCGGTTATAGCTGGGCATCCAGACCTCGATGTCGTACGTCATGGCGGAGGAAAAGCCCAGATCGCCGCCGCACAGGCGGACGACGCGGTACGGCAGGCCCAGCTTCTGAAGCACGAGCTCCGCGTTTTGCGTCAGTGTTTCGAGCTCGGCATAGGATTCCTCCGGCTTGGTGAACTTCACCAGCTCCACCTTGTTGAACTGGTGCTGGCGGATGATGCCCCGGGTGTCCCTGCCGGCGCTGCCGGCTTCTGCGCGGAAGCACGCGGAATAGGCGCAGTGCTTGATGGGGAGCTGTGCACCGTCCAGAATCTGCTCGCGGTACATGTTGGTGACCGGAACTTCTGCGGTGGGGATCAGGTAGTAATCCGTGCCCTCGACGTGGTACATATCCTCCGCAAACTTCGGGAGCTGGCCGGTGCCCTGCATGGCGGCGGTGTTGGCCAAAAAGGGCGGGAATACTTCAGTATAGCCCGATTCCTGGGTGTGCGTGTCCAAAAAGAAGTTGATGATGGCGCGTTCCAGCCTGGCGCCCAAACCGCGATAGAAGGTGAAGCGGGCGCCGGTGACCTTTGCGCCGGTGTCAAAGTCCAGCAAATTCAACTCAGTGCCGATGTCCCAGTGGGGTTTTGGCTCAAAATCAAAGGCTCGGGGCTCGCCAAAGCGGCGAAGCTCCACGTTGGCGGAATCGTCCTTCCCGGGGGTCACGTCCTGATAGGGGATGTTCGGGATGGACAGGAGGAAGGCGGTAAGCTCCTCTTCCTTTGCGGCGACCTGCGCATCCAGGGCGGTGATCTCGTCCGAAAGCTGCTTCATTTCGGCCAGCAGGGCGGAAACGTCCTCCCCGGCCTTTTTGAGCTTCGGCACCTGGGCGGAATCGGCGTTGCGCTTTGCTTTTTTCGCTTCGACCTCCGCCATCAGGGCGCGGCGGGATTCGTCCAGAGCGAGGAGGGCGTCCACGTCGATGTCGGTCTTGTTGCGGAGGGCCAACGCGGCCTTCAGCTCGTCGGGGTTGGTGCGAATACGCTTGATGTCCAGCATGATAAGCCTCCGTTTAATCTTTGATGTTTGCGCGAATCTGCCTGGGGATCACATTTTTTCCGGCGCTGCGATGCCAAGGAGCCGCAATCCTGTGGCGATGACCTGGCGGGCGCAGGCGGTCAGGGCAAGGCGGGCGTTCTGCACCTCCCGCGGTTCGCCCAGGATCCTGTGGGCAAGGTAGAAGCGGTTGAACGCCTGGGCCAGATCCACCACAAAGCGGGCGATGAGATACGGCTCGTATTTCTCGCTGGCGGATTTGACGATGGCGGGGAACTCGTGGAGCAGCCGCGCCACTTCCACGGATTCCGCGTCGGTGATCAGGGAGAAATCCACCTCCGCCGCCGGATCGTAACCGGCGCGGGAAAGCAGCGAGCAGCAGCGGGCGTGGGTGTACTGGCAGTAAGGCCCGGTTTCGCCTTCGAAGTTCAGCGCGCGGTCCCAGTCAAAAACGATGTCTTTGATGCGCGCGGACGAAAGGGTGGAAAACACGATGGCCCCTACGCCCACATCCTGGGCGATTTGGTCCATATTTTCAAGGTCGGGGGATTTTTCCATCATGATGGCTTTGATCTTTTCGATGGACTCCTTCAGAACTTCTTCCAAAAAGACCACCTTGCCCTTTCGGGTAGAAAGGGTGCCGTCCGCCGTGGACACCATGCCAAAGGCAACGTGCACCAGATCCTTCGCCCAATCGCGGCCCATCATCTCGATGACCTTGAACACCTGCTTAAAGTGCAGGTTCTGCTGGTAAGCCACGACGTACAGGCACTTGGCGAAATCATAGGTGGATTTGCGGTAAAACGCCGCGGCAATGTCCCTGGTGGCGTACAGGGTGGCGCCGTCGCTTCGAAGGATCAGGCAGGGGGGCATATTGTCCTCTTCCGGGAATCGCACGACGCTGGCGCCGTCGTCCAGCTCCAGCAGGCCCTTTTCCCTGAGCTCGTCCACAATGGGCTGCATCTTGTCGTTGTAAAAGCTCTCGCCGGCATAAGAGTCGAATTTGACCCCCAGCAGGTCGTAAACTCGCTGGACTTCCTTTAGCGTCAGGGTTCTGAACCAGTCGAAAAGGGCGAGGGCTTCGGGCTTGCCGTCCTCGATGGCTTTGAAGGCGGCGCGGGCTTCGTCGTTCAAGGATTCGTCTTTCTCGGCTTCCTCGTGGAAGCGGGCGTAAATCTCCAGCATGGCGCGGACGCCGCCCTGCTCGATCTCTTGCTTATTGCCCCAGCGGCGAAAAGCCACGATCAGCTTGCCGAACTGGGTGCCCCAGTCTCCCAGGTGGTTGATGCCGATGGC
>JBMNTV010000038.1:0-19513 GCA_050945915.1 Christensenellales bacterium
CCGCTGTCAGTCTGTGGGTGGCGGTGGCGGATCCGGCAATCGAATGGCCGGAGTGGGTGCAGCCCTCTGGCAGCCATGACGCATACGAAAAGGGCGCCAAGGTGACCCATAACGGCAAGCGCTGGACAAGCTCGGCAGACGGCAACGTGTGGGAACCCGGCGTTTACGGATGGGAGGAGGTTTAAACATGGCAGTCAAGACGTTTACCGAAACCCAAAGGGGCGAGCGGCTGACGGAACACTTCACCGTGGGGGACTTTTGGGCTTTTGAAGGCCACAAATCCATAAAACTGGATACGCGGCTGGCGCAGATTCTTGAGAAGTTCTTCGAAAAGTTCGGCTTGCGCCCGCTTCTTCGGAACAGGAACCTGAACACAGGGAAGCCCTACGCGCCCCATCCTACCGCGGGCTATCGCGACAGCCTCAACTGGTCGGGCAGCAAAACGAGCCAGCATTGCTACGGGAAAGCGGTGGATTTCTACATCCCCGGCGTGCCGGCGTACAAGCTGGCCCAGTTCGCGGAAACGCTGCCCGAGATCGGCGGCATCGGACTGTACCTTGCCAAATCCGGCGAGCTGGATAAGGTGACGCACATCCACATCGATACCCGGACCAACCGCGCACGCTGGGGTTGGAACGGCAAGACCAGCGGCACGAACACGCCTGGCTTCGGTGGGATCCCCTGCGTGTTCAAACACGTTCCGTCGAAACTCCAGCGCTCCGCCGCAATCGAGGAGATCCAGCGAAAGCTCAACATCCTCGGTTACAACGCCGGCACGCCGGATGGCATCTACGGCCCGAAAACGAAAGCGGCGGTGATGCTGTTCCAGAAGGACCACGGCCTGAAGGCCGACGGAATCTACGGGAAGGAGACGAACAGGGCGCTGGGCCTGTTCGCGTGGTGAAGCGCATGACCGACACTGTAATTGTAGCACTGCTATCTTTGGCTGGCACAGCGATCGGCTCTATTCTCGGCATTTTTGCGAACAACAAGCTGGTGATCTACAGACTAGAGCAGCTGGAAAAGAAGGTTGAGAGACATAACAATGTCGTGGAGCGCGTGGCTCTGCTGGAAAAAGACGTGAACATCCTGAAAGGAGGAAAGGCATCATGAACGAGTTCTTCACCTGGGCAACTCTGGGCACTTACGCCGGCTGCGTGCTGGCGACGTCGCTGGTCACCCAGTTCATCAAGGAATGGAGCTTCCTGAAGTCCATTCCAACGCGGCTGGTGTCCTACGTCGTCGCGCTGTTGGTACTGATCAGCGCCAACGCCATCTCCGGAACGCTGGATCTGCCCACCGCCGGGCTTTGCGTCGTCAATGCGGTCATTGTCGCACTAGCGGCGAATGGTGGATATGAGGCGGTTAAGATAGCCACGGAATCAAAGAAGCAAGAAGTCCAAAGCAAGTAATCAAGACAGCCCCAAGCAATGCCTGGGGCTGCCTTTTTTATTGGCCAAGCATATCATTTTATCATCCTACTGATATGTATTTGCGCCCATACATACCCTTAACCTTTATCAGACATAACATGATACCAGCCGTTTTCGTTATCCAGAACAGTTACTTTGTCGTCTTTATTCAGCTTGACCAAGTATCACTCTTCCGACGGAGTTTCAAGGTTTGCACTGCTAATTAAGATTTGATATAAAGTATATGTGTCCTGTCTGAAGAAATGGGAGTCCTTACATTCATTGGGAGAAACGAGTTATGAATCTTGATCAAATAGAATGTGCTGTTTCGGCAGCTGAAACACTAAACTTTTCTAATACAGCAGAAAAGCTGTTTATAACGCAGTCTACTGTTAGCCGGCGTATAGCTGCATTAGAAGATGAATTGGGTTTTAAACTATTTGATCGTTGCGCAACTAAACTTATTCTTACCGAAGCAGGTAAAGAGTGCATCCAATATATGCGCGATCTTGTCAATTGTGCCCATAAAATACAGGATTTTGCACGCTTGTATAGGGACGGCCAGGCAGGTGTTTTGAACATTGCTTGTTATTTCGGTCAAGAGGCACAAAAGTTTATTGGAAAGGCCTGTGCAAACATTAAGAAAGAATGCCCTATGATAAAAATTAGCACAAAATGGGCGATGCCTGGACAGATTGCAAACTACCTTCAGAATGGTACAATTGATATTGCTTTTTCAGTTTCATGCGAGATTGACAAGATTGAGGATGTAGAAATAATGACATTGATTCCAATGCGTTGGGTAATAATATGTCCTCCTAAACATCCATTGGCGGAAAGAAAAACGGTTTCCTTTGCAGATCTTCGAAATGAAACCTTTATCCATTGGGAACGTTCTATATCTCCATACACCTACGATACATTAATTCATTGTACTAGTAAGCATGGGTATACTCCCAAATTCACAAAAGATGTTGTATTTACTGTAGAAGAAGTTCAGCTGGCTGTGATGGCCGGGCAAGGTATAAGCGTTAGTGCCTCAGGTGATGTGCCCGAACTTCCAGATGCAATAAGAATGGTGCCTTTAGTCGGCTTTGATATTTGCCCAGATTATTGCGCTGCATTCTTAAACAAAAATAGTAATAAATTAATACCACTATTTTGGAAAGAGATGCAAAAGATATGGAAATAACTATGCATACTGTGCATAGGAAGCCTTTTTTTTGATGAATTTTTCTCATTTGATATACCTCCCAGGGATTGTTAAGATATTGATAAGCCAAAAGGAGGTTTAAAATGAGAAGACGTTTACTTACTTTGGTCACCCTGATTCTGGTCTTGTCTATGGTGGCATGCACGACGCAAACTCCTGTTGCAAAAGATAGCGGTGTATATGCACCTGGAGAATACACTGCTTCGGCTCGTGGCATGATTGGCGATGTCGTGTTAAAGGTGACATTCGACGAAAACTCAATTGCTTCTATTGAGGTGATTGAGCACCATGAAACTGAGGGTATTGGCACCGTAGCCATTGAAAAACTACCCGCAAAAATCATAGAATCTCAAAGCCTTGTAGACTCAGTATCTGGTGCTACAATTACAAGTGATGCAATTCTAGCAGCTGTCGAAGACTGTGTAAAGCAAGCCGGCGGCAATGTGGAAGCTTTGAAGACTAAATCATCTGAGTCAAACGCGCAGCAGCTTGCGGATGAAAAAACGCAGGTACTGGTCATTGGCGCTGGTGGCGCAGGTATGACCGCAGCTGTATGGGCAAAAGAATCTGGAGCAGAAGTTATTTTGATTGAGAAAACGGCAGTAACTGGTGGCTGCACTGCTCTATCTGGCGGAATTTTCCTGCGTCCTCAAATGGAAGGCGACCCGGAAGGCATGGATAAAGAAGAGCTGTATCAGTTCTTTATGGATAGTTCTAAAGGGATTGCAGATCCTGACTTTGTCCGCACATATGTAGAAAAGAGTCCGGAAGCATTTAAGTGGGTCTTTGATGACAGCGGTTATGAACTAATCAAATATCGCCTTATACCTGATACCCTGTTGGCTTATCGTGCTTTAGAAGGGGGCGTGGCCTTAGGCGAAATCCTTGCTTCGAAAATTGAGGATGCAGAAGTTGATCTTCGCCTTGAAAATGAAGCAACGAATCTGATCGTCGATAACGGGAAAGTCGTTGGTGCCGTGGTAAAGACTGCCGAAGGTTCAACTTACAACATATATGCTGATGCAGTAGTCGTTGCTACCGGCGGCTTTGCAAACAGTGATGAAATGTTGGCCAAATACTCTTCTCCGGAAGCAGCAAAGTATGTTATAAAAAATGCCTCCGCCGGTTCCATGGGAGATGGCATCCGAATGTGCGAAGAAATTGGCGCTAAAGTTGTATTCTATGAGAACTGGGATACATGCGGTTGTTTTATTGACGCTGGTTTTTATATGGATATTGAAGCCATTGAGCGTACAGACATCTTCGCCTCTCTGATCATCAATGACAAGGGCGAGCGCTTTATGCGTGAAGACGAGAACTTTCCTCAGGCATTTGACAAAATGCGTCAACAGCTAGAAAATAACGATGTCGAAAAGTTTTTCATGATTGTTAATGCAAGCCAGTGCACTTGGATTGAAGATTCAGTAGCACAGGAAACAGCATTTAAGGCGGACACATTGGAGGATCTTGCTGCTCAGATGAATGTGCCGATGGAGACCTTTGTATCTACCTTTGAGAGCTATAATGCTCTTGCTGGTCAAGAAGATGCACAATTCGGAAAAGAACAGCAGTATATGGTGAAAATTGATACAGAGGGTCCTTTTTATGCAACAGAACTCCTAATGATGAGGACCACAACACTTGATGGCATATGGACTGATAGCCAGGCGCGAGTATTTGACGTTGACAATAACGTGATACCTGGATTGTATGCTGCAGGCGAACTATGCACGGCTCCCTTGTTTGGCGCAGTATATGCTTCCTGCGGATCTTGCGTTGGAAATGCCATTACCTTCGGTATGATCGCCGGCCAGAATGCTGCAACCTATTCCGCTGCAAACTAATTAAGTCTCAATAGACATACTAAAATAATCAAGAACCTCCTATTGAACTGCACTTCATTAGGGGGTTTTTGATATGTCTGACTACGTTGTCTTGTGCCGATATGTTCACACCTAACAGTCGTGCATACCACATACTCCCTACCTGGGGAACCGATCGTATCACGACTTCGGTGTGGGCTGTATAGCTCTGTCAGGCTCCACTTCTTTTTGGGGCGTGCAAAGCTCCATGACACGGTGAACGGTATCGTAATCGTGGGCCTATTCTTGCTGTGCAAACGCTATCTCCGGTACGCTGGATCTTCCCCCCCGGCGGGCTGTGCGTCGTCAACGCCGTGGTCGTCGCGCTGGCGGCGAATGGTGGGTATGACGGGTATGAGGCGTTTATAGAAAAGAAGTAAATCAACTAAGAAGGCTTCATTCAAAAAATGGGGTTGTAAAGTTAAAAGCCGCCGTTAGGCGGCTTTTATTTAAAATTCTACAACAGGGAGCTTCTGTACAATCTCGACTGTTCGAACACTAACAGCAATTACAGAAAGCAGCAGATTAAGGATATACTGAGGATCGTTGTGCTCGTCACACCAGAGGTTTGGATCATTGACAATACCGCTGTTGCTGTCAGTCGTAACACGATATCGCTCCATAATCCATTCAATAGCACTTCTGCCGTTTACAATATAATCGTAAGCAATCGCCGGAATGTTCTCAATGCGAATGTGCTCATTGTAGATTATGGTATCTTTCCGGTTCTTCTCAAGAAAGCGCATCTTTGTAACACGGCACTTTGAACGATCTCCTATGACTTTGACAGACTCCAGAGGGGGGACCTCTTCATAATTCAAGTGTAGCATTGCGAGTTCCCGTCCGGCCCTGCTGAAAGTCCAGAAGTCTTCTACTTTTCCAACGAGCGGAATTCGCGGGAGTGACTTTTTCAAATCTGCGGAAAAAGATTCACGGTATGCACGGCTGTGCAGGAAGCCGTAAACATAAAAGAAAATATCCTCTTTTGCTACAGCCGCGCCATACTGTTCCCTAGCTCGTTTTGCAATCCAATTACTGATACCGTCTTTTCGGAAATACTTTTCGCCTTCCTCAAACAAGGTTATCTGTGCATCATTCGAATCGTGAACGTAATAATACAGAGGGAAGCATTGGCCGTTAAAGTTGCATTGGATATCTGTAATCTTATCAGAGATGATGCAAGAAAAGTTAGCTTCTGCTCGCGACTTAGATAATCTCCAATGTCACAGTAATAGATTTTTGCTTTTCCTTTGTGATCTGAACGCTTCACAAGGAGCGTGATTGCAACAGGTGTACGAGAGCCGCTTTCAAAGATATTGCCAGCTTCTTTTCTGCGCAGTTCACCGCTGGTTCTTGCATTCCCCCGCAAGTTGAACACGTATATTTTAGAAAACTCGTTTTCCAAGCTTTTTCTGAAACCCGCTGTACTATTGCCATCCAGCCAGGCGCCGTTGCTCACGAAACCGATAATTCCATCATGGTTTCCAAGCCTATCAGTTGCCCATCTAAAAGCACGAATATAGCTATCATAAAGGGCATTCTTGTTCGTTGCGGTTGATAGCTTTGCATAAGTATTTGCGATTGCTTCATCCAGCTTTGGATAGCTGGCATTCTGTGCATTGTCGTTTGCATTTTTCTGCCCGACTGAGTACGGTGGATTGCCGATAATGACGGTAATTGGCGTAGTGCGCTGGCGCTCTAAGCGCTCCGAGTTTACCGGGAAAAAGTTTGAGCTTTGGGCATAGCCTTCCCCTAATTGGAAGGTATCGGTCAAGCAAATACCCTCAAAGGGTTTATAGTCTTTCGATCCGGTTACATCGTGGTAAACGTTCTCAATGTTTACTGCAGCGATGTAATATGCTAAGAGAACGATTTCGTTTGCAAAGATCTCGCTTTCGTACTTACGCTCAAGGACAGCAGGATCAATCAGGCCGCTCTGCAGGATACGGGTAATAAATGTCCCCGTGCCAGTAAAGGGATCAAGAATATTGACGTTTTCACTTCCCAGATCTCGACCAAATTCAGCAAGCAGTATGTCGTTCACAGAACGAATGATAAAATCAACGACCTCGACTGGTGTATACACAATGCCAAGCCGTTCCGCCATCTTTGGGAATGCGGTTTTAAAAAACGTGTTATAAAGTTCAAGGATAACGTGCTGCTTGCTTTCGGCATTATCAATGCCGCCAACGCGCATACGGACGTTCTCATAGAACTTATCGAGCTCATGAGTATCTTCGAATGCTTCATATTTCGAAAGAAGTTTTAGCATTGCATTCATTTCAACAGAAACTGCGTTATGTTTTGCAAACTCATAATTATCAAACAGAGCGTTAAAAACAGGCGCGGTGATGATATGCTGGGAAAGCATTTCGATTGCATCCTGTGCTGTGATTTCATTGTTGATGTTGCTTTGCAGGCCTTTTACAAAGTTTGCAAAGGCTTCCTTACACTCATCGCGTTCACATAGAGCGGCAATGCGCTGCACCTGGCGTTCAGCAATTTGTGCAACGCTTTGCGCCCATTGCTCCCAATACTGGCGTGTGCCGACTTTTTTGACAATTCTGGCATACAGTGCACTTTGCAGCTGTGTGAACCTGGTCCATGCGGACAATTGCTCCTCACGAACAATATGATCTCCGAACCCTGATTCATCGCGATCGGGCATGACAGCGCCAATAACGATGTTATCAGGCTTTTTCTTGTTCAAGTCGATTTTATTGATGATAGCTTCAAAACGCTCGTCGTGTGCCCTAAGGGCGTTCAACACAGACCACACCGTGCGATAGCGCTCGTTTTCAGCAAGCGCAACTTCAGGCTCGACGGTGGAGGGGATAACTATGGGAATCACAATGTAACCATAGTTCTTGTTTTTGGCTTTTCGCATAACGCGCCCGACTGATTGGACTACGTCAATTTGCGAGTTTTTAGCCGCAAGAAACAGCACCGCATCGAGTGCAGGAACATCGACTCCTTCACTTAGGCAGCGTACATTGGTCAACAGTTTACAGCTTGACGGTTCAGATGTTTCCTCCAGCCACGAGATCTTTTGCTCCCGTACAGGCGCAGACATAGTACCATCAATATGGTCGCTTTCTATACGAACAATCTTCTCACGCCTTTCCTCAGTCAAGGTCTCCAGATACTGTTTGCTGATCTCATTGAAAGCGTGGCTGATTTTTTTGATTGATCAATGTTCTGGCAAAAGGCTACAGCACATCTCATTGGCTGCGGATCTGCACTAACAAATGCGGGATCACCAAGAATATGCTTTGAAAGTACATTTATGCAGCCGATAAGTTTTGCAGGAGTATCTGCTGGCATCTCATATCCATTGGAAAACGCCTCTTGAATCGCTGGAGGTACATCATTTTCACTGACTGTGAAAATCAAAACCCGGTAATCTGAGAGAAGCCCTTTAGATACAGCTTCTCCA
The DNA here is from genome assembly GCA_050945915.1 of Christensenellales bacterium. Classification (GTDB taxonomy): domain Bacteria; phylum Bacillota; class Clostridia; order Christensenellales; family CALWSW01; genus CALNBC01. The sequence goes on from JBMNTV010000038.1 coordinate 7,924, forward strand.
AAGCCAAGGCGATAAATTTAAAACCACAGTCATTTCATGCATCACCAGCCCCGTAAGCCACAGGTTTCGGGGTGTGCTTTATTTGGCTGCCTTTTGGCAGTTTGGGGGAGCATGGCCTTTCTTCTTTCGATATAAACAAACGACCGCCCAGGCAACTGCGGGCTGGCCATTGAAACCGCTCAGATTTTGGTATTGCATCCAAAAAAGTACTTTACCTGATGGAGTAGATATGGTATGATTACTCCATCAGATGGAGTAGTATTAAAGGGGGTGGTGGATTGCTTGGAAGCGACACGCTGCGCGGATACAACGACACCATCATTCTGCACATTTTGATGGACGGGGACAATTACGGCTATGCGATTTCTGCAAGAATCGAAGCCGATTCCGGCGGCCTGTATCCAATCAAGGAGACCACGCTGTATTCCGCCTTTGCGCGCATGGAAAAAAGGGGCTTGGTAACCTCGTATTACGGGGATGAGAGCTTTGGCAGGCGGCGTATCTATTATTCGATTACGGAAGCGGGAAGAAAATATTATCTGGAAAAATGCCGGGAGTGGCAGCTGACCAAACAGGTCATCGACAAATTTACCCGAAAGGATGCTTGATATGGAAACGATACGAAGTTATGTGGAATCGCTGTTTTCCTCCATTCCCCGTTCGGCGGAAGCGGATCGGCTGAAAGAGGACATGCTTTTGAACCTTGAAGAAAAATACAATGCCCTGATTGCCGCGGGGAAATCCGAGGCCGAGGCAATCGGAACCGTCATCATGGGAATCGGCAGCGCAGACGACCTGAACGCGGCCCTGCAGGAGGAAAAAAAGGAAAGATCCAGGGTAAAATTCAGCGCAAAAGGTTTGGATGTGACGGACGGCAAGGATTACGTCCACGTTGGCTGGGATGGCGTGCGTATAGAAACCAGGGAAAACGGATCGAAAAAAACCATTAGAATCGACGGGGAAATCGACCTTGACGATGACGGTACAAGTGCAAACAGGTTTCCCTTTGAGGCGATCCTGTGGCCGCTGTGCATCATCGCCTATCTCATCATGGGATTTGTATTCCGGCTTTGGCATCCGGGCTGGATGGTGTTCGTCGGCGCGACCCTGGTAACGATACTCTACAACACCTGGATGGACGGTGTGCAAAAAGGAAAGCTGCTGAGCGCTGTCGAAGGTTGCGCCTGGGTGCTGATCATCGGTGGATTCTTATACGCCGGATTTGCATACGGGCTTTGGCATCCGGCGTGGCTGGTGTTCCCCATTGCCGGGCTATTGGAAGGCATCCTGCATTCCGTGTTGAGCTACTATAAAAACCGGGCACAGAGCGACGACTACTGAAAAAATCCGAAAATCGCAGGGCGTCCTTGCCCGGCGATTTTGTTTTGATTCCGGCGTTTCACCTCATTCACATCCGCCTTAATTTGTGCTATACTGGCAACAATACGAGGCGGCGTTTTTTCGCCCATTCGACAATTCGGAGGGAATCTTGAGCAACCAACCAACGGACTCCAATATATCTCATCTGTACGAGATCGTAAAAAACGATCTGAAAGTAAAAATCATCAATTCCGTCTACCCTGCAGGGAAGAGAATACCCTCCGAGCGGGAACTTATCGAGGAGTACGGCTGCAGCCGCATCACGATTCGCAGAGCCGTTGATGAGCTGGTGGATGAAGGATACCTTGTCAAACGCCACGGGACCGGAACCTTTGCGGCAAACCGCAAGCATTCGAGGCATGTGATCAACATTCACAGTTTTACGGCGGACTGCTTGCTGAACGGCATCACCCCTAAGACGGAGGTCACCTTTTTCGGCTTCATGCGCCCTAGCGAACGGGACCGCAAAAAAGCTGGAGCCAAGGAAGGGGTTTCGCTCCTGCACCTTCACAGGGTGCGCTATGCGAACGGCGAACCGGTGATCATCGAGCGCATCGTGTTCCCGGAAAAGCACAGCTGCCTTTCCACGGTGGACCAATCCCAGTTTTCTTCGGTGACAGATGTGGTGCAGTCGGTGCTGGGCCTTTCTGTGGCATTTTATGACCTGACGATCGAGCAGGCCTATGCGACAAAACAGGAGGCGGAGTATCTGAAAATCACCCCCGGAGACCCGCTGCTGATGGTCAGCGGAGGTGTGCTGAACGAGAACAGGGAGCTGATTTACTATTCCCGCCAGATCATCGTGGGGGACAGATATACCATCGCGATGTTCCAGCCCGTCAGAGCAGACCTGACAAAACCATAATAGCGTTTTTCCATCAAACCGTGCGCCAAATGAGTTTCCCGGCGCTCGGTTATTCTTTCTTCATCGGTTCAGTCCAAATTCTTCGCGAAACGATTCTTAATCTTCAATCAAAACGCCGCCCTCCTGATTTCTATATGCCGTTTGGCTGTCACGGTTACTCATGAGTCGGGGGCAAAAAGGCGGGTTCCCCAAGAAAAGTTGGCAGTTATTAACATTGCCCATCCATTTTCTGATATAATAAACCATCTAAAACTTGTGACGCAGTCACGCCTGCTGTGCTGCAGAGGGGGCATCCATGAAAGATTTCAGCCAAATCGAAAGAATGTGCATGAACTGCCATAAGCAGATGGCACAGCCCGGGGGAATCTGTGAATTTTGCGGATTTGACAACAGCGCGCCCAAATCGCCGCATCATTTGACCCCGCGCACCATTCTTGCGGGAAAGTTCATGGTCGGCAGAGTCCTTGGCGAGGGCGGGTTTGGAATAACCTATATGGGCTATGATCTCAATTTGGACTGCAGGGTTGCCATTAAGGAGTATTATCCCGCCGGTTTTGTATCAAGGGAAACCACCGTCAGGAACACTGTGACCTTTCTGACGGGCATGGACCAGGATTACTACAATGCGGGGATGGAGAAGTTTCTGAACGAAGCAAAGGCCCTTGCCAAGTTCTCGGAATTGCCTGGCATTGCCCGCGTGCGCGATTTTTTCCGGGAAAACGGAACGGCGTACATCGCCATGGACTATATCGAAGGAACCACCCTGGCTGAAGAGTTGCGAAATAGGGGCGGGCGCCTGCCCGCGGACGAGGTGCTGAGAAAAATGGAGCCCCTCATCCGTTCCCTCAGCGTGGTACACAACAGCGGCGTGATCCACAGGGACATCAGCCCGGATAATATCATGCAAAACCTGCGGGGAGAGCTGAAGCTATTGGACTTCGGCGCCGCGAAGGAGCTTGCTTCTGACCAAAAGAGCGTTGCCGTCATGCTCAAGCCCGGCTATGCTCCGGAAGAACAGTACAGGATCCGGGGCGAACAGGGCCCCTGGACGGATTGCTATGCCCTTTGCGCCACGATTTACAAGCTGATCACCGGCGTCACCCCCCCGGAAGCCCTGGAGCGGATGGCGGAAGACAGGCTGGTTCCCCCCTCAAAGCTGGGGGCGGACATTTCCCATGCCGTGGAGCAGGCGCTGCTGATGGGCCTTGCCGTCAAGGCGGAAAATCGATTCAAAAGCATGCAGGCTTTGTATAACGCCATTTATGCGGAAGGCGTACCTGTTTCGGCAAAGGCTGCCGCTGACGAAGGGTTCGCCGCCGCCGGGCAAAAGACCATTCCGGTGCCGCAAATCGCCAGTCCGCCAAAGCCCCAAAAAGCGAAGAAAACGCCCGTCGGCCTGATTGCCGGGCTGGGCGTTTTGGCGGTGGGTGTGGTTGTCGCCCTGGTTTTGCTGCTCAAGCCGAATCCGGGCCAACAGGTCACGGCAAACACACCGAACCCCGCCGAAGCCGGCATCGGCGAACCCAGCCCCACGCCTTCATCCTTTGCCGGCGCCTTCGGGACTCCTGCTCCGACTCCGGAGCAGACCGCCGTCATTCCCGGGGTGGACGGACCGGTTCTGGGGGACGGCTCCATCCGCCTTCCCGATTTTGAGGCTTTCACCGGCCTCATGTGCGAGGAGGAGCGTTATGGAGAGGACGGTAGCATCATCAGGAGGTACCGGTTTGATGAAAACGCGCTGGTTGCGTATCTCGAAGTGGTTTACGCCGATGGCAATCTGACGGTGGGTGAAACAGGGGAAGATCATAACCTGTTTGCGGTCCAGCAGGGCGGGGCCTATCTGAGCTTTAATTATGTGGACGAGATGCTCGAAGTGGTCGCTCCTTCGGCGGTGAACGTATCGGCGTATGATCCGGGCGTCTCCTATATGTATTTGTGCAACAACGGCTTGAGCTACGAACAGTGGCTGATGCTGGGCAACCCGTATTACAATTTTGGCGGAATGAACTTCCGCGGCAACACGGGGGCGAACATCAATAACGCGAGCTGCAGCGCCATTCAGGGAGAGTATCTGTATTATTCCGATTACACGGACACCGGATATATTTACAGGATGGACCCGGACACCGGCGAGGACGAGGTGATCCTCGAGCAGGCCACTTACGCCATGCATATGAACGCCCAGGGTGAGTACATTTACTTCACAGCATACCATTCATACGGAGACGACGGCTACCGCTCGATTTACCGCTGCCCCACGACCCCCAGCGGTTCCCTGGAGCTGCTTCGCGACAACGCGACCACGCCCTGTGTGATTGGGGACTACATCTACTTTAGGGATACGAATGATGACTCCCTGCGCCGGATGGACAAAGACGGCAAAAACGAGATTCTCGTCGCGTCAAGGTGCTACAGATTTATCGCCACCGGTTTGGGCGTCTTTGCAGTGGACATTGACGGGACCGGAATCTTCCTGATTGACCACGAGAGCTTGACGTCTGTTCAGATTTCAGACGCAAATGTCTATCAGATGATCCTATGCGGGAACTACATCTATTACACCAGCGCAGATCCGGACTCCGAGCATTTGATTTTTCGAATATTCATTGACGGAAGCGGCGAGAGAGAGCTGATCGGCAGCGTGGAAGCGACGGAACTGAACTGGGACGGGGAGGACATCTACTTCATCGGCATGTATGATGCCTGCCTGTATCGGGTTCCGATGGAGGGAGGGACCCCCATCAAGATGGTAGAAGCAGCCGCCAGCCCCGCTGCTCTTGTGGGAAGCGACTATGTCATCGTGTTCTATCTCTCCGATAATGGAATGTCGCTGATGGCGTATAACTGGTCAACGCAACAAGGCGTGTATTTCCCTTAATCGATTCTTAAGACCATGAACAGGGGAGAAAGAGCAATGAAAATGAAGCAATGCGCAAACGGCCATTTTTTTGACCAGGCGAAGAATCAAACCTGCCCGTACTGCAAGAATCTGTCCCCATCCCCCGGCGCCCAGGACGAACGGCGCGGGTCGAAGATCGTCGGGATCATGCAGGAAAAGGAGCCCGCTTGTGCACCCCCCCTTGCGGCGGAAACACCAAAGGCGCAGGAACCCGCAGCCAAAACAGACGCCGCTGCCGGTGGCCATACTGTGGCGATTATCGAGCAGAAGCTGGGCATGGACCCGGTGGTTGGCTGGCTGGTGTGCATTGAAGGGAAGGAAAAGGGCCGGGATTTCCGAATCCGCGCGGACAATAATTTCATCGGCCGCGACGAATCCATGGACATTGCGCTGACTTTCGACGAAACGGTTTCAAGGCGCAACCACGCTGTGATCAGCTTTGACCCCCAGACCGGCATCTTCTATTTTACGCCGGACGAGGGACGCAGCATCATCCGGCACAATGGCAACCCCGTCTTTTCCACCGTGGAGCTTTTGCCGAAAGACGAGCTGACCATCGGAATGACAAAGCTGCTCTTTGTTCCCCTTTGCGGCAAGGATTTCAGTTGGGATTAGGCCTATGATGGAGAAATACCAATGACGGACAAACCGGCCACCATCCGGCTGGGCTTCTGGGACGAAGCTGCAAAACTGCTTTCGGATCCCCTCTGGATTTGCGTTGCCGCCGTCTTGGTTGCGCTCATCGCTTTGGCGGCAATCCGACTGGCAGGGCGCAAGAGAAGAAAAGGGGCCAGACCTCTGCCGGCGATCGCGAACATCCACGGCATTGGAAAGCGCGACTCCCAGCAGGACGCCTTCGCCGTCTCCAGCTTTTCGGACGACAGGCTGTGCGCCGAAAAGGGCGTGCTCGCCGTTTTGGCGGACGGGATGGGCGGTCTTTCGCATGGGGCGGAAATCAGCCGAATCGTGGTGAAAACCATGATGGAGGGCTTTGCTGACTGCAGCCGTTTGAGCGAAACCCCGCAAGAAGAGTTGATGGGCCTTGTGCGCCTTGCCGATCAAAAGGTCGCCGGCTTTTTGGCGGAGCATGCCGTTGAGAGGGGCGGGTCCACCCTGATCGCCGTTTTGATCAAGGACGGGCAGATGGACTATATCTCCGTTGGGGACAGCAGGCTCTGCCTGGTGCGCGACGGCGCCATCAGTACGCTGAACAAGGTTCACACCTACGGCGCAGAGCTGGACGAACTGGCGAAAAAGGGCATCTATCCCCAGGAGTACGCCGCGTTCCACCCCAATCGGGGCGCTTTGACCAGCTTCATCGGAATCAAGGATCTGAAGAAGATCGACGCAAGCGAGAGTTCCATCAATCTCCAAAAAGGTGACAGGCTGATCCTTATGAGCGATGGTGTGTTCAACACGCTGGGCGATGAAGAGATTCTGAGCTGCATGAAGCAGGATGTGTATGTGTCCGCCCAATGCCTGGACCAACTGATGCTGGACCATAACGACGAAGAGCAGGATAATTATACGGCAATACTCATCGAGCACCCCTAAAATATGAAGCAATTGATGGTGACGGAAATGCGAAAAAGTAAGCGAAAAATCATTTGTGCGATTGTTTTTTTGGCGTTGTTGGCATTGCTGCCTGTTTCTTCGTTTGCGGAAACGAACAAGGCGGTCCTCGATGCCTGCAACAGCGTGGTCAGAATCCTGTCCTATTCCAGCTACACGGAGGAGGCTGCCACCGGAACAGGCTTTGCCGTGGGACCGGCGGACCGGCCGGTGGAGCTGATCGTGACGAACTGCCACGTCATCGTCGACTCTGACGGAAACATCTGCGACAGCATCTATGTCGTGCTGGAGGATCTGGAGCATACGGATACCGTGCTCGTCGCGGAGCCGGTGGCGTATGACGGCAGAATCGACTACGCGATTCTTTCGATTGAGCCGACCTCGGCGCGAAAGCCCATGGCGCTGATGTCTTCCACAACCGTCGAGCGGTCGGAAACCGTATATGCCCTGGGCTTTCCCGGCGTTTCGGATTCGCTGAACGATGCGGGGGATATTTTGCCCTCCACCATTGAGGACATCACCATCACCAGGGGGATCGTCGGCAAGACCAATGCCCAGTTCGACGGCGTCAGTTACATCCAAAGCGACTGCACGATCAACAGCGGGAACTCCGGCGGCCCGCTTGTGACGGATGATGGCATCTGCATTGGCATCAACACCTTCTCTGCGAACCTTGGGGTGTCCACTTTTGGCTCAATCTATATCGATTATGTGATGGATGTTCTGAACCAAGCGGGAGTCCCCTTTATCCAGGTCGGCGCGGACAGCTCCCCTGACCCCGGCTTGTCTTCCTACTTGGATATAGGCGAGCAGCAGCCGTTGACCAACCCCTTCTTGGGAATGAGCACCGAAGCGATCATTGCGATTTGTGTCGTGGTGGTCCTGCTCGTCTTCAGCACGATTTATATGGTGAGGCGGGCGAAGAATTCGACCGGCCGGGCGGGGTACGTCAGAAGAAAGAAGGCGGCCAAGCAGGATGTCGAAGCCGTCCCCTACGAATCCTTCGTGGAATACCAGGCCAGAAAGGAAGCGGAGCGTTTTGTGATTCGCTGCGTTTCGGGTTTGTTCGAAGGGAATGAATATGATGTGGAAGAAAGCATTCTGTTCGGAAGGGATGCCGCCACCTGCAACATCGTGTATCCCGATGGAACGCCGGGTATCAGCACGCTGCATTGCAAGCTCCTCGCTTCCAGGGAGGGATTGGCGATCATGGATCTTGACTCGAGCTATGGCACCTTCCTGGCGGACGGAACAAGGCTTACGCCCTATCAGCCGTACAGCCTGAGAAGCGGCGATTCCTTCTATCTGGCCACGAAGGAAAACGCCTTCACGGTGCTTTAACAGAATCCATTCGGCTGATGGAAGGGAATCCGGCGCGTTTGCGCCGGATTCGCCACGTTCTGCGGGTTAAGGCTTTTCGCTGTATGCATCGGGTCCGATCGATGGAAACATCCTTGGCGGGTGCTGCGCCCGACTGAAAATCACGTTGCCAAAAAAGCCGGATGGGCGGTTTTGAAAAGGCAAATGATGGTAAGCGCCCTGCCGGTGGAACCATATTTTTGGTTTCACGCTGGCTTTTTGCGCTGGATTTGGTAAACTTGATGGAGTAAACGGCTCTGGTTTAATCAAGGATTTCTTATACAGGAGGACGAATGGATGAGCAAGCTAAAAGGAATCTTGCTGGGCGATGCGATGATCCCCTCCCCCGGCTTTGAAGGCGCGTGGGACAAGCACCTGGCCCCTTATGGCGAGAAGGTGTTCGTCGGCGACTGGGAAACCAACTGGGATGCCCTGCAGCGTCGGCGCCTTGTGGTGGAGCAGCGGGGGCCAGAGATTGAGCCCTGTGATCCTTTGATCCTCGAGCACGGAAAGGATGCCAACGTCCTTTGCGGCCTGTTCATCGCGTGTTCCTCCAAGGTCATGGACGCCATGCCCAACCTACGCATGATCGGCGTCTGCCGTGCGGGGCTGGAAAACGTCAACGTCGCCGAAGCGACCAAGCGTGGCATCCTGGTTTTCAACGTCATGGGAAGAAATGCCCAGGCGGTCAGCGATTTTGCTGTCGGCCTGATGTTGGCGGAAGCCAGAAACAGCGCCCGGGCCTTCCATGCCATCAAGACCGGGCAATGGCGCAAGAAGTTTTCAAACAGCGAATTTGTCCCCGAACTGGAAGGCAAGACCTTCGGCCTGGTCGGTTTTGGCTATATCGGCAGACTGGTTGCCAAAAAGCTCCGGGGCTGGGATCCCCGCATCCTGGTGTACGATCCCTATGCGGATCCTGAGGGCATCAAGGCCGCGGGCTGCATCCCCGCAACGCTGGAAGAGGTGTTCAGCGAGTCCGATTTCGTCAGCCTGCACGCGCGATTGACCCCGGAAAACAAGGGCATGGTCGACGCCCGCCTGATCGGCATGATGAAGCCCACCGCCATCCTCGTGAACACCAGCCGCTCCGGCCTTGTGGATCAGGACGCGCTCGTTGCCGCGCTGAGAGAAAAGCGCATCCTGGGCGCGGCGCTGGACGTGTTCGACATCGAGCCGCTCCCTGACGATTCCCCGTATCTGGAGCTGGATAACGTTACCCTGACCACCCACATCGCCGGAACCACCGCCGACGCTCTTGGAAAATCACCCTATTTGCTGATGAATGAGATGGCAAAGTTCCTCCGCGGCGAGGATTCCCCCTTCATCGTGAACCGGGAAGTGCTGGAGGATCCGGGGTTTATGGCCTGGCTGGAGAGTGTGCGCAAATAGTGGCGTGAGGTGCTGCGATGCTAGGTGCTCTTTTGTTTGAAGAAAGCGCGAAGAACACCAAGCGAAGTGGCCTGTGCTTGCGGCGCCAACGAGTCGAATGGAGCCCCACCGCCGCTGGGCTTGAACATTGGGCGTCAGGGCGAACCGCATTCGGACGGTCATTCTGGAACGCGCCGACTGTTTGCGACGTATCCCTGTTGTTCAGCGGGAGCATTATTCCAGAGGAGACGGCTCGCGCCTGCATCGCCCGAGAGCAACGCCAATGCGGGACACCAACAGAACTATTAGCGTTTTCCTAATGGGTGTGCGAAATGATAAAAAGAGTGGATTAACCCTCCCTTTGCCGTGAAAGCAGGAATCCACCAAGCCTCCCCTGACTTGCGGCTTTGCGGCATTCGCAGGATCCACTGCGCGTGCTTGATAAAAAATGCATAAACTAAAATCCGCCGCTCGGGGCGGATTTTAGTGCTGTTTGCAGTCGTTTTTCGAAGGACAAAACGGGCTTTTGCAGAGATGTTTGCGTTTTTCGTTTGCTTCGAGGCCGCATTCCAACCGGGCTGAAAGGCGCTGCCGGCGCGCTGTGTCACGCAGGAAATCCTGCGACAAGATGCAGTTTGGGACAGTCATTATTGCAAACGATCCCCATTCTTGCTAAAATACATGCTGAGAACAATTTGGAGGAAATGAATGCGTATACTGATCAGCAACGACGACGGAATTATGGCGCCGGGCATCAGGGCGCTTGCAGCAAGATTATCCAAAGAGCATGAAGTGACTGTTGTGGCTCCTTCAAAAGAGCAGAGCGGGGTGGGGCACAGCATCACTTATTTTAGGCCCATTTTTTCCCGTCCGCATCGCATTCCCGGGGTGGACGCGGCGGCTTACGCCGTGGACGGAAGCCCGGTGGACTGCGTCAAGTTCGCCTTCGGCTGCATCTTGGAGGAAAAGCCCGACCTTGTGGTTACCGGTATCAACCAGGGCTCGAACATCGGCGTGGACGTGTTTCCCTCCGGCACCGTCAATTCCGCCATCGCGGGCGTGATCGAAGGTGTGCCCGCCATCGCGGTCTCCCTTGCTGACTTTACCAGCAGCGAGTTCGAGGCCAGCGCAGAACTCGCCGCCCGACTGGTCAACTTTGTTCAGGAGCACCCCCTTCCCAAGGGCATGCTCCTGAACCTGAACGTTCCCGCGTTGCCCCTGGAGGAGATCAAAGGCCCCTGCGTCGTGCCCCTGGAATCCAAAGGGCTTCTCTTCCGCTATGAAACCCGCGAGAGCCCGATGAAAACATGCTACCATTGGCTCGCCATTGTCGGCGGCAGGGACTACCCGTGCGACGGGGAGACACCCAGCAGTGACGCCACCGCCATCGCCCGGGGTTATGCGAGCATCACGCCCATCAGAATCGACATGAGCGACCACGATTACATCGAGAAACTGAAAGAGACGGGGCATTTTATCTGACCAAAGCCATTGCCTGAGAGGAGGCCTCTATGGAACATAACGACCTTCTGCAATGCATCAACGCTTCCTATAAAACCATGAGCAAAGGGCAAAAGCAGATCGCCCAGTACATACTCGAAAATTACGACAAAGCGGCTTTCATCACCGCCTCGAAGATGGGCAGTCTTGTCGGGGTCAGCGAGTCCACCGTCGTGCGCTTCGCCTATGCCTTGGGGTACGACGGATACCCCGCCCTGCAGCGCTCCCTGCAGGAGCTGATCCGGAACAAGCTGACCAGCGTCCAGAGAATCCAGCTGACCGAGGACATTCAGGAAGGCGACGTTCTTAAGACCGTACTCAAGGCGGATATGCACAACATCCGCGCCACCATCGAAAACGTGGACGAGCAGGCTTTCAACAAGGTGGTCACCGGCCTGCTTTCCGCAAAACGGGTCTATGTGCTGGGGCAGAGAAGCTCCACTCCGCTGGCGGAATTTTTCGGGTACTATTTGAATTTCGTGCTGGATAACGTGCGCATCGTGACCACCGGCACGGGGGACATCTTCGAACAGATGATCCGTATCGAGGACGGGGACGTCTGCATTGGCATCAGCTTCCCCAGGTATTCCACCCGCACCGTCGAAGGAATGAAGTTTGCCAAGGGAAAAGGAGCGCGGGTTTTC
>JBMNTV010000039.1:0-18469 GCA_050945915.1 Christensenellales bacterium
GGGGGGGATGTTGCCACCTACGTCGCCAACGCGATCATGGCCAACCCGGAAATCGCCTTCAGCTTCATGAGCGATGGCAAACAGATTTATAAAAGCCCCGGAAGGGGCGATCTGCTCTATACCCTTTTTACGGTTTACGGCAGAGAGATCGTAAACAAGATCGCCCATGTGGATCACGAACAGGACGGCGTGCGCGTTCAGGGGTATGTGACCTATTCCGAAGCGGCGCGAAGCAACAGAAGCTACCAGTCTTTCTTCGTCAACCGAAGGTATATTCAGTCGGCGCAGCTTTCCGCGGCGCTTTCTCAGGCCTTTGGCACCAGGCTTCCGGTGGGCAGGTTTCCCCTTTGCGCGCTGCACATCGACCTTCCGGCAGATTCTGTGGACGTGAACATCCACCCGAATAAGCTGCAAGTCCGTTTCAAGGACGACGGCGTGGTGATCAATGCCCTGAAAACCGCAGTCGAGCTGGCCATCGGGGAAAAATACGCCTACGAGTGGACCCCGCCACCGATTCCAAGGGAGGACAATGCCACCCTTCGGGCGTTGCAGCGGGAATACCAATACAAGATCGGCGAGATCGAAATGCCCCGACCTCTCAGAAGGGAGGATTTTTCTGTCAAGCAGGAAAAACGCCCCTTGATGCCCGAAATCAAGAAGTCTGCGCATCCCTTGATCGACGATTCCTTCATCCGCACATTGGTGATACCTACAAGGGTGGCAAAGGAGAACTATGTTTTGCGGGAAAGCGCGGGCAGTCTCCCCAAAAAGGAAACGCTGTTCTTTAACCCGGAAACCGACAGCTTCAAAATCATTGGCCAGATTTTCGGCACCTATATCGCGGTGGAGCTGAACGGCATTTTGTACCTGATCGACCAACACGCCGCCCACGAGCGCATCCTCTATGACAAGTTGATGAAGGACGAACACAAACCCCTGGGTTCCCAACGCGTCATCGGTGCAGAGCAGATCATGCTCACCCAGCTGGAGTACACGATGTTGCTGGAGAACGAGGCAATTGTTCAGAATCTCGGTTTCGAGTATGAACTCAAGAAGGGGGGAAGGGTCAATCTTTTGGGAGTGCCCCTCTCCTTCGAAGCTGTCAACGCTACGGAGTTTTTCCGGGATGTGCTTGACGCCTTGGCGGACAACAGGGATATTGAGGACGACGAACGCAGAAAAAGAGCTGTGGCGATGACGGCATGCAGGCATGCGATCAAGGGCAACGAAAGGCTGACTGAGACGGAAATCGGCCTGATCCTCTCCCAGATCAATGAGTTGAGGGAACTGCATTGCCCCCATGGTCGCCCCATCGTCATCAGCATTACCCGAAGAGACCTAGACAAGCTTTTTTACAGAGTATGAACAGCAAAAAACCTCTAGCCGTAATCGTGGGGCCCACCGCCAGCGGAAAGACCGCCATTGCCGTGGAAATCGCAAAAAGGATGGGCGGAGAGGTGATCTCCGCCGATTCGGTGGCGATTTATCCCGGTCTGGACATCGGCTCCGCAAAGCCGACCGTTTCCGAAAGGCAGGGGATTCCCCACCACATGATCGACTGCGCGGACCCTGCAGCCAGCTTTACCGTTTCCGATTACCAGCGCGATGCCCGATTGGCCATTGAAAACGTCCATTCCCGCGGCAGGCTTCCCATTCTTGCCGGGGGAACCGGGCTATACGTCAATGCGGTGATCAGCGACCTTGACTTTACCGCCGCCGGAAGGGACGAGGCTTTTCGTCTTGCGTGGGTTCAAAAGGAACAGGATCATCCCGGAAGCGCCTATGCCCAACTCGAAAAGGTGGACAAAAAACGCGCAGCGGAGCTTCATCGGAACGATTTCAAGCGCATTTTGCGCGCACTGGAAGTGTATCACCTTACCGGCCGCCCCATGTCCGAGCAGAACGGGGAGTTTCAAAAAAGCGAATCCCCGTATCAACTTGCCATTGTCGGGCTGACGATGCCGCGGGAATTATTGTATGCCGGAATCGAGCAACGGGTGGACCAGATGCTTTCAGCCGGCCTGGTTTCAGAAGTCCGGGGCCTTCTGGATGCGGGGCTGGATCCGAAGGCGCCTTCGCTGCAAGGGCTGGGCTACAAAGAGATCATAGATTACTTGGCCGGGAAACACTCTCTGGAGCGCGCTGTCGAGCTGATCAAGCAGAACACCCGGCGCTTTGCCAAACGTCAGCTGACCTGGTTCAGGCGGGACGCGCGCACCCTCTGGTTTGACGTTTCGAAATGCTCCAAAGTAGAGCTTGCCGATAGAATCGAGGATTATTTTAAAAATGCATTGTAAACATGATTTGGAATTCAAGATAAAAGAACTGCTTCGCAAAGATTATGGAATCCAAAGCGGCATTGCAGAGCTCGTGGACGCAACAGAACGCGAACTCTCGGACCGTTTCCAAGAAATCCACAGGACCTGCCAATTCAATCAGTATAAGGTGCTGTCCGCTTTTCGAATGGAGCGGATCGCCCTTCGCCATTTCAATCCCTCGACGGGCTATGGTTATGGCGATGACGGCAGAGATGCCCTGGATCGCGTATTTGCCCGCTGCATGGGGGCGGAGGACGCCCTTGTCCGGCCACAGATCGTTTCTGGCACCCACGCCCTGGCTCTGATGCTCTTTGGCGTGTTGCGTCCGGGAGACGAAATGCTTTCCATCACCGGAAAACCCTATGACACCCTGGAGACCACCATCGGGATTTCCGGGGATTCTTCCTCTTCGCTGAAGTCCATGGGCGTCTCCTATTCCCAGGTGGAGCTTGGCAGCAACGGCGGCATCGACGCCGCGGCCGCCATCTCAGCAATCAAGGAAAATACGAAAGTCGTGCACATCCAGCGATCCCGGGGCTATGCGTGGAGGAGGGCCTTGACGGTGGCTGAGATCGGCAGGGCGATAGCCGAGATCAAAGCCGCAAAGCCCGGCGTTATCGTCACTGTGGACAACTGCTACGGCGAGTTCACGGCGACCGAGGAGCCCGTCGCCGTTGGCGCGGACTTGATGGCCGGCTCGCTGATCAAAAATCCCGGCGGCGGAATCGCCCCCACAGGCGGTTACGTTGCCGGAAGAAGCGATCTGGTTGAACTGGTGGCGGAAAGGCTGACTGTGCCCGGCATCGGCAAGGAGGTGGGCTCCTACGCCGCATCCTACGCGCCGTTTTACCAGGGGCTTTTCCTGGCTCCCCACGTGGTCGCGGAATCCCTGAAGGGGGCGATTCTCGCTTCGCGAGTTTTTGAAAAACTAGGGTTTGTGGTACTCCCCAAATGGAATGACATCAGGGAGGATGTCATCCAGGCCGTGCGCTTTTCCAAGCCGGAGCCCCTGATTGCCTTCTGCCAGAGCATTCAAATGTCTTCACCAGTGGACAGCTTTGTCCTCCCTGAGCCCTGGGATATGCCGGGTTATCAGTGCCCGGTGATTATGGCCGCCGGCGCGTTTGTTCAGGGCTCTTCGATCGAGCTCAGCGCCGACGCCCCCATCACCCCGCCTTACATCGCGTACATGCAGGGGGGATTGACCTACGAGCACGTTAAGCTGGCGGTCATGTCCGCGGTTTCGGATATGGCTGCAAAAGGTTATGTTGCAATCCAATAAGGCCCCAAATCGTTGGAGCCTTGACTGGACGGTTGCTGAATTCCGTTCTTATGATTGGCCTTTTTCCGTTTACATTGACCGGATGAGGCCGATGACCTTGCCGACGATGGAAATCTCCCGGATATCGGCGTAGATCGGCTGCATGAAGCTGTTTTCCGGCTGAAGGCGGACGCGATCGCCCTCCCTGTAAAGGCGCTTGACGGTGGCGCCACAATCGTCGCTCATCCGCTCTGGTATCAGGGCAACGACGATGTCGCCATTGTAAATCTGGGCGCCGGGCTGCACGATAATCTGGTCGCCGTCCAGGATCCCCGCGTTGATCATGCTATCGCCCTTGACGGTCAGGATGAAGGATTCCTCGCCGCGCACCAAGGAGAGGGGGAGGAGCAAATGACCCTGGATCTCCTCCTGGGCGAGAATGGGGGCACCCGCGGTCACCCGGCCGACCACCGGAGTTGGGTGCATCTTGGCCTTGTTGCGCTGAACCTCGATGAGTTCAATCGCCCTGGGCTTTGTGGGATCCCTGCGGATCAGGCCCTTGCGCTCCAGGCGTTCCAGATGGCCGTGCACGGTAGAGGTGGACTTCAGCCCCACGGCTTGGCAGATTTCCCTGACAGAAGGGGGATAGCCTTTTTCTTCTTGATGGGATTTGATGTATTCGTATATAATCCGCTGTGGATTGCTGAGTTTTTGCATGATACCCTCCAAACGAGCATTCGTGTTGTTAGAGTGATTATATCATACTTACAGAAAATGTCAAACGAATGTTCGCAAATTCTCGAATGTTGAGGTACTTCGTATGAGAAAATGCGTGATCTATGAACGCGAATGCATCGAATGCGGCGAATGCAATCTGTGCGACCTGGAACCGGGAAAACTGTGCGACAACTGTATGCGCTGCGTAGAGGACGGGTCGGATTATCATGGAGTCATCATCAAGGATATCATCGACGGCATTGAAAACGCCCTTCCCGTTGAGCCCGCCCTCGATCAGGAGGAGCTTCAGAAAGCCTGGCAGGAGCTGAAAACCTCCGGGTTTTGGAAAAGCGGAGAAGACGATGGTCTTTAGGCATTAATCCTCCCTCAACTTGACCGCCCTTGCCGCCTGACGGCGCCTTTCGTCCGTCTGCGCGGCGTAGTGCTTTTTGGTGGTGTTGACGTCCTTGTGGCCTAAAACGTCTGCGACGATGTAAATATCCCCGGTTTCCTGATACAGCATCGTTCCGTACGTGCTCCTCAGCTTGTGGGGGGTAATTTTTTTCAGAGGAACGGCGGAAGAACAGTACTTTTTGACCAGATTCTCCACCGCCCGGACCGTCATGCGTTTTTTCTGAAGGGAGAGGAAGAGCGCTTTTTCGTGTCCTGGCAACGTGGTAATGGCATTTCGCTCCTCGATGTAATGCAAAAGACTTTCGGCCACTTCGTCCGAAAAATAGAGGATCACCTGGTTCCCGCCTTTTCGGGTTACTTTGAAGCCATTGATGGAAAAATCAAAATCGTCAATATTCAGCCCGACGAGCTCGCTGACGCGAATCCCGGTACCGAGAAAGAGGGTCAGAATGGCGACATCCCTGCGCCTCGTCTTCTTGTGGAAGGCTTTTTCGCGGTCGGAAAGGGAAGCTCCGCTGTCCACAGAGTCCAAAAGATCCGCGACTTCGTTGGCTTCCAGCCGAATAATCGGTTTTTCGTGCAGCTTCGGCGTGTCCAGCAGGGAGGCGGGGTTGTTGGCAATTTTCTGCTTCTTATAGAAATATTTGAACAGCGAGCGGAGGGAGGAAACTTTCCTGGCTTTCGCGCGCTCTTGATTCTTTACGGGATTGCCGTTTTCATCCTCATACAGCGAGACATAGGAAATATATCGCTCCAGATCGTCCAGCGTAATCGCGTCAAGGTCGGCCAGCGTATAGTCGATGGGGGAAAGCCCTTTTTCATCATCCCGCACATTGGCGAGGTATTTGAAAAAAATGCGCAGGTCGCTGGCATATTCGTATCTCGTCATGGCGGATGTCCTGTCCGCGATGCCCATAAAGAATTCTTCGCAAAAAGGAGGGAGCTCGGTCATCAGCTTCCTTGTGCGAAGGGTGTATTCGCGGTCCCGCTGGGCCGCATAGTTTTCAGATGCTCGCGCCATGGGGCAAACCTCCGGTAAAAATTAACTGCAATTCCAGAGTATCACATCTATTCGGAAAAGACAAGTTTTTCGAATAGATTGGCCAATATCTAAACCGTACTGCCGAAGACCTCCCATGCCGCACGGTTTTTGATTACGAGTTCGCTTTGATCTGCCCTGTTGCCAACTTGTCGCAAAGGTTGTTCAGGGCATTGTCCGAATGGCCCTTCACTTTGTGCCACCGCACACTGTGGATTTTTGATAGTCGTGCCAGCTCCCGCCATAGATCCGCATTCTCAACGGGTTTTCTGTCCGCCTTTTTCCAGCCGTTCTTCATCCAGGAATCGATCCACCCGTTTAAGAACGCATTGGATAAATATGCGCTATCCGTATACAATTCAACCTCGCACGGTCTGTTCAACGCCTGAAGCGCCTTGATCGCCGCGGTGAGCTCCATCCGGTTATTCGTCGTTAACGGCTCGTAACCGGATATTTCTTTTCGGTATTCGCCGTATATCAAAACGGCTGCCCAGCCGCCCGGCCCGGGATTGCCAGAACAGGCGCCGTCCGTATAGATCGTCACAGGAACCATGTGGGTCCCTCTTTTTCAGTATATGTCAAAAATATCACAATCAGCCAAGCTCCTTTGATTTTTTTGCGCATACCCGGACCGCTTCGATCACCGCCCCCCGAAAACCGTCTTTTTCAAGGGATGCAACGGCGTCGATCGTCGTCCCACCAGGCGAACACACCATGTCCTTCAGCGCACCCGGGTGCTTCTGGGATTGGGCAAGGAGTTTTCCCGCCCCGATCACCGTTTGGGCAGCGAGCTTCAGCGCAACATCCCTGGGAAGGCCTTCCCTCACCCCTCCGTCCGCAAGAGCTTCGATGAACATAAACACATAGGCAGGACCGCTGCCGCTGACGCCCACGACGGCGTCCATCAACCGCTCTTCCACCCAGATTGCCGTCCCGACCGAGGAAAACAACTCTTCCGCCCACTGTTTTTCCTCATCCGTAAAGCTGGTCGTGTCCTTGCACAGCGCGGTTGCGCCCTCCCCCACAAGGGCGGGCGTGTTGGGCATGACCCGCAGCACCCTCGAACCGGGCAGCCCCTCGCTGAGGCTTCTTGTCGGGATTCCCGCGGCGATGGAGACCACAGCCTTCCCCCAAAGGGCGTCCTTTGCTTCGCGCATCACCAGGGGAATGACATTTGGCTTAACGGCAAGCACCACCCTGTCCGCCAAGCTGCAAAGCTCCTGAAGGCTGCTTGCCGGGGCAAAGCCGATTTTGTTTGCCTTTTCGTTTAAGCCTGCCTGATTGGTATCATAAGCGACGATATCCTTCGCCGGCATCAGCCGCCCCGCAATGCCCCGAATCAGAGCTTCTGCCATGTTCCCACAGCCGACAAATCCCAGCTTTTTGTCATTTCCCCGCATGAAAATCCTCCTCCGCGTTGATTACGAGCAAATATAGTTGACTAGAACCCTCAAAACGGTTATAATTGCAGATGTCGGCGCAAAAAACCGACGCATTTAGGGGAGTGGCTCAACGGTAGAGCAGCGGTCTCCAAAACCGCGGGTTGCGTGTTCGAATCGCGTCTCCCCTGCCACCAAGGGTCGGCATGTGCCGGCTCTTATTTTATTATACCAAACCGATTTGCCATTTTAAAGCGAATCAGCCAACCTCAACCCATCGCTTGATGATGGCTTTGCAGTAAAGGCCGCCGGTTTTCCGGCGGCCTGATTTTCGGCTTTGGTGGTCTTGGTGGGTTACTTTGCGTAGTCTGTGGCCCTAGTTTCGCGGATGACGTTGACCTTGATCTGGCCCGGATAGTCCAACTCGTTCTCAATGCGCTTGCAAATATCCCTGGCGACAATGGTGGTCTCCGTGTCCGAAACGACATCGGG
This sequence comes from Christensenellales bacterium, assembly GCA_050945915.1. GTDB lineage: Bacteria > Bacillota > Clostridia > Christensenellales > CALWSW01 > CALNBC01. The sequence continues at coordinate 7,621 of JBMNTV010000039.1, forward strand.
TTTGACGATTATGCGCACTTCGCGTCCGGCCTGGATGGCGAAGGATTTTTCGACACCTTCAAAGGAATTCGCGATTTCTTCCAGCTTCTCCAAACGCTTGATGTAGTTCTCCAACGTTTCGCGGCGCGCGCCCGGCCTGGCGGCGGAAATAGCGTCTGCCGCCTGCACCAGCACCGCCTCGACGGTGTTTGGCTCGACATCGCCGTGATGGGCCATAATCGCGTGAACCACTGCGTTGTTTTCGCGGTACCTCTTTGCAAGATCGGCGCCAATCTGTGCGTGGGATCCTTCAATCTCGTGGTCGACGGCCTTCCCAATGTCGTGAAGCAGACCGGCGCGCTTTGCCAGCGCGACGTTCGCTCCAAGCTCGGCGGCCATGATACCCGCAAGGTTCGCCACTTCGATGGAGTGCACGAGCACGTTCTGGCCATAGCTGGTGCGGTACTTCAGCCTGCCAAGGAGCTTGACAAGCTCATGATGCAAGCCGTGAATGCCTACGGAAAAAACGGTCTGTTCGCCGGCGTCGCGAATCTGATTGTCGATCTCGCGGCGGGCCTTTTCGACCATTTCCTCGATTCGTGCGGGATGAATCCTTCCGTCCAACACCAGCTTTTCCAAGGCGATCCGCGCAACCTCGCGCCTGACGGGGTCGAATCCGGATAGAATCACGGCTTCCGGCGTGTCGTCAATGATCAGGTCGATTCCCGTCGCAGTTTCGAGGGTGCGGATGTTCCGTCCTTCGCGACCGATGATGCGTCCCTTCATTTCGTCGTTTGGAAGGGGGACAACGGAAACCGTAGATTCAGCCACATGGTCCGCAGCGCACTTTTGTATCGCGATGGAGATGATGTTTCTCGCGCGTTTTTCCGCTTCTTCCTTGGCTTTTGCCTCGATTTCCCGGATCATCACCGCTGCATCGTGGCGCGCCTCCCGCTCAACATTTGAGAGCAGAATTTGCTTTGCTTCCTCAATCGAAAGCGCGGAGATCCTCTCAAGCTCATCGAGCTGCTTCTGATAAAGTCCTTTTGTTTCTTCCTCCAGTGCCAAAATGTTTTTTTCGCGCTGGTCCAACTCCTGTTCCCTGGCTTCTATGCCGTCCAATTTCTTGTCCAATAACTCTTCGCGTTGCAAAACTCTTCGTTCGGAACGCTGGAGTTCATTTCGCCTGTCCCGGCATTCCTTTTCAAACTCGGAGCGCTGACGGTGGATCTCTTCCTTGGCTTCAAGGATGGTTTCCTTTTTCAGGGCTTCTGCGCGCTTCTGGGTATCTTCTATCATCTGCCGGACAGCTTCCTCGGCGCGGCCGATCTTGGCTTCGGCGATGTTCCGGCGATAAAAATAACCGCCCACCGCTCCGCCGGAAATACCAACTGCGACAAGGATATATGACAGTAAATCCATAAGGGATCGAACACCTCCTTTTAATAAAAATAGCCGGGCTTTTCGCCTCGACCGTAAAGGTAGAAAAAAACGAAACAATCCGTTTAACAGAGCCGTCTACATCTACTACAAGACCAATAAACCCAGTCTTAATTGTAAACCTTGTCAATTAGGTTGTCAACATATTTCAATTTTGACCACCATCGACCATATTTGATGTTTTATAGCGAATGCAGCGGAAATATGTGACCTAAGTACCAGCCAGGTTTTAGCATATAAAAAAGGGGGAAATCACATTCCCCCTCTTTCAGTTAAAAGATCCCGGGATCATCCATGCTGCCCAGCGACCCTCCATCCGCATCATCCGACGCGGCGCCGCCTTCGGCCTTGGCGCCGGCCGCAAACAATTGTTCGCGCAACTTTGCTTCGATCTCTGCACAAAGCTCGGGATTATCCTTGAGGAACAGGCGAGCATTATCCCTTCCCTGGGCCATGCGAACGTCGCCATAGGAATACCAGGAGCCGGATTTTGCGATGATCTTCTGGTTGACGGCAAGGTCCAGGATGGACCCTTCGCGGGAAATGCCCTCGCCGTAAAGAATGTCGAACTCGGCGATCTTGAAGGGCGGAGCGACCTTGTTTTTTACCACCTTGACCCTCGTCCGGTTGCCGATCATCTCATTCCCGCTCTTCAAAATGTCGATCTTGCGCACGTCCAGCCTCATCGTCGCATAAAACTTCAACGCCTTGCCGCCCGTCGTCACCTCGGGGTTGCCGAACATGACGCCCACCTTTTCGCGCAGCTGGTTGATGAAGATCGCACAGGTGTTCGACTTGGACAGCGCACCGGTGAGCTTCCGCAACGCCTGGCTCATCAGCCTCGCCTGCAGGCCCACGTGGGAATCCCCCATATCGCCGTCAATTTCCGCTTTGGGAACCAAAGCCGCGACAGAGTCAATCACGACGAGATCGATCGCGCCGGAACGAATGAGGGCCTCGGTGATCTCCAGCGCCTGCTCCCCGTTATCCGGCTGGGAGACAAACAATTCGTCAATATTGACGCCCAGAGCGGAGGCATACGTAGGATCCAGGGCATGCTCGGCGTCAATAAACGCTGCAGTCCCCCCCATCGCCTGGGCCTGGGCAATGGCGTGCAGCGCCACGGTGGTCTTTCCCGAAGACTCCGGGCCGTAAATCTCGACCACGCGCCCCCTGGGGAATCCCCCCACGCCCAATGCGTAATCCAGCGCCATGCAGCCGGATGGAATGGTGGAAATGGAGATCCGGGCCGCCGCGTCCCCTAACTTCATGACAGCGCCCTTGCCGAATTGCTTTTCAATTTGCGCGAGGGCGATTTCCAACGCCTTTTGTTTCTCGACTGCCATAAAAATGCTCCTTCTGCCGAATAATGGTTTGTAGTAATCATAACACGGCATCAGTCGAAAGTAAAGCAAAAAACGAAAACACGTTCGCCAATCGACCGGTACTGTCCGCCTCAGCCTGGCAGCTCAAGGCCAAGGATCGCCCTCCTTAAAGCGTCCAGGGCATGAAGCGTCACGGTGGTTCTGACTCGGTTCCTGAATCCCGAGGCCCTGACCAAAAAACCTCGCTCCATCCCCTCGGCAGAGATGCCGATATATGCGGTACCCGCCGGCACGCCCGCTTCGTTGGCGCCGGGGCCCGCCACACCGGTGGTGGCGATTCCATACGTCGCCCCCGTGCGCGTTCTTACGCTTTTTGCCAGTTCCTTCGCGACTTCCGGCGAGGCTAAGCCAAACTGATCGATGGTCTCTTTGCGGACGTCCAGCCTGTGCTTTGCCGGAATGCCGTAGGCGACAACGCCTTCCAACAACACCGCTGACGCCCCGGGGATGGACACCAGCTCCGAGGACACCATCCCCCCAGTAAGGCTTTCGGCCACCGCCACCGTGGCCCCCGCCTGCTTCAACAGGCGAACGCAGACTTCCGGCATGCTCTCCCCCTCTGTCGAGTACACGCGATCTCCCAAGCGTTCCTTGATCGCTTGGACGACGGGATCCACCAGGGCATAACCGTCCTCCCCCAAAGGGCAGGAAGCCGTCACCCTGAGGGCCACTTCGGAAAGCGCGGCATAGGGCGCGATCGTTGGGTTTGTCTGGCTCTCGATCATATCCTTCAGCGCGTGGGCAACAAAGGATTCCCCGATGCCGAAAACGCGCACCATTCGCGAGCAGATCTGCTTTTCCATCTGCCGGGAAAGGAAGGGCTCCACGCTGGATTCGAACATTCCCTGAAGCTCGTAGGGCGGCCCAGGCAGGACGACGATGTGGCATCTACCATCAAAGCAGATGCAGCCCGGGGCGGTGCCGGTAGGGTTCGGCAGGATTTCCGCGCCTTCGGGGAAGTCCGCCTGGCGGTAGTTGTTCGGCGTGGTCACACGGCCGGTTCTGGTAAAGTAATCGGTGATTTTGTCCGCCGAGGGTTGGTGGCGGACCATCGGCTTGTTCAGGTACTTTGCCACCGCCTCTTTGGTTATGTCGTCCTCAGTCGGTCCCAAACCGCCGGAAAGGATCAAGAGGTCAGACCGTTTGCAGGCCGTTTCGATGGCCTCCACCAGCCTTGCCATGTTGTCCCCCACCACGGATTGGTGATAAACGTCCACCCCGTACTCCTGCATTTTCCGGGAAAGGTACTGGACGTTGGTGTTCAGGATCTGACCCAACAACAGTTCCGTTCCAACCGATATGAGTTCTGCAATCATTGTTTGTACTCTACTTTCCCAAAATATAGTTCCAGCCTGCTTTCAGATAGGTGTAACCGGAGATCACCGCAAGCAGGGTGGATACGCACATGAGGATCTGATCCATGGGAATGCCAATCAGGCCGAAAACCGGGTTTTTGAGCATGATCAGGGGAATGGCGATGGACTGGGTCATGGTTTTGGCCTTGCCCCAGATGTTTGCCGCCACCACATTTCCCTTATCCGCCATGACCAGCCGCACGCCGCTGACGATAAATTCGCGGCAAACCACAATGATCGTCGGTATCGGTGAAAGCTGGCCGGTTGTGTTCAGCATGACCATGGCCGATGCGACGAGGATCTTGTCCGCAATCGGGTCCATGAATTTTCCGAAAACCGTGATCTGGCTGTTTTTCCTGGCGAGCCTTCCGTCGATCAGGTCTGTCAGCGCGGCGAAGATGAACAGCAAGGAAGCAATGATATAGGCATGTTCCCAGGGAATATAGAAGGCGGCCACCATAAAGGGAACAAGTATGATCCTTAAAACTGTGAGCTTGTTTGGAGTATTCATGGGATCTCCTCTCCGTACAGGTCATAATCGGTCACCCTGTCGATCCTTACCTTTGCAAATTCACCGGGCTTCTTTTCCCCGAATCCCGTAAAGAAAACCAGGCCGTCGATTTCCTCCGCTTCGCCGTAGGACCTGCCGAAGTACTGCTTTGCCTTTTCGTCGTACCCTTTGACCAGGACGTCCACCACCGTTCCTATCCTGCGCCGGGCAAGCCTGTTTGAAACCTCTCGCTGGATGGTCATCAGCTTGTCCAGCCTGCGCCTTTTCTCTTCCTCTGGAACCTGGTTGGGCAAGCTGGCCGCCGCCGTTCCCTCTTCCGGGGAAAAGGCGAAAGCGCCCATCCTGTCAAAGGGGTGTTCCTTCACAAATCTGCAAAGGTTTTCGAACTCTTTTTCGGTTTCTCCCGGGAATCCCACCATGTACGTCGTCCTCAAAATATAGGAAGGATCCCGCTTGCGAAGATTGTCGATCAGCTTGGCATACTGTTCGGCAGAGCCCCTTCGGTTCATCCTTTGAAGCACATTGTCGTCCGCGTGCTGAAGGGGAATGTCCAGATATCGCACGACTTTGGGGAGGCTGTCCATCGCGTCCAGCAGTTCCTCGTCGGTCTCGTCCGGGTAGGCGTAAAGCAGCCGGATCCATTTCACGTCGGTTTCGGACAGGCGCCGCAAAAGCTCCGGCAACAGCCTTTTTTTTGCAAAATCCGTGCCAAAGCGCGTTGTGTCCTGGGCAATGATTTCCAGCTCGACAGCCCCCCGGGCCACCAGCGCCCTGGCTTCTGCCACAATGCTTTCGATATCCCGGCTTTGATACGGGCCGCGGATCAGCGGGATCGCGCAATAGGCGCATCGGTTGTCGCACCCGTCGGCCACGCGCAAAAGGGCGTGATACGAAGGCGTAGTCAACCGTCTTTCGCCCCAGGGGTACAACTCCGAAGCCGCCGAAGCCGTTTCCCCAAAATGCGCCGCAAGAGCCGGAACCAGCTTTTCGTATTCCCGCACGCCCAGCCAAATGTCCACCTCCGGCAATTCTTTGGGGAGCTCCTCGCGGTACCGTTGGGAAAGGCAGCCCGTCATTACCAGGGCTTGGCACATTCCTTTGGTTTTATAATGCGCCATTTCCAGAATTGCGTTGATGGACTCCTGCTTTGCAGGCTCGATGAATCCGCAGGTGTTGACGATCAACACCTCCGCCTTTTTGGGGTCTTTTGTGATGTCGTATCCCGCTCGCTCAAGATAACCGAGCATCAACTCGGTATCCACCCTGTTTTTTGAGCACCCCAAAGAAATCACGCCGACTATCTTTGGGGAACCCAGTTTATTCTTTGGGAACTCGTTTGCCATACTCGTATTACTTCGCCTTTCATAAATTGGGGGCTATGAACCCAGGTCAGGCAGATCCGGCGGCCTGCCGAACAGTTCTTCGAACTGGGCGCGCCCGATCAAGAGTTTCCTGGGTTTGCTGCCTTCGAACCCGCTCACGATCCCCATCTGTTCCATGATGTCGATCAGCCTTGCTGCGCGGTTGTACCCCACGCGCATGCGCCGCTGGAGCATGGAGATGGACGCCTGCCCGCTCCCCAGGAAGATCTCCACCGCTTCGGGGAGCAGTTCATCTTCAAAATCCGCAGAGGAGCTGGATTCGGAACCAGGGATCTTCCCGGAAGCGATGGTTTCGGAAACACTCTCGTCGATGGTCCCCATCCCCTTGTTGGATTCGAAGTATTGGTGTATTTTTTCAACTTCAGTGTCGGTAACAAGAGCGCCCTGAATGCGCTTCGGCTCGCCTCCCGAATGACTAAAGAGCATGTCCCCCTTGCCGAGCAGCTTTTCCGCCCCGGTGGCATCGAGGATGATCCTCGAATCGGTGGAGGATGCCACCGCAAAGGCGATCCGGGTGAGAATATTCGCCTTGATCAAGCCGGTGATCACGTCTGCTGAGGGCCTTTGCGTCGCCACCACCAGGTGGATGCCGGCAGCGCGACCCAACTGGGCGATACGGCAAATGCTGTCCTCAACCTCGTCCGGCGCCACCATCATCAGATCAGCCAGTTCATCCACAATGACCAGGATGCTGGGCAGCTTTTGCTGCCCTTCGGCGGCCATCAGCTCGTTATAGCGCGTCAACTCTCTTGCGCCCTTCTTTTTGAACTGGTTATAACGCTGGATCATCTCGTTTACGGCCCAGCGCAGCGCTCCGGCGGCCTGCTTCGGCTCGGTAACCACCGGGACGAGCAAGTGCGGAATGTTGCTGAATACGGAGAGTTCAACGACCTTTGGGTCGATCATGATCATGCGCACATCTTCCGGCGAGGCATGGTAGATGATGCTGCATATGATGCAGTTGATGCACACGCTCTTACCCGATCCGGTGGAACCCGCGATCAGCAGGTGGGGCATCTTGGCGATGTCCGCCATGGCGAGCTTGCCGGAGATGTCCTTCCCCAGGGCGATGGACAGGGGCGATTTGGAGGACTGGAATTCCGGCGAAGCAACGACCTCCCTCAATGTGACGGTGGCGTTTACCTTGTTCGGCACCTCGATGCCGATGACGGATTTCCCGGGGATCGGCGCTTGAATGCGTACCCGGGGGGCGGCAAGGTGCAGCGCGATGTCGTCCGAAAGGTTGGTGATCCGGTTGACCCGCACCCCCGGCGCGGGCTGCAGCTCGTACCGCGTGATGACCGGCCCCTGAACCACATCCGTCACTTTTGCTGAGATGCCAAAGCTCGCCAGCGCCTGCTCCAGCAATTTCGCCTTTTGCATGGGGTCTTCCCGGACTCCCACATTTTTGGGGAAGGAGAGCAGACTGACAGGCGGTGGAACGTAACAGGGCGCTTCTTTAGCTGTGGAAGAAGAATCTTCGATGGAAAGCTGGTCGCCCCCCTCCTTTTTCTGCGGGGCAGTCTCAAGCGGCCTGATAATCAGCGGTTCCTCAGGGGGGCTGGAAACGCTTTCCGCATCCGATCCGCCCCCATGATTGACAGGTCCGTCGGGAATCAGGAAATCCAGTTCCCTTACGCCTGAATCGAAATTAACAGCAGGATCATTGGCCTTCAAATCAGTTTGATAATCCGGTGTCTCATCGGGATCGAACCCGTTCAGCGGGGGAAGGTATTTCTCGTAATCGCCAAAATCGCGGCTGACCAGCTCCCTGATGATGTCCTCCCCGGTATCCGCTTCGATGGTACCCCCTTGATCGGTTCCGCCGGACACGACGCTCTGGCCGGTTTCTTGCTGATCCTCCGGCTCCACAGCGATGGATGAAGCAGCGGGCTCGTACCTTCCGTCCGTTTCGGATAGCACGGTTTTTACGTAGTTTTTTGCCTGCTCGTCCGTGGCATACCTGGGCAAAGCGCCCTCCACTGCTTCCAGATCGTCCACGACCGGCATGCGCCGAAAGGTCGACGGCCTGATCGGCGGCGTAGCCGGATCGATTCTGGAAGCGACGGGTATTTTGCCCTTTTCGGGAAGAATATCCACATCATCCGTTGCGGCGGGCGCTTCTTTGATTGGCTCCTCCGCGCGGTTTAATTTGGGTTCGGCCAAATCTGCATCGATGATGGACAACTCCTCGGTGTTCAGCCTTCTTTGCTCCCGTTTCTCCTTTTTGACCTCTTTGATCTGCTCGATGTGGTTGGAAACGGCACTGACATTTTGCTTGATGACCCTGCCCACCTTTTTGCCGGTCCTCTGCAGGGAGATGTTGGTCAGAGCGACGATGAGGATCAGGGCAAGGGCGGGAAAAAGGACATAGCTTCCCCCCCGGCCAAGCAATATAACCGAGGGATAGGACAGCAATCCTCCCAGGAGCCCCCCGCCCGCCTCAACGCTTTCGCCCAGAGCAAAGGAGTTCCACAAAAAGCTGATATATCCGTCCGATTCGATTCGGTCCATAAAGAAAATATGAATAAAGGACAGCGCCATCAGCATCACGGCGACAATCAGCATAAAGCGCGGTAAGGCTGCTCTTTTACCCGCGGTCGCGATGGCATAAAACCCCTGGGCGATCAGGACCACGGGTAAAACATACGCAAAAACACCGGTCAGCCCAAAGGCGAATCCGGTGACCTTTTCGCCCACCACCCCGGTGGAGCCCAGGTGCGTCAACGCCAAAAAAAGCCCCAGCGCGATGAGAGCGATGCCTGAGATTTCCCTTCTGCGGCGCTCCTTGGCCGTTGGAGCAGTTTTTCCTTTTGAACCCGCAGCCCCAGGCCGCGGGTTCTTGGCCGGGCGCTTGCTGCCCGGAGCAGTCTGCTTCCCCTGGGTTTTTGCGTTTTTGCCGTTGGCTGACAACTGTTCACCTCATTTGTATTGCTTGTTTTATTATATCGCCCGTTGAACGCAAGAGCAAGTTTTACGGGCATAATCGGGCCGTTCCATTCCGAGCCGTGCCGAAGCCGCCGGGGGAAGACGCCATGCGTCCGACTAGCGCCGCGGTCTGCTAAAATCGGAACAATATGCCCAGGCTGCTCCCGGACACGCTCGTCCTGCGTTACGGGGGAAATGGAAACTTCGGTCATTTTGCGTTTTCAGCGCTATCCCTGCCCTTCCGGAAAGTTCATCAAATGGAAAAGAGCCCGCCCTTAGCATTTTTCCACTGACTGATAAGGCGGACTCTTTGAATCAGCTAGTCAAATCACAATATTAGCTCGCACTAAAACCGCTTGCTGACATTGTACATGGAGTTCAGTACCAGCCAGTTCTGGGAGAAATACTGGTTAATCGTCCAATAGCTCACCCCTGCAAGATTGAATTGCTCCACAAGCCTGAGTTTCGCCTGAACGCTTCTTGCGTCCTCGAACCAGACTTCGTGCCTGGCGCCGTCGCTGGCAGTATAGTTGAAAAACGGGGTTTGCGCGGTCTGATCAAACATGATGGCAGAGCCCGTTTGGGCAGCCAGACGAACCGCCCCGACGTTCGAAATCGGCCTTGCCGCGGTTCCTCTGACAAAGGGCAAGGTCCAATCGTAGCCATAGTTCGGCATGCCCATCAGGATTTTTTGCGGAGGAATCTCGGTCACGGCATATTGCAGCACCAGTTCCACCTGATCCACCGGCGCGACGGCCATGGGCGGGCTGTAGAGATACCCCCACTCATAGGTCATAATCACCACATAATCCATCAGCCTGCCATGGGTCGCATAGTCATGGGCCTCATAAAGCTGGCCGGGCTGATCCGCACTGAGTTTCGGCGCAACGGCGGTGGAAAGCACGTATCCGATGGGCCTGAACCTGGCGACGATGCGCTCCAAAAACGCGTTATAGGCCTCTCGGTCCGCGGGAGGGATGTACTCAAAGTCGATGTTCAGTCCGTAGTAGTTTTTTTGGTTGAGGGTATTTGCAAGGTTCTCAATCAGGGTGTTTTGTACGGTCATATCGTTGAGTACCGTGCTGACAAGATCCGGGTCAAATCCACCCGTGGGCCTCGTGTTGGTGATCACCATGATAGGCGCAACGTTCCTTTGATAGGCTGCGGTGATCACCCTTGTGTCGTCGATGGGAACGAGCGTGCCATCCGCATTAATCCGATAGGAAAACGGAGAGAGGAAAGTCAGGTGGGGAAGGGTGATGTCCAGGGTTGATTGCTGGATCTCCGGGTAACAATAACCGTTTACGACGATGCTTCGGGTCGGTTGAGGAGCTGTAGGCACGGTGATCAGCTGACCGACGCGTAGCATCGAAGGGTCGCTCTGGGTCAGCGGATTGAGTTCAATCAGCCTTTCGACCGTGGTTCCGTACCTCCTGGCAATGGAATACAGCGTATCCCCGGCGACAACCGTATGGGTGGTAAAATCCGTCGGTATAACAAGCGCCTGACCCACCACAAGCCCTTGTTCTGGGAGGATTTGGTTGGCAGCCTGCAACAATTCGACAGTCACCCCGTATTCCCGGGCGATGGAAAAGAGGCTGTCCCCGCTTTGTACGACATAGATGACCATGCTGAACCTCCGGCATTTTTGATCGTAGCTTCACATCAGGATATGCCGGACGGAAAGCGCTTGTTAAAAATAGCTCCGTTCGCTGTCGCGAACGGAGCAAAGTAGCAAATACGTGTCCAGTTACAAATAAGTTTGCTCACGTAGTTACAAAGTTTGCTCGTGATGAAATGTAGTTGTTGCAAGGCTTCTCGCTGTTTCTTCCCTTGTAGTGACAAAGTTTGCTCTCGGGTTTTATTACC
>JBMNTV010000040.1:0-18388 GCA_050945915.1 Christensenellales bacterium
AGACGCACCCTGGTTTGGGGTGCGCTTTTTGTTTGGCATTCCGATCACCGGCTCTTCTCTTTTTCCCGGGTTTTCCCAGAGGAAACAAAGCCAAAAAAGCGTTCCTGCCGATGTTTTGGGCAAAAAACATACTGCCTTTGTCGAACCGCGGCTGCTTTTGCCGCCCGTGCAGGATTGTACCAATTTTTGCAGAAAGCTTGTCCCCAACACCGAAACAGTACAAAAGAATCGGAGGTCGGAGCATGTTTTCCTTCAAACAGCCCCGGCAGAAGGACCACGAAGAAACCAGGATGGTCTCTCTGCCCATTGATTCTGTTCTGCCCAACCCGGACCAGCCGCGCCGCACCTTCGATGAAGCGTCGCTCCGGGAGCTTTCCCGTTCCATCAGCCAGTACGGGCTGATGCAGCCCATACTCGTGCGGTATACCCGCCGGGGTTACGAGCTGATCGCCGGCGAGCGCCGCTGGCGCGCCTGCCGCATGGCGGGGATGACCCACATCGACGCCGTGATCACCGAGGCGGATGACGCCACCACCGCCTGCATGGCCCTGGTGGAAAACCTTCAGCGGGAAAATTTGCACTTTTTTGAGGAGGCGGAAAGCTACGTTTCATTGATGAAGCAGTTCGGCCTGACCCAGGAGGAGCTGGCCAGCAGGCTGGGCAGGAACCAGTCCACCGTGGCGAACAAGCTGCGGGTGCTCCGGCTGCCCCCCGCCGTCAAGGAAGCGGTGCAGCAGGCCAGGCTGACGGAACGCCACGCCAGGGCGCTTCTTCGGCTGACCGGCGAGGAGGACATGCTCACCGCCGTGGCCGCAGTGCGGGAAGGGCTGCTTTCCGTCAAGGACACCGAGCGGCTGGTGGAACGCATGGTGGAAAAGCGCCTGCAGGAGTTCGAAAGGGGGCGCCAGGAAACCAAAAAGGGCAGGGTGGTGCGGCTGGTGCGAGATTACCGGCTGTATGTGAATACCATGAAACGCGCCTGCGCCGAATTGCGCGCCGCAGGGATCGAAGCGGTCTGTCGGGTGGTGGAAAGCGAAACCGAGTTTTCTGTCACCGTGGCAATCCCCAAATACAGCAAGATGGCGGAATAAACATGCGCCCGGGATTCCCCGAGCGCATGTTTTCCCTTCCCGGATCCCCTGAGAAGAGGGCTTAACCCTTGCTCAGCTTCTCCATGGCTTGGCTTTCGGAAGACACAAAGAAAATGCTTGTGCCGTTGTTGCACTCGAACATAAAGTCCTTCAGCGGCTTGCTCGTATACCCCGGAAAATCGCCGACAATGGCGAGCCGAAAGCGATAATTGATGAACTTTTGCAGCCCTTCGCCGGCGACGCCGGTGCTTAAAATAAAGAAGTCTTCAGAAAGCGCCTCCTTGTTGATGGCGATGGCGTGGCTTCCGGTGTCGTATTGCACGTTCATCATAAAGTCCAGCGCCGACTGCCCGTCCGTAATGACCGCCGTTTCGCTGTGCACAACGGCAATGGGAATCCCGTTTGCCTCGATGGCCCTGATGTTCACGAAAAACCCCCTTGGATATGCGTCGCGTACGCGGCAACAAGGCGACGCGATGCGATTACATGGATGATAGCACGAACGTGGGCGGGAGGGAATGCCTTTTGCCCGTTTTCATAAAAAACACAGCCCCGGATCCGGGGCGGTGTTGCCAACGTCTGAAGAAAGGGTTTGTGGCGCTTAGTCAGCCACGTAAGGCAGCAGGGCGACAACCCTGGCGCGCTTGATGGCGACGGAAAGGTTGCGCTGGTGGCGGGCGCATACACCGCTCATCCTGCGGGGCATGATCTTGCCGCGCTCGGTGATGAACTTGCGAAGGCGTGCTGCGTCCTTATAATCGATGATGTCCATCTTGTCCACGCAGAACTGGCACACCTTGCGGCGGCGGCGGCGGCCCATGTGGGGACGCTGCTTGCGTTCTTCCATGTTGGTTCCTCCTTATCGAATAGCGGCCGTGTGTCCGGCCTGTCAGTTTTTAAAAATGTTCTCGAACGCGTCAGAAGGGCAGGTTCGAGTCGTCCATCTCGGTGAAGCCGGTAATGTCGTCAAAAGTCGATCCGGAAGGCTGGTTGTACCCGCCGGACTGCATCGGGGAAGGCCCGCGGTCAACGGGGCCGCCCTCGCCTCTGGGGGTGAGGAACTCGACATCGTCCGCCACCACCTCAAAAGCGGTGCGCTTGTTGCCCTGCTTGTCCTCGTAGCGGCGGGTCTGCAAAGAGCCGGAAACGGCAACTTTGCGGCCCTTGGCCAGATAGCGGGCGCAATTTTCCGCCAGGGACCTCCAGGTCACGATGGGGATGAAGTCGGCCTCCCGTTCGCCCTGTTGGTTGGCATAGCGGCGGTTGACTGCAATGTTGAAAGTACAGACGCTGATGCCCGAACCGGTGGTGCGGAGCTCAGGATCCATGGTTAAATTGCCCACGAGACAGATCTTATTCATTCAAGCACCTCGTTCCGCTCACTCGGGAAGACGGGTCACGAGATAGCGGAGAATGTTGTCGCTGATCTTGAAGTTGCGCTCAAGTTCGGCCGGCAGCTTGGAATCGCCCGTGAAATGCATCAGGACGTAATAGCCTTCGTTCTTGTAATCGATGGCGTAGGCCAAACGGCGCTTGCCCCATTCATCGCACTTGTCCACCGTTCCGCCGTTTTCGGTCACGATGGCAGAGAACTTGTCCACCGTTTCCTTGATGACGGATTCTTCGATGTCGGTGCGGATGACGTACAGCACTTCGTATTTGTTCATGTGAAAAGTCACCTCCTCATGGTCTAATGGCCCCGCGTCACAGCGCGGAGCAAGGACGTTAGCTCTAGCAGTATACCATTCGCAAGGCCTGTTTTGCAAGGGATTTTGTGATAAAACCGGCCGAAAGCGTCGCTTTTCGGCCGGTTTGCTCGCGCAGGGGGCTTTTTCTTTGGATGAACGCAAACCCGTCATGGGGAAACGCGATCCGCCATCGCTGGGACGGTTCGCATAAACGCGCTCAACGGACCCCCTCGGCAGGCAACGCCTTTTTTGGCTCAAAGCAGGTTTTTTTCCACTTCTTTGGCAACGTCCTCAAGGCACCCTTCGGTGAAGGGGCTCCTTAGCCCTGCGCCGGTGACCAGTTCCAGGAAGGTTTCGGTGCCCGCCTTTTCCACCAGGGCGTTGTACGCGGCGAAGGCGGCGTCGCGGTCCTTTTGCGCCCAGGCCCAGAACTGCAGCGCCGCGGTCTGGGCAAGGCAGTAATCGATGTAATAGAAGGGGTCTTTGTAAATATGGCTCTGGCGCATGAACCACATGCCCTCGCCGAAGAAGTCCCCTTCAAATCGCAGGAACGGGCGGTATTTTTCCTCCAGCTTCGCCCAGGCGGCCTTGCGCTCGTCGGGGCTGAGCTGGGGGTTTTCGTAGATGATGTGCTGGAACTCGTCCACCATGCAGCCATAGGGCAGAAAACTGACGGCGTCTGTCAGATGGGCCTCCCTGGCGCGGTCGGCATCATCGCCGTAGAACAGCTCCAAATAGGGATAGCAGAAAAACTCCATGGACATGGAGTGCACCTCGCAGGCTTCCAAAGTCGCCTGGGAGAGCTCCTGAATCTCCATGTTCCGGGCGCGGTAGGCCTGGTATGCGTGGCCGGCTTCGTGGGTGAGCACGTCCACATCCGCGCTGGTGCCGTTGAAGTTCGCGAAGATGAAGGGCAGTTTGTAATCCGGCAGGTAGGTGCAGTACCCCCCCGGCTGCTTGCCCGCCTTGGCGATGGGGTCAAACAGCTCGTTGTCGATCATATAATCGATGAACTCGGCGGTCTCGGGGGACATTTCGTGGTACATCTTGCGGCCAAGCTCCAACATTTCGTCAAACCCTGCCTGGGGTTTGGGATTGCCCTCGGGATACATGCAAGCATTGTCGTAGAACATCAGCTCGGAAAGACCGTTGCGCTTCGCCTGCTTCTCCTTCAGCTTGACGACGGTGGGCAGAATGTCTTTCACCACCTGCTCCCGGTAAACGGCGACCATTCCAGCGTCGTAGCAGTTGCGGTTCATGCGGTAATAGCCCAGCTCGATGAAGTTTTCATAGCCCATGTTCCTGGCCATCTGGTTGCGGAGGGCCACAAGCTGGTCAAAGATGCGGTCGAACTCCGCCTCGTGGGCCTTGAAGAAGGAAGCCTCGGCGGCGTAAGCCCTGCGGCGGACGTCCCTGTCCTTGGATTCCTCGTATTTGCGCAGCTGGGTCAGATTGACGGTCTCCCCGTCAAATTCCATGCTGGCGGAGGCGAGCAGCTTGGAATACTCGGTGGTCAGCTTGGCCTCTTCCTGCATCAGGGGGATGTTTTCGGGCGTAAAGGTCTTATTGGCGATCTCCATGTTCAGGAAGAACAGCTTGCCCAGGGATTCTTCCAGCTCTGGCCGGAATTTGGATTTGAGCAGCGCGGCGTACAGCCCCTGGAGCTTTTCCTGGAACAGGGGGCCGTTTTCGTCCAGAAACTCCTGCTCTTTTTCGTAGAACGCATCCCTCGTGTCCACAGAGTGGCAGATGTAGACGTAGGCGACCATGGTCATCACGTTGGAAAACAGCTTTTCGTGCTGCATGACGCAGTCCAGCTGCTCCTTTGCGCTGGCGGCGTTGTCGATTTTTTCGATCAGGGCGTCATACTCCGCCACCAGTGCGTCGATATTCGGCCGTTCATACTGTATTTCGGAAAACTTCATCGCGAACCTCTCTTTTCGTCAGTTTAAGTTGGTTGATCCGTCTTTATCGCCAAAAGCCTTGCGGCATTTTTGTACGCGATGCCGGGGAGCCAGCTTTCGGGCAGGCCCAGGGATTGCACGTACTCCCATTCCATTGCCGGGCTGCTCCAGGGCGCGTCGCTCCCAAAAAGAATCAACGCCGGGTCATGGGTGAGCAAAACCTCCCGGTGGGCCGTTGGGTTTTTGGTTGCTGGCGGGGCGCTGTACGCCGTATCCAGATACACAGGTTTTCCGCAAAGGTGCCTTCCCACTTCCTCCGGGCAGCCCATGCCGCCCATATGGGTGGCGATCACCGTCAAATCGGGCATGGCGTACAAAAGCTGGGCCAAAACCCTGGGAGAAGCGCGCATCGCCCGGGGTTCCACCGGGTCAAACCCCATGTGGAAGGCGATGGGCAAGCCCAGTTCGCAGCAGGTTTCATACACCCTCACGGCGTTTGCGTGCTCCATGTCAAAATCCTGGTAATACGGGTGGAGCTTGATGCCCAGCAAACCCAGTTCCCGGATGCGGTACAGCTCATCCGTGGCGTCCTCGGCGTCCGGATGGACGGACCCGAAGCACACGAGGCGGCCGTTGGACGCGTGCATGACTTCCGCCGCAAAATCGTTGACGTTTTTTTGCTGGTTCGGGCGGATGGCGATGTGCAAAAGCAGCCCGGCGGAAACGCCCTGTTCGTCCATCATCTGAAGGGTGCCGTTTAACGTTCCGTCCGTCGAGGTCGGGACAGAGGAAAGCGCGCCGACCCTTGCGATGGCTTTTTCTGCAAGGAAGTCGGGGTAAGCATGCATATGAGTGTCTATCAGCATATTTTTCCCGCCTCAGAACCATCCGGCGCCCATGGCGACCAACACGGCGTTCACCGCCACCAGCAGGCCGAGGACCACAGCCATCTGGGTGCGCACGGAACCCTCCTGGGCGGTGGCCGTCCGGAAGGCGACCAGCAGCACCACCCCGAGACCAATCGCCTGGATGAGAATGGTGGGAAGCGGCGTGTTGCCGAACATTTCAATCGTCAGTTCAGCCGGAAGAAGGGCATAGCTCGCGATGTTGATCGCAAGGGCTACCAGAAACAGAATGAGGGCGGTGATGCGGGCGGTACTTTCTTTCATTGCAGGCCTCCGGTACGATGGATTGAAGCAGAGTTTGCCGCGGTTCGTTGGGAACCGCTATGTGGCTATCTGTTTTACTGTGAGAATAAGGCGTGTGGCCGGCTGTTTGCGCCGGCCGGGGATCACAGGCCTTTCAAGAAGTCGATGGCGGAAGCGAGCCTTTTCATGCTCTCCTCCTTGCCGAGCAGCGCGGCGATTTCCACCGGGCCGCCGGGGGTCACCGCAAGGCCGGAAAGGGCGACACGCACCGGCCAGAAGATGGCGCCGGTCTTTTTGCCCGTGCTTTCCACAAGGTTTGCCATGGCGGACTGGAGGGACGCTTCGCTCCATTCCGACATTCCGCCAAACGCGTCCACGGCAAGGGACAGGATCTCCTGCGAAAGCTCCGGCGTGACCTTGTTTTTCTTGTTTGTGAACAGCTCGGCGGTCAATGCGGGGCGCTCCACCAAAAATGCCACCTTTTCGGGGATCTCCGAAAAGACTTCCACTCTGGGCTGGAGCAGGCGGTTGAGGATGGACTGGTCCATCCCGGAAACGCCGGCGCGCTGGTACCACTCTGCGGCATTTTTGCCGAAATCTTGCGGCGAAAGGGCGCGGATGTATTCCCCGTTCAGCCATTTGAGCTTTAAGGGATCGAAGATCGCCGGGGATTTGCTCAAACCTTTGAGGGAGAACGCCTCGATCAACTCCGGAATGCTGAACTTCTCCTGCTCGGTGCCGGGGTTCCAGCCCAGGAGGGCGATGTAGTTCACGATGGCTTCCATCAGATAGCCCTTTTCCCGGAAATCCGCATAGGAAGCGTCCCCGTCCCTTTTGCTGAGCTTGTGGGTGGCGTCCCGCATGATGGGGGTCAGGTGAACGTATTTGGGGATCTCCCAGCCGAAGGCTTCGTACAAAAGGTTGTACTTCGGGGTGGAGGAAAGGTACTCCATGCCGCGCATCACGTGGGTGATGCCCATCAGGTGGTCGTCCACCACGTTGGCGAAGTTATAGGTGGGGAAGCCGTCCGCCTTGATCAGCACATTGTCGTCCAACGTGCTGTTTTCCACGGTGATGGTGCCGAAAATCTCGTCCGTAAAGGAAGTTTCACCGGTTTCGGGGATGTTCTGGCGGATGACGCAGGGAATGCCGGCGGAAAGCTTGTTCTGGATTTCTTCCTTGGAAAGGTGCAGGCAGTGCTTGTCGTACTTGAAGCTCTCGCCCCGTTCTTTGGCTTGCTCGCGGCGCGCGTCCAGCTCTTCCTTGGTGCAGAAGCAGTAATAGGCGTGGCCGGTTTCCACCAGCTTCTTGGCGTACTTGTCGTAAATCTCCTTGCGCTGGGACTGGACATACGGGCCGACGGGGCCGCCGATGTCCGGCCCTTCGTCCCATAGCATGCCCACTTCCTTCAGGGTTTGAAAGATTACGTCCACCGCGCCGGCCACTTCCCTGGCCTGGTCGGTGTCCTCGATCCGGAGGATGAAGGTGCCCCCCTGGTTTCTGGCAAAGAGCCAGGCATAAAGCGCCGAGCGCAGATTGCCGATGTGCATGTATCCCGTGGGGGAGGGAGCGAAGCGTGTGCGGACCATGGTTGACTCCTTGAGGTTTGATGTGCCGGGTGAATTGGCCCGGGTTCGTTTGTGGGCAGCGCCGTTGGTGCTTGCGCCAAACGCCGGATTTTGGCTGCCCTCGGATGAAAACATAAAAACAAGAAAATGCAGCCGCGCCCCCGCGGTATTCCGCGGGGGGCGGTGAAAAGCGCATCAGCCTCTATAGCTGTCCTTCAGGCCGACGCTGCGGTTGAACACCGGGAGCTCGGGGGTGGAATCCGGATCCTTGCAGAAATAGCCCAGGCGCAGGAACTGGAAGGGCTCGCCCACTTCGACGTCCTTCAGCGCCCGTTCGATGAAGCCGCGCTTCACGATGAGGGAATTCGGGTTCGTCCTTTCGGTATAGTCAAGGTCCTTGGTTTTCGGATCGTCGTCCGGCAACAGGAGATAGTCATACAGCCTGAATTCCGCCAAAACAGCCTCTGCTTCCGAAACAAAGTGCAGCGTACCCTTGACTTTGCGCTGGTTTTGACCGCTCTTGCTGTCCGGGTCGAACGTGCAAAGAAGTTCGACGACATCGCCCTGCTCGTCCTTGACCACCGATTCGCATTTGATGATATAGGCGTTCTTCAGGCGCACTTCGCCGCCCGGGCGCAGGCGGAAGAACTTCTTCGGCGGGTCTTCCATAAAGTCTTCCCGCTCGATGTAAAGGGTCCTGCCAAAAAGCACTTCCCGCGTGCCCGCGGCTTCGTTGCCGGGCAGGTTCTCAAACACCAGTTTTTCCACTTTGTCTTCTGGCCAGTTGGTCAGCGTGACCTTGACGGGGTCGATCACCGCGCACATCCTGTGGGCGATGGGGTTTAAATCCTCCCTGAGGCAATGCTCGAGCAACGCCGGGTCGGACACGGAATCCGCCTTGGCAACGCCGGTGCGCTTCAAAAAGTCCTTGATGGCGTTGGGGGTGTATCCCCTTCTGCGCATCCCGCAAAGGGTGGGCATCCGGGGGTCGTCCCAACCGGAGACCGTCCCGCTTTCCACCAGCGAGCGCAGGTACCGCTTGGACATCACGGTGCGGGCAAGGTTCAGCCTTGCGAACTCGATCTGGCGGGGCCTGTGTTCGAACTCGCACTGTTCGATCACCCAGTCATAAAGCGGGCGGTGGATTTCGTACTCCAAAGAGCAGAGGGAATGGGTCACGCCCTCCAGCGCGTCCTGAATCGGGTGCGCGAAGTCATACATGGGATAGATGCACCACTTGTCCCCGGTCTGGTGATGGGGCATGTGCAGAATGCGGTACAGGGCCGGGTCCCTCAAATTGATGTTGGGGGAGGCCATGTCGATCTTGGCCCGAAGGGTTCTGGAGCCATCCGGGAACTCGCCGGCGCGCATGCGGCGGAACAGGTCCAGGTTTTCCTCCACGGAGCGGTCGCGATAGGGGGAATTCTTACCGGGTTCGGTGAGCGTGCCGCGGTATTCGCGGAGCTCCTCCCTGGAAAGGTCGCACACATAGGCGACTCCTTTTTTGATCAGCTTTTCCGCCAGTTCGTAACAGGTTTCAAAATAATCCGAGCCGAAGCGCTTCTCGGCATACTCAAAACCCAGCCACTTGATGTCGTACTCGATGGCGTCGACGAACTCCTCGTCTTCCTTGGCGGGGTTGGTATCGTCATATCGCAAATTGCACTTGCCGCCGAACTTTTCCGCGATCCCGAAGTCGATGCAGAGCGCCTTGGCGTGGCCGATGTGCAGATAGCCGTTCGGCTCCGGGGGGAATCGCGTCACCACCGGTCCGCCGCCGTTTTTCACGTATTCGGCTACGATCTCTTCAATGAAATTCAGGCGTTCGCCTTCGTTTGTGGTAAAGTCCGCCATTGCAACCTCCAATAATTCAATCTGGGTATCAAAAACCAGGGAATGTGCCGTCCTTTGCCCCTGGCTTCATCGCGAAAAGGTGGCGGATGCAGGTCCGCCTTCTTTCATGGTCAAAAAATATGGTCTTGAAATTATATTTTGACGCAAAATCCCAGCTTTGTCAACGCCGGGGGAGGAGGCGCAAGTCCTTCCCCGAAAGGCTCAAAACCTTGGAACAGCTGGCGTCCATCAAGCGGGAGATGATTCGCGGCCCGTAGCGCTGACTGATCTGCGCCGGGGTCAGGTTGCTGGCCACGCAGGTGAACCGTCCCTCCGTCGTTCGATGGTCAAACAGGGCAAATAAGCTGTCCGCGCTGACGGTGGAATTGGCGGGTTCTGCCCCCAAATCGTCGATCAGCAACAGCTCCGCGTCAAACAGGGCGGCATTCTCGTTCGCGCCGCCGCGGATGCGCTCCATTTCCGCCGCAAAAAACATGGGGGCTGTGGTCAGCCGGACGGAAATGCCCCGTTCCAGCGCCCGGTTGCCCACGGCGTGCAGGGCAAAGCTCTTGCCCAGCCCGGTGCCGCCGAGGATCACAAGATTCTTGATTTCGCCGCAGGGGATGGCGTCTGCGTACGCTTCGCAGATGGAATAAAGCTTTTTGGAACTTTCCCGCTGATCCCCCTCTGGCATGATGCAAAAATCCCAGTTTTCGAAGGTGTCGCAGCAAAGTCGCTCCAGGTTGGACAGCTTCGCCGCGGCTTGAAAGCGCGCCCGCTTCATGCAGAGGCACTCCGAGCCGTCTTCCAGGGTTCCGGTGTCTTTGCAATCCTGGCAAAAGTACCGCTTTTCCAGGTAATCCCTGGAAAATCCCGCAAGGAGCAGGGCTTCTTCCCGCCGCTTCTTCAGGGCGGCAAGGGCCGCATGGTCCTTTTTGATGCGGGCGCGGTGGATCTCCTCCTCGATTTTTGAAAAATGCGGGATGGCGGAATAGACCTTTTGCAGCCTTCTTCGAAAATCCGCAAGGTTCTGGTCCCGCCGGGCCTGAAAAATCTCGGATACGCTTTTGTGCATGGCTCCCCTTTACCGATTTGCTCTCATCCATCGTGTTGCCCGTCGCAGTCAGAGCTTGTCGACGAGATCATCCACCGTTCCTTCGTCAAAGGACGCATTCTCAAACTGTTGCGCCTCCTGTTTTGTCCGTTCGAACATCGATTGCGCGCTCTTTCGCGCCTCTGCCACGGTTTTGATGCCTTCGCCCGCCCAGCGCGCCAGCAGCGCGTTCAAATAGGCGAGGGGAGAGGCCTTGTCCCTGGCCAAGGACGCGCCCTCCAGCATGACCTCCAGGGGCAACGCGGCGGAATACTTGGCCACCAGTTCCTTGTCCTTTTCCGTCACGCCCCGCCGGGACAGCCCCGCGGCAAAAAGGATTTCCCGGGCGTCCGCCTCCAGGGCGAGATCCGCTTCCACCTTGTCCTTTTCCGTCACGCCCCGGTCGATGAACCGGCCGATGAAGGCGTCCGCCTCCGCGAAGGTGTGAATGCCCCGATCCGCGGCAGCGGTGCAAAGCAAAAGCAGGGTTTCGTCCTCCATCCCCGCCGCCCTCCAGCGGCGCAGGTATTCGATGAACCCCCGCTTGACGTTTTTGACCCCCAGGGCCCGCGCAAAGGGGCGAAGGGTGGTCTTGTCCGCCTCGTCCTGGGCGGCGTCGGTGCCGATTGCGTCCACGCTGGTTTTGCCTTCCGCGTATTTGCTGGCCAAAACCCGGTCAAGATACATAAAATTGGGTTCCCGGATGCGGGTGAGCTCGGCGCAGGCGGCGATGATGGCGTCCGGCGAAAAGCCCCATTCGTCCCGCCACTTGATGTAGTAATTGTGCTCGTCCATCGTGGGAAGGCGCAGCATGCCGAGCTGGCGAACCACCGCCCTGGCAGGGCTGGTCAAAAGCTCGTACTGCTCCAGTTGCGCCCGGGCCTCCTCGCCGGAAAAAAGCCCCTTGTTCTTCAGCGCCTGGATGTGCGGCGTCATCCGCGCCACCAGGCTGCGCCTGCCGCCTTCCTTCATCGCGTGTTCCGCAACGGCGAGGATCGCGTCCTCCGAAAAACCCTGCTCCTCGATCCAGTTGTAGATCACGCCGTATTCCGCTGGGGTGAGCTGCCTGCCCCGGGTCACCGTGGCGAGTTTGGCGTTAAACTCGGCATAGCGATACATCAGCCGGGTGGTGATCGCCGTGTCCGAGGTGAACATCGCGGTGCGGATGTTGACCAGCTCGAACCGGTCCTTTTCGCCATCCACCGGCCGGACGATGCCCAGCATCTCCCAATAGCGCATCGCGGCGAGGACGGTCTTGGTGTCCATCCCCAAAGCCGAGGCGAACTGGGACAGATTGGGCTCCGCCGCTTCGGGATAGCAGCTTTGAAAGAGCGCGCTCAGATAGACTTTGACGTACTCCGCCGGGGCCGAGGGCAAAAATTCGGTCATAAAAAGATTCTCGACCGGGGTCGAGCCGAATTTTACTGCGTCCTTGGCGCTGAGGATGAAAGGGTCTTTGGGCATGTTCGCTCCTTTGCAACTGCGGGGATTCCCCGATTTTTCAATCTTTTTGCATTATATCATGGTCCGGCCGCCGGGGTCTACATCCCGGCGCAAGGGGGATGATGCAGGGTTTTTTCCTGCGGGAACGGTTTTGAATGACTGGATGGGAAATATGGTATAAGATGTTCCTAGAATTGCGATTGCAACACGAAAGGGAAGCCCCATGAAAATTTTATGCCTGGGCGACAGCCTGACCTCCGGAAGCGTGGGACATACCTATGTCCGGTTTCTCGATTCCCGGATCGACGCCATCAACAAGGGCAAAAACGGCGATACCATCCGGGGTGCGTACCGGCGCTTGAAGCGATATCTGCGCAATCCGAAGTATTCTTCCATTTCCACCTATGTCGTATGGATCGGCGTCAACGACCTTCTCGGTCCCTACCTTTCCACGCTATCCCTCCTTTGGAAACTGCTCATGAAACCCAGATGCGCCTACAAGCACTGCTTGGGGGAGGATGCCCCCTTCGCCGCCGCGTATGAAAAAGTGCTGGACCTTTTGGAAAGGAACGGCAAAAAGGCGATCCTCGTAGGGATGCCGTTGGTGCAGATTGCGGGCTTTCCCCCAAAAAGAATCCTGGCGCGAAACGCCGTCATCAAAAATCTTGCGAAATCCCGCGGGTTGCCGTATGTGGACGCCTATTCCATCCAGCGGGGCGCGCAGCGCCATCCCAAGGAGGCCTATTCCTGGGGCAAATTCTGGCACAAGCGGGCGCTGGATGCCGCAGTCATGATGCTTTTGCCCCGCACGAAGGACGGTTTCGCCCGCAGGCGGCATCTTTCTTTGACGGTGGACGGCATCCACCTGAATTCTCGCTCCGCCAGGCTGCTGGCCGCGGAGATCAGCCGGCAGGTCTTGCTTTTGTCGGAGGAAACCCAAAGGGGAAGGGGCGTTTAGGGCCTTCCCAACGCGCATAGCGGTTTTGCTTCATAATAGTTGAGCGATCGCACCAATTCCTCGCTTTCCTTTTCCCATCAAGAAGCGCCACAACGAGTGCACCACAACCAACCAAAAATCATCGGCAAAAACCGATGATTTTTTTCTTTTTTTTCATCGGTGCGGGCGGGGGGCTGGACCTGTCCATTGCTCCCGGATTACCTAGTAATTTTCTGGGTTTGCGGGAGGGCTGGACTGGAGATCTCTTAATTGTTGTTAAATAAACAACGCGTCCGTGTAAAAATTTTCCTAGCTTAAGAGTATTGACAAACAAATTCGCCTGGATGTATATTCATGCATGTTTGCTACGCCCTGCTGCGCCGATGATCCATGTATCCGCTTCACAAAAAGTGGCAAAGGGATTGGCTGGCAAGGGCTTTTCTCGAGCGCGTTGCAGGTATGATTCGGCGGGTTGCGCCTGATTTGACTGCAACGGCTTGGCTCGGTTTGGGATACATACCGGGATTTACTACGGTGAAGACGCGCCCTTTGCAGCACACTAAGAGCACGGCGCATTCCGTCATACAAAGCCAAAATATTGCTTCAAAATCTCGCCATAAGCTGATTGATCGACTTGGTTTCGCCTGAATTAACTGTTTTGATGCGTAACGCGACAGGATTGCGCGCCCGGAAATGCCGCTTCGGGTATTTTTGGGACCGCCTGTAAATAAAACAAAACTGGAGCAGATTCATGAAAAAGTTTGTGTCACTTCTCCTGGTACTTGCTTTTGCAGCAGTACTTCTGGTCGGCTGCGGCAATAACGCCGAAGAAACCCCCACTCCCACAGCCACCGAAGGGCCGGAGGCCACCCCTCCCGCAGAGGAAACCCCTGAGCCCACCCCAGAGGCGGGGGAAACCGTGAAAACCGGCCTGGCCATCACCAACTCCATCGCCAAGTCCAAGGACGCCGGCGAAAACGACGGCCTGGCCCAGGCGGACTCCATCGTCGTCGCTGTGATGGTGGATGCCGACGGCAAGATCCTGGACTGCGTGATCGATACGGCCCAGTCGAAGGCGAACTTCGGCGCTGACGGCAAGATCAGCACCCCTTTGGATGTTCAAGACCAAGAACGAGCTGGGTGAAGAATACGGCATGGCCAAGGCTTCCGACATCGGAAAAGAATGGAACGAGCAGGCCAAAGCGCTGGCGGAGTACGTCATCGGCAAGACCGCGGACGAAGTCCAGGGTATCGCTGTGGACGAAGAGCAGCGCCCCGTGGACGCTGACCTGAGGGCATCGGTCACCATTAAAATCGACGGCTACATCGACATCATCGTCAAGGCTGTTGGCAACGCGCAGGAGCTGGGCGCTACCGATTCGGACAAGCTCAACCTCGGCGTGGTGACGAACATCAAAAAGTCCAAGGACGCCACCGAAACCGACCCCGGCCAGATCCAGTTCTATTCCACCTATGCCGCCATCACTCAGGACGCTGATGGCAAGATCACCAGCTGTGTGCTGGATGCCAGCCAGTCCAACGTCCAGTTCGACGCCATGGGCAAGATCACCTCTGATTTGACCGTTGTGCCGTTGACCAAAAACGAGCTCAAAGAGGATTACGGCATGAAGGCCGCTTCCGGCATCGGCAAGGAATGGTACGAGCAGGCCGAAGCCTTTGCCGAATACGTCGTCGGCAAGACCGCCAATGAAGTTGCGGGCATCGCGGTGGACGAAAAGAGCCATCCCACGGACTCCGACCTGGCTGCTTCTGTGACCATCGGTATTGCGGACTTTATGGCCGCGATCGGCAAGGCAGCGAACTAATCCAAAAAAGCAAAGACGAATCGGAGAGGCAGAGGGTTGCTTCTCCGATTTGCCGATAACATGCAGGTGACTGATGAAAAAAGCAATCGCAGCAGGCCTGGCCCTGATACTGCTGTTCAATCTGGGTTGCGCACCCGAAAAAAAGCGCTTCCAAGCGGAGTTCCTCACCCTGTTTAACACCGTCACGCGGATCGTGGGTTACGCCCAAAGCGAAGAGGAGTTCCGGAATCTCGCCCAAAAGATTTATGATGAGCTTCTCGAGTACCATCAGCTTTACGACATCTACCACGATTACGAAGGCGTCAACAACCTCAAGACCATCAACGACAACGCAGGTATCGCCCCGGTGGCGGTGGACGCGCGGATCATCGACATGCTGGAGTTTGCCAGGAAGCAGTGTGAGCGATCCGGCGGCAGGGTGAACGTCGCCCTGGGAGGGGTGTTTAAAATCTGGCACGATTACCGCCAGGCGGGAACGGAGGACCCCGAAAACGCGGAATTGCCCCCCATGAACCTTTTGAAGGAAGCGGCGCAGCACGCCGACATCGACGATCTGGTGATCGACAGGGTAGCCTCCACCGTCTTTTTGAAGGACGCGAAGATGCATCTGGATTGCGGTGCCATTGCCAAGGGCTATGCTGTGGAACAGGTGGCGCTGTATCTCGAAGACCTTGGGGTGGAATCCCTATTGCTCAGCGTGGGGGGGAATATCCGCGCCATCGGCGAAAGGGCGCAGCCGGACGACAAGGGCGAAAAGCGCTGGATGATCGGCATCCAGAACCCGGACAAATCCAGCGAACAAAAAGAGCTGCTGGTGGTGCGAATTGCCGGCCTTTCGGTGGTGTCCAGCGGCGTGTATGAGCGGTATTACACGGTGGAAGGCCGGCGGTACCACCACGTCATCGACCCCGAAACGCTGATGCCCTCCGCCTATTTCGATCAGGTGACCATCCTCTGCCAAGATTCGGGGCTGGCGGACGCCCTGTCCACCGCGATTTTCAACATGCCCCTGGAAGAAGGCAAGGCGTATATCGAGAACCTGGACGGCGCGGAAGCCCTCTGGGTATTGAAGGACGGCAGCCTGCAATATTCCAGCGGCTTTATGGATTATGTGAAAACTGACTGACTGGAAGGAAATCCCCTCCAAGAATAGAAAAGAAACTCAAAAAGAAAGCAAAGCCCCGAAACTGGTTTTTCCGGTTCGGGGGCTGTTTTGCATACGGGCGCGCACAAAATCAATTGCCGATCAAAAAGGCGGTTTTTGAAGCAGCATCCTTTTCGAACGTTTTCCGCGAAGTCCATGCTTTGGGTTTTGTCCTTTTATGCCGGATTCTCCTCGTCGTTGTTTTGCTCCATGCCTTCCATGTACTCCACAAGGGTCAGATAGAGTTCGTCGCTGATGCGGCTGTAATGCCCGTTTCTGCCGTTTTGCAGCACCGCGCCGGAAACTTCCCCTTCGGTGACGACGAAGGCGACATACTCGTGGATTTCGCTGGGGAAGCTCTGGCGGATCAGGTAATAGTCCGAAAGGGCGGAAACGTCCTCCCCCGGCCAGACGGCGGACTTGGCGAAAGCGTCCATGAGGATGGTTTTGGCGAGTTCCGTTCCGAAAGCGTCGTTTTCGGGCAGGGCATAAAGCAGTTCCCCATCCGTTCCGTAGTGGTAAATGGCGTAGGAGGCCGTTTGCTCGGCGCAGACGAACTGCAACTCTGCCGTCAACATGAGCTTTACCCGGGTATCACCGGAAAAATCGTCCGCAAAGGACCCTTCGGCGAGGACTTTGCCATCTTGATCCAGCGCCTGAAGGGTATAACCCATCGCGCCGGAAAAAGACAGCGCGACGCTATCCCCCTTTCCAAAGGGCGTATTGTCCGCGTTGCGTACGCCGCCGCTGGCGTATTTCGCATGCCAGGCGATTTCATAAATCGGCTCATCACATTCGATGGCGACAAGCAAATTTCCGTCCGGCTCCGGCGCGCCTTTTTGCGGTGCTGAAAAGGCGCACCCGGCGCAAAGCAAGGCCAGCAAAGCAACGGCGATGGCGGCGGGAAGCGCGCGCCCCGGCGGGCGGGCGATCCGTTCGATTCGCTCCTTGAGTTCCCGCTTGCCCGCGCCCATGGTGGTGGCGGTGCAAAAAGGGCTGACCGGCGCGCCCTGAACGGCGACCAAGTCCACCAGGGTTCTGCCGTAATCCAGCCGGCGTTCTTTCCCCAGTTGCCGGATGGTCGTCTCGTCGCAGGCGATTTCGGCATCGGTTTTGGAAAGCACCGCCGCCGCCCAGACCAGCGGGTTCCACCACCAAAACGCTGCGCAAAGCACCCGCAGGACCGACCAGATGTGGTCATTCTGGCGGAAATGGCAGGTTTCGTGGGCGATGACGTGGCGCAATCCGTCCTGCATCTTGGCGGCGCGGGCCGTCAGATAAATCGCCGGGCGGAACAGGCCGAACAGGCAGGGAGAGGCGATGGCGTCCGTCACATACACCGGCAATGCGCAGCCCGAAACGGCGATGCGCTGCCGCGATCGCTTCAGCCGAAGGGCAAACAGCGCGTTCACGCTCAAAAACCAGCATCCCGCCGCCGCAGCACCCCAAAGCCACACCGCGTGGAACACGGATTCCACGTCCGGGGCGAAAGAGTTTGGCTGGTCTGCGTTTTTTTCTGTTTCACCCACCGAAGCCGGGGCGGAGGGCGGGGCGTTTTCGCCGGTTCCGGAACGGGCGACTCATCGCCGACAATCGTTTCCGCGATTTGAGTCTGCATCACCGGCGCCGCGGTTTGGCCGGGGATAGGGGCGTTGAGAACGCTACCCGGCAAAATAAACAGCGAAAAGGGCAAGAGCAACCGCAGCAGCGCCAACGCCCAGATGCCGTATTGGAGTTTGGGGCTGATTTTTTTGCGAAAAAGGGATCGAAGCAGCAGGATCGCCGCGAGCAGGACGGAGGAGGATATGGCCCATTGCGTCATGACTCGCTCTCCCTTTCCGCCTGGCGAAGGATTTCGTACAGCTCGTCGATCTCCTCGCTGCTCAGGGCATTTTGGCCGGCCATGGAGGCCACCAGCAGGCTCAAACTTCCCCCATACACCCGGGAAAGGAAGCTTTCCGTCTCCTGATACGCGGCTTCCTCCTTTTGAATGACCGGATAAAACAGCTTGGATCTCCCGACTTCCTCAAAACGCACTGCGCCCTTTTTGCCCAGGCGGGAAAGCATCATATAAACGGTGCCCTTGGTCCAGCCCGTGTCTGCCTCCAGTTCGGACACGATCTGGCTCAGGATTTTGGGCGCGCTTTCCCACAGCGCATGCATGATCTTCCATTCGCCTTCGGAAAGCCGGATGTTTCTGTTCACAGGGCATTCCCCCTTTGGTTGACAGTTGTTGACCATATCATATGCGATGGATTGACAAATGTCAACCACCAAAAAGAAGGGCGGTTTCCCATGAAGCCGCGCATGTTCAAAAACTCATTCGTCTGGAAACTGCGCCAGTTCCGGATTCTTCAAAAACCTGTCCTTCTCATCCTGCAAAAAGGGCAGTACCATGGTGACGGCGCTGGTGTTCACCAGGCCGTATACATGGGGGTATTTTCTGCCGATATTGTCCGGATCCTCCCACTTGACGGGGGAGGAGAGCTTTTCGGTATCCAGGCAGATGAGCACCATCTCCTCGGTTTCGTCCCGAAACAGCGGCGCCACCCGCCAAAAATACTCCGCAGGGGAGCAGTGGACGAAGCCCTCCCTTTGAACGGAATCCTGCCCAAAAAAGGCCTGGTTTTTTGCTAGCTGCCATTCGGATTTTTTCATGCAGTGAAGGATGATCATTCGTTGCGCCTCCATACCAGCCTTGCGCTTATCATAT
>JBMNTV010000041.1:0-18367 GCA_050945915.1 Christensenellales bacterium
TCCGCCGGCGATGGCGTCGACGAATCCCGCCAGGAAGATCATCGGAAAGAGAAGAAGATTGCCCATGTAACAAATACGTCCTGTCGGCAAAGATTCAAGCAGCGGGAGCAATGCGGCGTCATCCGCTCTGCGGCAGGGTAGCACAAGGCCCCGTTTTGCAACCAATGTAACCACATCATAGATGGCTCAGTCTCAATATAACAGCGCTGCAGGCAAATTGCAAAGGAAGGCCGCAGCATGACGGGAATCCAGGAAAAAAGGGCATAAGGGAAAACGGGCCGCGACCCGCGTCCCGCTAAACGAAAGATTATTTATCCAGTATTCTCGCCAGGAACTCCCTGGTGCGCTGGTGCTTCGGCGAACCGAAGATCACCTCCGGCGCCCCCTGCTCCAGAATCACGCCCCCGTCCATAAAGCAGACGCGGTGGGATACATCCCTGGCAAAGGCCATCTCGTGGGTGACCACCAGCATGGTCAGCCCCGTCGTCGCAAGGTCCCGCATGACTTTCAGCACCTCGCCCACCATTTCGGGGTCCAAGGCGCTGGTGGGCTCGTCAAACAGCAGAACCTCCGGGTCCATGGCCAACGCCCGGGCGATGGCAACGCGCTGCTTCTGTCCGCCGGAAAGCTGGTTGGGTCGGGCGTTTACGAACTGATCCATGCCCACCTTATTCAAATAGGAGCGGGCGGTTTCTTCTGCCTCGGCCCGGCTGCGGCCCAGCACTTTGACTTGGCCGATGATGCAGTTTTCCAGGGCGGTCATGTTGTGGAACAGGTTGAACTGCTGGAACACCATCCCCACCTTTGCCCGGTATTTGGAAAGGGAAAAGCCGGGGGACTGCACGTTTTCGCCGTGAAAAAGCAGTTCGCCGCCGGTGGGCGTTTCCAGCAAATTGATGCAGCGCAGCAGGGTGGACTTTCCCGAGCCGGAGGCGCCGATGATGCAGACGACCTCGCCTTCCCCGGCGGAAAAGTCGATATCCTTGAGCACCTGATGGTCGCCAAAGGCCTTTTCAAGGTGGCGGACTTCGATCACGTTGCTCATTCCTGCGCCTCCTCTCTGATTTTGATCTCGCCCTGAGGCACGGTCTGGGAGCCGTGAATGGTGTAATTCTTCGGGCCGTCCATCCGCTTTTCCAGGAAGAGCAGCAGACGGGTGATGGTAAAGGTCATCACGAAATACACCGCGCAGGCGATCACAAAGGCTTCAAAGAAGCGCATATAGGTTCCCGCCGCGCTTTTTGCGGTGAAGAACACCTCCGCGACGGAAATGACGGAAAGCACCGAGCTGTCCTTAATGTTGACCACGAACTCGTTGCCGATGCTGGGCATGATGTTCCGGATCGCCTGGGGCAGCACCACGCTCGTCATGGCCTGCCAGTGGGTCATGCCGATGGAAAGGGCGCCTTCGGTCTGCCCCTTGTCCACCGAGATGACGCCGCCGCGCACGATTTCCGCCATATAGGCGCCGGTGTTGATGGAGATGATGAACATCCCGACGTAAAGCGCGTAATCGGAGGAAACAGTGGGGAACACGCCGTAGTAGATGACCATGGACTGGACCATCATGGGCGTGCTGCGGAACAGCTCAATATAGGCGATAAAAATTCCGCGAAGGAACTTCAGCCCGGCGCGTTTGATCAGGCTGTCCGTCGGCCGCACCGGAATGGTGCGGATAATTGCGATGAGCAATCCGATCAAAAATCCCACCACAGTACCGACGACGGCCAGCAAAAGAGTGCTGGCCGCGCCGCTAAGAAACAGCCCGCCGTATTTTTGGGCGATAAAAACAACTCCGCCCCAAAAAGATTGTGGCATTGTTTACCTCGTTTGGAACTTATTCTTCGTTGACCGGCTGGTTTTCCACCGCCGCGTTCATCAGGTCTTCGCGTACTTCCTGGCTGATGTTCTTCAGGGCTTCGTTGATGCTTTCGAGCAGCTCCGCACTGCCCTTCTTGACCGCGACGGAAATCGCCACGTCCTCCTTCGAGGTTACAAAGCCGTTCCCCTCGGCGAACTCCACAAAGGTCAGTTCGGGGTTTGCCGCCATGGCGGAAACAGCGCCGGGCCGCTCGGAGATGTAACCGTCGATCTTGCCGCTGGTCAAAGCGACGATCATTGCCGGGAAGGTCTCCATGGCGGTCTGCTTTTGAACGCCGGGGATTTGGTCGATGACGGTGTAGTGGAAGGTGCTCAATTGGGCGGTGATCTTCGCGCCGGAAAAGTCGGCAAGGCTCTTCGCGGCAACGTAGGGCCCGTCCTTCCTGACGACGATCACGAGTTCGGATTCATAATAGGGGTCGGAGAAGTCCACGCTTTCCGCGCGCTCGGCGGTGGGGGACATGCCGGCGATGACGACGTCGATCTTGCCGCTGTTCAGGGCGGGAATCAAGCCTTCCCACTCGGTTTTGACGATGACAAGCTCGCGGTCCAGGGCCTCCGCAAGGCGCTTGGCGATTTCAACGTCGTACCCGCCGGCGTAACCGCCGCTGCTGATGGGCACCGCGTTGTTGGAATCGTCCATCTGGGTCCAGTTGAAGGGCGCATAGTTACACTCCATTCCCACCCGGAGCACCTGCTTATCACCGGTATCACCAGATGAGCCGCCACAGGCGCCGAAAGTAAGCGCCAAAGCAAGAACGAGGGCGATTGCCAGAGTCTTTTTCATGTTCGGCCTCCTAAAATTAATGAAATGCATAAATATACTGCATGTTCGGTATTTTCTCATTTGAACGGCGATTCGTCAATATAAAAGTATTCGTTTTTGGGCGGATGGACACGCATTCCATCTTTTGCTTGTGCTGGAATTTGGTTTTTTAGCGAAATAGCACTTTACTGAATTAGTTAAATGAATTATACTGTATTTTGAAGTACGCGTCGACACTTTTTGTAGATTTTGTGTTGAGAAATTATGGAGGTGCATCATGAAACGCGCTCTCGCCCTGTTTTTAACGGCGATTTTTGCCCTGGCTTTGCTTGCGGGCTGCTCCAGCCCTGCCGCGAGCGGGGGGGAGGATACCTCGCTGGAAGATATCCTGAACAAAGGCTATTTTATCGTTGGACTGGACGACGCATTCCCCCCCATGGGTTATCGGGATGCGGAGGGCAACATCGTAGGGTTTGACATCGACCTCGCCAAGGCCGTGGCCGAGCAGATGGGGATCGAAGTGAAGTTCCAGCCCGTGGTCTGGGAAAACATCGCCTTTGAAGTGGCCAACGGCAATGTGGACGTCATCTGGAACGGCTGCACCATCACCGAAGCGAGGAAGGAATCCTTCGACTTCTCCGAGCCGTACATGGAAAACGCCCAGGTGGTCATCGTGCTGGACGACGCGCCGTATCAGACTTTGGCGGACCTCGCCGGCAAGCAGATCGGTGTGCAGGACGGTTCCTCCGCCCAGCTGGCGATTGAGAACAACAAGGACTTTGCCTCCTCCATCAAGGGCATCACCGGCTACCCCACCAACGACAAGGCGCTGCTTGACCTTGTGGCGGGCCGGGTGGACGCCGTCGTTGCTGACGTGACGGTTTACGGCTATTACTACGGCATCGAGCCGAACGTCTACCGCAGGCTGGACGAGGAACTGGGGGCCGAAGAGTTCGGCATCGCCTTCGCCAAGGACGCGGACGCCTTCCGGGAAGCGCTGCAGGAAGCGCTGAACGAAGTCATCGCCAACGGCACCGCCAAGGAAATTTCCGAAAAATGGTTCGGATACGACGTTACTGCAAAATAACTGCCAAAGCGATCCGAATAAGGAAGGAGCAGGGGGCGCGGATGCCGCGTTCCCTGCAAACGCTATAATAAGGAAAACGAATGATGGATTATTTGATCAAGCTTTTGCCCGCGCTGCTGGAAGGCACGGGAATGACCCTGGCGATCTTTGCGATCACTCTGATACTTTCGCTTCCTTTGGGGCTTATTGTCAGCCTGCTAAGGGTTTCCAGGAACCGCGTGGTGGCAAAAGTTGTGGAGATTTACTGCTGGATCATGCGCGGAACGCCGCTGCTTCTGCAATTGATGTTCGTCTATTATGGGCTGCCCGTCATCAGCCCCAGTTTGACCATGCCCGCGTTCCCCTGCGCCATCATCGCCTTTTCGTTGAACTACACAGCGTATTTTGTGGAGATTTTCCGCGGCGGGATCGAATCCATCGAACACGGCCAGCTGGAAGCGGCGGACGTGCTGGGTCTCAGCCGCTACCAGACCATGCGCCGCATCGTCTTGCCCCAGGCGATCAAAAGGGTGCTCCCTTCCCTGGGGAACGAGGTCATCACCCTGGTCAAGGATACGGCATTGGTTTACACCATCTCCATCCACGAGCTTCTGCGCGTCACCCAAATCGCAGCGACCCGGGATTTTCGAAGCGAAGCCTTTATCGTTGCCGGCGTGATTTATCTGTTGCTGACCTTTGTGTGCACCAGGCTGCAAAAGCGCGTTGAGAGCAAGTTCGCCTATTACCGCTGAGGAGGGAAAGCATTGATACTCAGGGCGGAAAACATCGAAAAATCCTTCGGAGAACTGAAGGTCCTGAACGGGATCAGCCTTTCGGTCAAAAAAGGGGACGTCGTTGCGATCATCGGGCCGTCCGGCTCGGGGAAATCCACGTTTTTACGTTGCATCAATTACCTGGAGGAGATCCAGGGCGGCAATATTTACATTGACGGCCAGCCGATGGTCACCACCGAGCCGGGAAAACGGCCGGTTTACGCGCCGGAGCGGGAGCTGAAGGCCCTGCGCCGCAGGCTGGGCATGGTCTTTCAGAGCTTCAACCTCTTTCCGCACAAAAACGTGCTCCAGAACCTGATCGAAGCGCCCACCCAGGTGAAGAAGATCCCCAAAGCGGAGGCGGAAAAAAAGGCGCTGGAGCTGCTTGCCAAGGTAGAGCTTTCGGACAAGGCCTATGCCTACCCTTGCGAGCTTTCCGGCGGGCAGCAGCAGCGGGTGGCCATCGCACGGGCTTTGGCCATGGACCCGGAGGTGCTCTGCTTCGACGAGCCCACAAGCGCTCTGGATCCGCAGTTGACGGGGGAAGTGCTGCGGGTGATGCAAAAGCTCGCCGCAGACGGCATGACCATGCTGGTGGTCACCCACGAGATGGGCTTTGCCAGAAACGTCGCCAACCATGTGGTGTTTATGGATGACGGCGTGATCATCGAAGAAGGCACGCCGGAAGAGGTATTTGTCCATTCCGCCAACCCGCGGTTGCGCGCCTTTTTGGGAATGGCGCAGGAAAAGGAATAAAACAAGCACGGACGAGTCGCGTCAAAAAAGGCCGGGAATCCCGGCTTTTTTTGATGGAATCCGCCAAAGATTTACTTAAATTGCCAAAACTGTGAAGGAAACGATGCATTTATGAAGAAATAGAGAGGAGCCGGCCGTAGCCCGCACATGGATGGAAAAGCAGGAAGCATCGACGATCTGGTGGGCTGCGGCGGCAAAAAGATGGCCGAAAGGATGATGATAGTGGCGCGCTTTGAACCGGAACGGCCTTTTTTTGCGATGACGGGGAAGGGCACAGAGCCTTTTTCCGCGCTAAATGCCGATCATCCGCTTTACGATATGACCGGAAAGGATGCGGTGGCGCTTCAGATTCTGGAAGACGGCACCGCCGAGCTTTCCGCCGCGCAGGAGTATCTGGCGACCATCCTTTCCGCCCAGGACTATAAATCCAAAAAGCAAAGGGGCGTTCCGCTGCTGTATGCCGGAGCCGTCATGCTCCGGTTTTCGGAGGACGGGCTGCGCATCAATGCCCCGGCTTTGCTGATCCCCGTTCGTCTTCAACGCCCAAACGGCAGGGAGCCCGCCAGAGTCCGCCTTTGCTTTGACGATGCGGAGCCCAACGGCCCGCTGTTTGACCTGCTCCGCCGCCGCTTCGACTTTGAGCCGGAATGGCCGCCTCACCTGCGGGAAGGGATGGACGGCGTCAACGCCGCCTTCTTGGCGCTGAAAAGGGCGGTTCGTCCGGGCTGGGGCGTGTATGACGAGATTGCCCTCTCGTTGTTCGACCTTTCCGAATGGCATCTGTATGCCGATGCCGATTCCCGGGCGGAACAGATCGCCCAACACCCCCTGGCGGGGGCGCTCGCGGCAAACACGCCGTATTTTACCCCCGCCCTTCCCGCCGAAAAAGAAGAAGAAGAGCCGCTTGCGCTGCCCCTTTTTGCGGATTGTGCCCAAAGAAACGCCGTTCGGACGGTGGCGTTGGAACATAGCCTGCTTTTATCCGGAAAAGGGGGAACGGGCAAGACCACGACGGGGGCAAACGCTGCCCTGAACGCCCTGTTTTGCGGCAAAACGGTGCTTTACGCCGCAAGAAGCAGCGAAAAAAGAAAGGCTTATTTCGACCTCGTTGAAAGCGGCGGGGCCAAGGGATTTTGCCTGAACCTCGACGAAGGCCTGACGGATCCCGAAAAAGAGAGCAAACCGGTTCTAACAGAGAGCTTCATGGCCGCCGCCAGAAGGCTGAACCGCTTGCGGGCGCGCTGCGACGCCCTCGCTTCCCCGGCAACGGCGCTCAGAAGCTGCGGACTGCGCTTCTTTGAGCTGGCGGAGGCCTGCGCCGCCTTTGAAGGCGCGCCGGACGCGATCGCCTTTTCTGAAGAAGAGGCCGCGCGCATCCGGCGGGACACCTTTGTGCACCTGCGGGACCTCTGCGGCCAGTTGGCAAACGCCGGCAGGGCCGTCGGCCATCCGGCAAACCACCCCTTGGCGGAAATCCGCCAGAAATTCCATTCCAAAACGGTGGAAGATGAAGTTCCCGCCCTGCTCGAAACCGCGACGGCCCTGGCGCAGGAGGCCGGCTCCGCCGCCGCGCTGCTTTGCGCCCAGTGGAACCTGCCAAAGCCGGTACAACGGGGGGAGTTCGAGCAGCTTTGCGCCATGGCGGGCGCCGCCGCCCAGTGGGAAAAGCTGCCCCACCAGTGGCTGCAGGCGGAGGATATGACCGCCTTTTTGGCGAAGGTCAAAGAGCTCATTTCCAAGGGGAAGCGGGTGTCTGAAACCCGCACGAGGCTGCTCTGCACCTTTGCGGAGCCCGCCCTTGCCGCGGATGTGGACGCCTTGGCCGCCCAGTGGGCGGAAGCGGAAAAGAGTCTCGTGACCCGGGCGACTGTGCAGAGCAGGCTGTTTAAGGAGATCGCGGCGATGCTTCGCCACGGCGTACGGGTTGAAAGAAAACAGGTGCCCGGGTTGCTGGCGGCGATATCCGCCTATCAGAAGGAACTGTCTGCGCTTCAGCGGCTGTTGCCCGAGCTTTCCGGCCTGCTCAACTCCTTTTGGAGAGATGTCTACACCGACTGGATCAAGGTGGAAGGGTATTACCGCACCGCCCAGAGCGTCAACGACGCACTGTTAAAGGCTCTGGGCAGCCAGCAGGCCTGCGCGGCCCTGTATCGCCGGGCCGCCGAATCGGGGGATCTTTCCGCCGCCAAGCAGTTTGAGTCTGCCTGGAAGCGCCTGCAGGAAATACGGGACAAGCTCTTTGATCTCTTGGACGTGGAAGACGGCTTCGACGCCGGGGAAACGCCCTATCCCCTCGCCCTGGCGGAAGCCTTTGCGCGCTGGAACGGCAGCAAAGACCAGCTCAAGGACTGGATGAACTGGCGGCTGGACAGGGAAAAGGCCATCGACGCCGGGCTTTCCGCTGTGGTGGAGGCCTATGAAAAGGGGCTTCCCCACGAGGAACTGCTGCCTGCCTTTGAGCGGGGGCTTTATGTCGCTCTGGCGCGGCATGCGTTCGAGAGGGACGCGGAGCTTCGCGATTTTTCTGCGCAAACCGCGAACGCCATGCTGGACGGGCTTTGCAGTCTGGACGAAAAGGTCAAAAAAGGGGCAAAGCAGGCGGTCGCCGGCGCCCTTTGGGAACAAGCGCCCGAGTTTTCGCCGGAAGATGCCCCCTATTCGGAACAGGGGATGTTCCAGAAAGCGCTGTTGGAACCAGACCCCAGCCTGTTCCGCATGTTTGAGCGCATGCCCGGCCTGATGCCGCGGCGGTTCCCCCTGGTGGTCGCTTCTTTGTCGCAGGCCGCCCGGCTGCCCAAGAGCGCCGTGTTCGACCTGGTGATCGTGGACGATGCCAACGCCCTGAACGCAAGGGAAGCCCAGGGGCTGCTGGCGAGGGGAAAGACCTGCCTCATCATCGACCGGGGCGCTGAGCAGGAAGGCTCTTTGGCAGAAAGGCTGCGCGCCATGGGCATGCCGGAAATGACTCTGGAGTTCGAATACGCCAAGCTGGAGGAGGAAAACGCCTGGTCAGACGTCCTCCGCCTGAGCGTTCGCCATACGGAAAGCGCCATTTTTGCCGCCCTTTCCGGCGCTTTGGAAAACGCCGGCTGGCAATGCCGGTTTTTCTCCGATCAGTCGGGCATGCTGGTGATGAACAAAAACCGCCCTGTTTCCCCGCTGTTTAGCGTCATGACGGACGGGCCGGAGCTGAAGGAACTCTCCCTTTCGGACAGGGAGCTGAACCGCTTCCAGCCGCTCAGGCGCGCAGAGCGCCGGGTGTTCCGCTTCTGGTACGCCCAGTGGTGGAAGGACAGGGAGGGCGTCCTCCAATCCCTCATGGAACTCGCCAGAGCCGCGCAACAGAAAGCGGACCTTGAAGCGGCAAGAAAAAAAGAAGCTCACACCGCCGAAAAGCCGAAGCAGCAACCGATTGCCGCAATCGTCGCGTTTTCGAAGGAAGCGACCCCTTCCGCCGAAGAAAGCGGGGCAGGAGAAAAGCGCCAGGGAATCAAGATGGCGAAAACGGCGCCGGAAGGAGGGAAGTTCCAACCGCGGCCGTACGTTCAGGCGGAACTTTCCCAAGAACCCCTCGCCCCGCAGGATATTTTCGACCCCGGCCGGACGATGCTGCTCAAGGCAAAGCTGGCGGATGCGATTTTGCAGGAAGCGCCGATTTCCAAAACCCTGCTGGTCAAACGGGTGCTTTCCGCCTGCGGCATCAAACGGGCGGGGGCACGGCTGGCAAAGGCTGTGGGGGCGTTGGCGGAGGAGCTGGACTTCCCCCAAACGAGGGACAAGGATACCGGGGAAACCTTCTTCTGGAGCCATGCCGAGCCGCCGGAAGCCTTTTTCGCCTATCGCTCGGTTTCGCCGGGGCAACACAGGCGGGACGCCCTGGAAATCCCCCGGCAGGAAGCGGCAAACGCCGTTTGCGCCGCGCTTTCGGGTTGCGGCGCGGTGCAGGATATTCAGCTCGCCCGGGAGGCGGCGTATTTGATGGGATTTATGCGGCTGGGCGTCGCGCTGGAGCAGGCAATGCTGCGCGGCATATCCGAAGCCCATAGAAGGGGGGACGTCACCACCGGCGACGGCGTGCGCTACCGCCTGGCAAAGCAGCTTCAAACCCAGGAAGGGTGAACGGGAATGGCCCGCAGATTCAGACGCGCGCCAGCAAAAAGAGCATCCTTTTCGGATGCTCTTTTTGATTGCCCCCGCTCCCGACGCATATTAGCGCCGCCCGAGTGCGCAAAGAAAGCATAAACTTATTCCATCCCAATAATATCCCTGCCGGATCGCTTGTACTTGCGGGATAATTGGAATATAATCAGGATTGCGCTTTTACGCGCTTTTGGGAAATCAACCTTTTAGGAGTATCATACAACATGAAAGTCAGAAACGATGTAAGGAACATCGCCATCATTGCCCACGTGGACCACGGCAAGACGACGCTGGTGGACCAGCTGCTCAGACAGAGCGGCGTGTTCCGAGCGAACGAGGCGGTTCCGGACTGCGTGATGGACTCGGGGGATCTGGAGCGCGAGCGCGGCATCACCATCATCGCCAAGAACACCGCGGTCATGTATCAAGACACGAAGATCAATATCATCGACACCCCCGGCCACGCGGATTTCGGGGGAGAGGTGGAGCGCATCCTGTTGATAGTGGACGGCGTGCTGCTGCTGGTGGACGCCTTCGAAGGCTGCATGCCCCAGACCCGCTTCGTGCTGAAAAAGGCCCTGGGGCTGAAGAAGAAGGCAGTCGTGGTGATCAACAAACTGGACCGCGCCGAAGCGCGGCCGAAAGAGGTCGTGGACGAGATCATCGACCTGTTCATCGAATTGGGGGCGGACGATGACCGGCTGGAGTTCCCGGTGGTGTTCGCTTCGGGCCGGGAGGGTTACGCCACCCTGGACCCGGAGGTTTCCAGCGATTCGATGCAGCCGCTTTTTGAGACCATTCTGAAGGAGATCCCCGCCCCGAATGTGGACGAGGACGGCCCCACCCAGGTGCTGATCTCGTCTTTGGATTACGACGATTACGTCGGCAGGATCGGCATCGGCAGGGTGGAGCGGGGGACTTTGACCACTGGGCAGCAAATCGTGCTCTGCCGTACGGACGGCAGGCGGGAAAACGTCAAGGTTTCCCGGCTTTATCAGTTCCAGGGGCTGAAGCGGATCGAGGAAAAGTCCGCCAAAGCGGGGGACATCGTCGCCCTTTCGGGGATCAGCGAAATCAGCATCGGCGAAACCCTGTGCGACCCCAACTGCGTGGAGCCGCTGCCCTTCATCAAGATCGACGAGCCCACGGTGGCCATGACCTTTATGGTGAACGACAGCCCCTTCGCCGGCAGGGAGGGCACCTATGTCACCAGCCGCAACCTGAGGGACAGGCTGTTTAAAGAAATCCAGACCAACGTCTCCATGCGGGTGGAGGAGACCGATTCCACCGACGCCTTCAAGGTCAGCAGCAGGGGGGAGTTGCACCTTTCCGTCCTCATCGAACAGATGCGCCGCCAGGGGTATGAATTCGCGGTTTCCCGGCCGAAGGTCATCTATAAGGAGATCGACGGCAGGCTCTGCGAGCCCATGGAACGGCTGACCGTGGATGTGCCGGAGGAGTTCGTCGGCCCGGTGATGCAAAAGCTGGGCATGAGAAAGGGCGAATTGATGGACATGACCTCCGCCGTTAACGGCTCCGTACGGCTTGAGTTCCGCATTCCATCCCGGGGGCTGATGGGCTACCGCAACGAGTTTTTGACGGATACCAAGGGCAACGGCATCATGAACTGGGTGTTTGACGGCTACGAGCCCTATAAGGGCGATATGGACACCCGCACCAACGGCTCCCTCATCGCCCACGAAACCGGGGAAGCCACCACCTACGGCATCTTTAACGCCCAGGAGCGGGGAAACATGTTCATCACCCCCGGCCAGATGGTGTATGAGGGGATGATCGTCGGCGAATGCCCCAAGGATGAGGACGTGGTGGTCAACGTCTGCAAAAAGAAGCATGTCACCAATATGCGCGCCGCCGGGTCGGACGAAGCCCTGAGGCTGACCCCGCCGGTGACCCTCAGCCTGGAGCAGTCCCTGGAGTTCATCGGGGACGACGAGCTGGTGGAGGTCACCCCAAAGAACATCCGCTTGAGGAAGCGCATCCTGAACAAGGAGCAAAGGCAAAAACAGCAGCGCCGCGCCGCGGACTGACGAAAACCAAGCGCTTTTTTGAGGACAAGCCACGAAGAAAAACCCCCGCCAGCAGGGGGTTTTCCTGTCTTGCGCCTTTTTTGGCGCTTTGCCGGCGCCGGGTCTAATACCCCAGCGATTCTCCTACCAGCAGCACCCGGATCCGCCCTTTGACGGCAGGCATCCTTGTGACAGCCAAATGACCGCAGGCGCCCTCGGCGGCGGCCGCCAGGCTGTCAAAATCCGTGAAATCCGGCTTGAACTGCAGAAGGATCATCTGCGCAGCTCTGGTCTGCACGCGGCGAATCGCCGCCTGAAGCGTCGGTTCCACCTTGTTCATCCCCGCGACGACCACCACGTTCTTCGGCCCGAAAGCCAAAGCGGCCAGGCGGTTGCCGATGCCGTCGGCGTTGACCAGTTCGCCGGATTGTGCGATGGCGTTGCAGCCCATAAAATAGTATTCCGCGCCCAGCGCCTTGCGCGTGATCTCCTCTTTTTTCTTCCCGGTTTGGGGGGCGAAAGGGTCCAAAAAACGGTAGCCCCCCGCCCTGAGCGCCTGGACCAGCCCGATCTCGTGCAGCGTCGCGGAACCGCCGCAGGAAACGAGCGTTTCTTTGTCCAACAGGCCCAGCGCCGCTTGCAGCGCCTCTTCCTTGGTCTCGCAGTACAGGCCGTCCATGTTGCGGCGCCGGAACGCTTCGCAGAGGTTTTGCGCGAGCAGCCTGTTGTAAAGCTGCCGGGGCGTTTGATTTCCTCCCATCAGCAAGATAACAAAAGCATACCCCCACAGCGACGGAAAAAACAGACTGTTCCCCAAAAAAGGTTTGTGGTATCATAAAAGCAGGAAGTTCAGACCGCGGCAGAACGGCGCACACCGTTTTGCCGTTTTTGCGTCAAAGGGGAATCTCGACCTTGTCGTAGAACCCCGCGGGGAAGATGACGTTCTCTTCCTTCGGGTCCGCGCGGCGGAAATCCCCGCCCAGTACACAGGCCCGCATCACCGCTCTATTTCCGTACCGTCGGCGGATGTGATACACCGCCCTGTCCAGGCTTTCTTCCGCGGCACGGCGGGAGTCCTCTTCCAGGCAGCTGAGTTGCACCTCGCCGTCCGACGCCCCCAGCCTGCCCGCCCAGACTCCGACGCTGCGGACGGGCTTTGCCCAGCCGTAATTCGCGCGGAAGAGCCGCAGCGCTGTGCGGGCGATCTCTCCGGAAAGGGCGGTGGGCTTTTGCAGCGTCGACTGGCGGGTAAAGGTGTGCAGCTCGCAGTCCCGCACGCTGATGCCCACCAGGGAACAGACCAGCCCCTGATCCCGCAGCCGCGCAGAAACCGATTCCGCAAGGATGAAGAACATCTGCTTGGCGTCCTCGTCGTTCTGAAGGTCCCGAAAGGGGGTGAGGCTGTTCCCGATGGATTTGACCGGCGGCGTATCCCCCAAAAAGGCCACTTCCGACCGGTCCTCCCCCCGGGCGAAGCGGCCGAGGGTTTCCCCGCATTTGCCCAGCAGGGAGCGCAGTACCGCGGGGGAAAGCCGCGCCAGGTCGCCGATGGTGCAAACGCCGATGTTGTTCAGCTTGCGCTTGGTGGCGCGGCCCACGAACAAGAGCTCCTCCACCGCCAGGGGCCAGACGGTTTCCCTGAAATTCTGCCGGGTGATCAGCGTCGCCTCGTCCGGACCGGCGATATCGCTGCCCAGTTTGGCAAAAACCTTGTTAAAGCTCGCGCCCACGGAAATGGTCAGTCCGGTTTCCGCCTTGACGGCGGCGCGTACCGCCTCCGCCGCTTCTTCGGCGCTTTTGCCCGTTCCGGTCATATCCAGCCACGCTTCATCCAGGCCAAACGGCTCCACTTTTGGGGTAAAACGGTAATAGATTTCCCGCACCCTGCGGGAATAATGCATGTAAAGCCCAAAGCGGGGGGGAAGGCAGACGAGATTCGGGCATTTGCGCCTGGCCTGCCAGATCACTTCGCCGGTTTTGATGCCCGCCGCCTTGGCAAGCTGGTTTTTTGCCAGGACGATGCCGTGCCGCTGCGTTGGATCCCCCGTGACCGCCATGGGAATGTATTTATATTTTGGCGCTTTGATGCATTCGACAAAAGCATAAAAATTGTTAAGGTCGGCGTGGAGTATGATCCTTTCCATGGCAAACCTCCAAATATAAGTTCGTATTCGAGCGAACACGCGAATATTTGTTTGGTTGATCGCTGGGAATGGATGCGCAGAATTTGCCGTTCCGGGCAAAAAGGAGGAGCCATGAAAAACATGAAAAAAAGGAACATCCGATTCTTTCTCGTAACAATCCTTGCGGGGGCAGCGCTTCACTTTGCTTACGACTGGACCGCAGGAAACGCCATCGTGGCGATTTTTTGCCCCGTCAACGAAAGCGTTTGGGAGCACCTGAAGCTTTTGGCGACGCCGTTTTTGCTGCTTTCCGCTGGAATACGCTTTGTATGGAAAAACGGCGCCGAATTTTTTCGCCGCAAAGGCCATTACCCTTTGGGCAGGACTGATCCTGATTATCTCGGGGTTCTATACATATCGAGGGATCCTGGGGAAGGGCTGGGACCCGGTGGACATTGCCCTCTTTGTCATCGGCGCCGCCGCTTCCTGGCTGTGCAGCCACAGGATGCTGAAAAAAGAGAGATTTTCTTCCCGAAGGGCCAACGCTTTGGGGCTTGCGGCGATGGCGCTGACGGTGTTTTGCTTTTGGGCGTTCACCTTCGTTCCGCCGAGGATCCCGCTATTTCGCGATTCCGTGACCGGAACCTTTGGCATATGGCAACGCTGAAAACAAGCTGCCCTTCGGGCTGGCAGGGGTCGGCTGCCGTTGCCCAACGGGGCCGCGTATGGTAAAATAGTACACGCGGTCCCGAAGGCAAACGGGCCGTAGCCGAACATGTTGACCGAAAAGCGCCAAGCGACGCGCGAACGGGAAGCGGTTTTTTGGGATGGGCGGAGCCTTGTTTTTGGAGTTCTGCCCGCGCAAAGAGGAGCAAGGGATGAAGCTGATCTCATGGAACGTCAACGGCCTGCGGGCCGCGTTGGGAAAGGGCTTTTACGATACGTTTTTCGAGCTGGATGCGGATGTTTTCTGCGTTCAGGAAACAAAGATGCAGCCCGGGCAGGCGGAGGTCAGCCTGCCGGGCTATTCTCAATTTTGGAACGCGGCGGAAAGGAAGGGCTATTCCGGAACCGCGGTCTTTTCCCGGCTGCCGGTACTGTCGGTGACCAACGGCATCGGCATCCCCGAACACGACCGGGAAGGCCGGGTGATCACCGCGGAGTACGAGGAGTTCTACCTCGTTAACACC
Organism: Christensenellales bacterium; assembly: GCA_050945915.1. Taxonomy (GTDB): domain Bacteria; phylum Bacillota; class Clostridia; order Christensenellales; family CALWSW01; genus CALNBC01. The sequence goes on from JBMNTV010000041.1 coordinate 14,723, forward strand.
TACACCCCCAACTCCCAAAGGGGGCTGTTGCGGCTGGATTACCGTATGGAATGGGAAGACGCCTTCCTCAAATACCTGCTTTCCCTGGACGAAAAGAAGCCGGTGGTCCTTTGCGGGGACTTGAACGTCGCCCACAAGGAGATCGACCTCAAAAACCCCAAGACCAACGTCAACAACGCCGGGTTCACCATGGAGGAGCGCGAATGCATGACGAGGCTTCTGTCCTCCGGTTTTGTGGACACGTTCCGGGTGCTGTATCCCGAAAAGAGCGGCGCATACACCTGGTGGTCGTATATGTTTAACGCCAGGGCGAATAACGCCGGGTGGCGCGTCGATTACTTCATCGTGTCCGAAAGGCTGATGAAACACGTGCTGGACAGCGTGATCTATGCCGATATTTACGGCAGCGACCATTGCCCCGTGGGCCTTTTGATGGAGTTTTAAGCGCGAGGATGATCCTGGGGGTCCAAACGGTCAATCCTGCTTAAAGGGGAACATATGGTAACCTATGGGCCGTTGGCAAAACGAATCCATCGGAGATTGATTTGACCAAGAACAAACAGGCTGTCGGAATGAACGCTCTGCGTTCCGCAATGGCCATCACTGTGATCATCATAGCGAGCAAGGTGGCAGGCTTCGTCCGGGAGATGGTGTTTGCCGCCTATTTCGGCACTGGCGTGGCCAGCGACGCGTACACCAACGCCTCCACGGTGGTAAATATCTTCATTTTGCTGTTTTCCGCCTGCATCTCGTCCACCTTTATCCCCATCTTTACCAAGACCCTGCGGGAAAAGGGAAAACGCTACACCAACGCCTATACGAACAGCATCCTGACCCTGTTTTTCCTGATCGGGCTGCTGATCAGTGTGCTGGGCTATTTTTTTGCCGACCGGGTGTGCGAGCTTTTTATGCCCCAGCTCATCCCTTCGGCGGCGCCGGGAACAGAGCTTTACGCCCAGCAGGTGGAAAAGCTGAGCATGACGGCGGATATGGCCAGAATCATGTTCCCCTCCATGGCCTTTGCGGCCAGTACCGGCGTTTTTACCGCGCTTCTAAACGCCAATGAGCGCTTTGTGCCCGAACAGCTGCTGGGCTTCGTGCTCAGCGGCTGCATCATCGCCGCCTGCGTCTTTTTTTCGGAGCAGGGGATTTACGCCGTTGCGGTGGCCACGGCGGCAACCTACTTTTTGCAGCTTCTTGTGATCCTCCCGTTCCTCAGGGGGATTTACCGCTTTCGCCCCTCCCTTGCGCCCTGCGGCGGCCGGGTGAAGCAGACGTTTTTGCTCGCTTTGCCGGCGATCATGTCCATGGCGCTGGACGAGTTGAACCACCTGGTGGACAAAAACGTCGGCATCTGGCTGGGGGACGGTCCGAATACGGCGCTGACATACGCCTATCGGCTGATTACGCTGATCCTCGGCGTTTTGGTGGTGCCCATCACAACGGTGATGTTTTCCAAGCTCAGCCAGTACGCTGCGGAAGGCAGGAAAAAGCGCATCCTGGAAACCACCAAGCAGTGCCTGGAGGTGCTTGCCCTGGTGGTGCTGCCGGTGATCGTGCTTTCTGTGGTGCAGTCCCCGGACGTGATTCGCCTGCTGTTCTTCAGGGGCCGGTTTGACGAATACTCCCTGGCTTTAACCAGCGACGCCTATATGTTCTACGTCCTGGGGGTTTTTGCCTTTGCCTGGAGGAATTTCCTCGTGCGGGTGTTTTATTCCTTGCAGGACACTCGATCCCCCATGCTGATCGGCGCGGTCAGCGTGGCGGTGAACATCGTTTTAGACGTCGCGCTGGCGCCGGTCATGGGCGTGGGAGGGCTGACCCTGGCGACGAGTATCGCGGGTTTCGTCGGCGCGTTTTTGATGCTTGTGCAGCTTCGCAAAAAGCTGGGCAGGTTCGGTTTTTCCACCACGTTGGTGCAGGTGTGCAAGATGCTGTTTTCTGCCTGCATTGCCGGCGCCGTGACCATCCTTGTGAACGGGTCGGTTCAGCTTTTAACCGGATCATTGATCCTGCGGCTGGTGTTTGCCACCGTCGCCGGACTGATTGTTTATATCGCGCTTGTGCTTCTGCTGAAGGTCGACGAAGTCGACACCCTCAAGGGAATCGTGGCGGCCAGGCTGAAAAGAAGTTAAGGGGGAAAGAACATGAAGATCAACAGCCGCTGTATTCTTTGCCAGATCAGCAGCCTCGGGAAGGTGCTCGCCGGCATGGATCTGACGGAGGAGCAAAGGCTTTCCATCGTGCAGGACATGCTGCGCCATTACGCAAATTGCGACGCGGACATGCCCTCGCCGGAGGCATACATCGCTCCGTGGGAGCGGATCGTCGCGGAAAACGACGGGATCGATCCGATGCTGGATGCAAAGCGGGCGGACGATGAGCTGGGTCTGTCGCTGCTGCCCATGATCCAGCGGGAGATTGGCGCGGCAGAGGACAAGTTTGACACGGCGATGCGCTATGCCATCGCGGCGAACATCATGGACCCGATGCCCCAGCATCACGGGATGACCATGGACGAGGTGCTGAAGACCTCCGCCAACACTCCGCTTTTTGTGGACGATTCCAAGGAGCTGGTGGAAAGGCTGAAAAAGGCGGAGAAAATCCTCTATCTGACGGACAATGCAGGCGAAATCGCGGTGGACAGGCTGTTCATCGAAACGATGTATCGCCTCGGAATCACCACGCCGGACAAAGTGACCGTCGCCGTCCGGGGCCATGCGGCCAACAACGACGCGACGATGGAGGATGCCGAGCGCGTGGGGATGACCGGGATCGCAAAAGTCATCGGCAACGGGGACAATACCATGGGGGTGCTGCTGCACCGCTGCAGCGAGGAGTTCAAGGAAGCCGTCTATGCGGCGGACGTGATCGTCAGCAAGGGGATGGGGAATTTCGAATGCCTGCACGATTGGCGGGACAAGCCGGTCTTCTATCTGTTCATCACCAAGTGTGAAACGGTGGCGGAATTGTCCGGTTCGCCGGTGGGCTCCTTTATGTGCATGTTGCGGGAATAATGCATTTTAAACGATAGGCAAAAACAAAAAAGCGCACTGTTGGGCGTTCTTTCGTTTTTCAAAGGTTCACTCCCTTGCGGGGCCGCCTTCGATTAATCCGGCGGCATAGATGGGAACGCAGTCGGTCACATCCTCGGTAAAGCAGTACTCGATATCCTCCTGCATGCCGAGTTCGAGCAGCAGCTTGTAATGATGCGAGTTCGAGATGAGGCCCAGCCGGCCCCGGTCCGAGTTGTACAAAAGTTCGCTGACGTAGCCCAGGTCGTTGCACTCGACGGCCACGCCCAGTTCCTGCAGGGCGGAAATGATGGCGCCGGCGCCGTAGATATCGTCCGCCGAGAACTTGCCGCCGGTTCCCGCGCAGACGATGCAAACGTCCTCTCCGCGGTTCTGGATGGCCCGGGCCACCGCAGTTTTGTTGATCAACGCGCCGATGAGCACCCGGCTGGCGTTTTTCACCGCCTGGAGGGCGGAAGTGCCGTTGGTGGTGCTGATGACGACGGTTTTTCCGCGGACCTTGTCCTGAGTGAACTCCAGGGGGGAGTTGCCCATGTCAAACCCCGGGAGGGGGAGGGCGTTGCGTTCGCCGGCGATCAGGGCCTCCTTGCGGTCAAGGGTGCGCATCATG